>JAKEER010000176.1 GCA_022616615.1 Acidobacteriota bacterium
ACGTTTTGACTATTGTCCACTCTTGTATGGAGGAATGGCAATACAAGGCGGCTTTCGTCGTCCAGTTTCGACCGGAGACCGATATTGAGGCCGGACGATTCGAGGGCAGGGTTGAGCACGTTGCGTCGACCAAGGCAACGCGATTTCTCTCGCTCGACGAGTTGCTTGCTTTCATCGCCAGCGTGCTGACTGAAATCCGCAACACAGAGGAGCCGTGATCAGTTGCGGGAAAGCAGGTGGGAACCATCATGCCAGAAACGACAGTCGATCGACAAAAGCCCCGAACGAGCTCAAGAGCGATCAATACGACCCGAACAGTGAAAGCCTTCTACTGTGGAATCGAAGTCGAAATCGTTTGTCAGATGAACTATTGCTCGCTAATCCGTTTCAACCAGAAGTCCTTTGTCGTGGATACGGCCGACCTCGTTGTGGAGCGGGATTTTGAGGAAACCGCAATGCGCGCGCACTATGCTTGGGCGGCTTGAGCAATGACTTCGGCATGCACGAGCCTAGATCGATTTCTGGCTCTTGAATTACCTCCGACAGAGGCAAACGCTTGCACGCGCGTTCGCCAATATTGGTGAACGCTGAAACAAGCCGGTGATGGAAATAAGCTTCGAACCTCGCAAGGGAAATACCGAATGAACAAGCAAGAAACGAATCTTCAAGTCGCAATGCAACTTTGCTCGGCTGTCTTATCAGCACTATTCGTGGCGACCTCGGGCTCGCTGGCGCTATTGTGGCTGCAGGCAGTCTGTTTAAAGGGACGGCAGCTCGTCCAAGATAGAACAAGACCACTGGGTCGATCGGTCTTACCGGGCGCGATGGCCGCGGAGGCGGAACGCTTCATCGCGACTACATACCTGACTGGCAGGTCGGTGCTCGCAATTGGTAAATCCGCGGTAGACACTCCCTACAGGGGTATCTGCCTTCGATTGTATTACTGAAACGTTACCGCAAATTTACACCAGGATTATGACTTCCCTCAGATGCCGCGACTAACCTTCTCCGTGGCTCGAGGTCGGCCGACCGCGGACTCGGCCTGGGCAGCATTCTACGAAATGACCATCATCAAAGGAGACGACATGAGTTCGAAGACAACACGCACGACACAGAACGCATTACTGGCACTGGCCAGCCTAACCTTGGCCGCGCTAACTGCGACCGGGATCGGAGCGCAGACAGCCGGACCCAATGGCGCTGATCGCGAGCCAAATTTCCGCTCGCTCCGGCAACGGGGCGACATCAAGTTCCTGCCCGCGCCGCTGCAGGATCGGCTAGTGGAGCTGGCCCGGCGACCACATTCGTACCTGCCTCTCACGGCCTTCAGCGAGGCAGACGAGCCCAGCCGGCTATTCGGGTACTACCTGCTCGACACGACGACAATCCCACCGAACGTGTTCACAAGTATCGTTCCTGGCATCAATGACAACGGTGTGATCCCGACGGGCGCCAACTTCGCCAACGGCGGACTTCCGACGCTGGGGGCGGTGCGCATGACGCTGGAGCCGAAGCCCGGCCTCCCGACGGATCCCAACGATCCGCGCGCGTTCATCGACATGTTCACCGACATCTCGGGCCTGTTCGTAATCAACAACGAGTCGGGCTGGTACGAAGGGTGGATGACTTGGGACCTGCGCGTGCCACGCGTCGCGGAGCCGCTCGCCGGTGGGCGCGCGCAGTACGGGACGATGACACCGGCCGACGCGGCGGCTCTGGCCGCCAGGGGAACCGGTAACAATGTGCCGGGCCACTTCTTCACTTTGGACGGCAACGCGGTGCGCTTTCCGAGCGCCGGCGGTGCCATCCCGGGCAACACGGTGGGGTTTTCGGTGAGCATCGGTGCGTTCAATGCTCAGCAACAGAGTGACGTGCACGCGTATTGGGAGTTCAACCGGGGCACCAACTGGGTATTCCCGCTCTACGAGCTGCCTTTCACTGGTGGATTACCTGGTACGTTCCCGGCCCTACAGTACGGACTGCAGTCGGTGATTCCGGGATCGGGCCCCTTCGGCGTGCGCAACACGGCGGCCACCCACGGTGACGACCCCAACAATCCTCGCGATCCAGACCGTTTCGAGCCGGTCAGCTCGGGACAGACCGAGACGCGCAATCGCTTCGTCCCTAGCGGGCTGGCCGCCGAGATTTTCCGGAACGTTTTCACGCGGCCAGCCTCGTTCTTGCCCGGCGTAACGGATGTCGCCGAGCGGCTGCTGCGCGCCTATGCGATCGAAGTCGCCCGGGTCGATCAGAATGGCGACGGCGCACTCTCATTCGCGGAGGCGGACGTGGCGGGGTCCTCTGACGGGTTGCCGAACACCCGGCTCTACCTCTCGCCGGCATCCTTCAACCGATTCTTCGTGTCGCGCGAGATCAACGATGGGCTGCTGGCGCCACGACTCGAACCGAGCCAGCGCGCATGGGTGCTGAGCGGGTTCCTAACGCTGGTGCAGCCCGCCGTACGTGCCTCGGTTCCGGAAGATGCCGACCTCCGGTGAGCGGCTGGCGTCGGCCGGGCGTGTGCACTGGCATTAGGTCACATGTTTCTAAAATTTCGCACACTCCTTTGGTCATGAGTTATTGGTTTCTTGATCCGTGGAAGGAAAGGAAGAACTCATTGACGGCAAATATTGGAAACCGCAGTGGGTCGAAATGGTGTGAGGGCACCTGGCCTCCAACGCAGGCTGGAACTCTTTGCCGATCATTGGAGGCCTGCCCTCACGTCCGAGCTTTCCCCATACTGGCATTTATTATGGCTTCCTGCGGGTGAGGGAATTTGACCCGCAAAAAAGACCGACGCTAAACCTATGAACACGACCCTGCCAGTCAAAGCCTTTTATTTTGGAATTGAAGTCGAAATCATTTGTCAAATGACCCATTGTTCGCTAATCCGCTTCAACGATAGGTCCTTTGTGGTGCCTACGGCGGACCTGGCCTTAGAGCAGAATTTCAAAAAAACCGCAGAGTGCGCGGACATTGCTTGGGCGGCTTGAATGAGTGGCTTCGGTATCGCCTGCCTGACCGAACATTTGGCTCTTGAATTAGCTCAAGACTCCCAACGGTGTCATGTGAGTACGCCAGAAGAATTCACGCGGCCTATGGCTGGAGGCTATGGATCCATCAGGAACACGATGGTTCATGTCCTGAGTGCTGAATGGGGCTGGCTGAGTCGTTGCGGCGGTCTCGAGCGTGTTGGGCGTCTCAACCCTGGCGACTACCCAACGGTGGAATCTCTCCTAGAAACCTGGAACAAAGTCGAGATCGGTGTACGCGATTTTTTGTCCAAGCTGAAGAATGAAGACCTGGCTCGGAACGTTGAATACATGAGTGACGAGGCCGAGGGACGCTCGATGCCATTGGGAGAGCTGATGCAGCACGCGGCCAATCATGGTGTCCATCATCGAGGGCAGGTTCCACTGCTGCTGAGACTGCTCGGCTACGCGCGGGGCCAATTTTGACATCCTTTTTTATTTTGCCGATAAGCGGGGCGTCCGGGAGTGGTAAGCCAATCGGACGGACAGAGAGGTCAATGCCGAGCCCGAAGAAACTTCACGTGCTTGTACAGATTGATATACTTGCCTCCGAGGTGGAATGAGATGCGCGTTTGCTTCGCAGGTGTAGTTCTGTGCATCCTAAGGTCGGCGATCGCACAACCGACCCCTGAAGCCGAGCAGCTTCTCCACAGCGTGTCGCCTTCGGTGGCGCTGGTTCTTACTGGTTCGAACCATGGCGTATTCTCAGCCGCAGGGTCCGCGTTGATAGTGCGCTCCAATGGGATTCTATTTACAGCGCTTCCACTCGTCAGGAACGTCGGCGGCGTTCAGGTCCGGTTGCAAAACGGCGAGACTTACGATCAAGTCGAGATGATCGGGTTTGATGAACGTCGTGGGGTTGCCGCCCTCCGGATACCGGCCACTGGACTCCCCACGGTGGCCGCTCAAGAATCGGCACAACAGGGGGATAGGATTTGGTTAGTTTCCCATCCGGGGGCGCTTCCGTGGAGCGCGGTGCCCGGCACATTGGGCAGTCTGCGGCTGGCAGAGGAATTGCCGGGCGCCGGAGTTGGGTATCGGGTCTGGCAGTTCAGTGCCGCAGTACCTCCAGGCTCGACAGGTGGTGCACTAGTTGACGCTGGCGGCCGCTGTCTCGGCATCGTTGTTGCGGCCGGTGGGGTTGGTAATGTCAATCTCGCCATTCCTCTCGACAGCGTTATGGGGCTTGCCTCTGGCACAGCACGCATCTCCCTCAACACTGGATACCGCCCAGCGGTACCGGCTCGACCCACCGCCGGAACTTCCGCGCGGTTGGTGAACGCGGATCCGGACCAGATTCTCCGATCCGCTCGCAGCATTCTGGTCCGGTCAAGAACGACCTTTTTCAACCCGGAGGTGTTAGCCGCCGAACTCCGCAAGTTGCCAGAGTTCAAGACATGGGGTTTGCTGATAGTGAGCGAAGACCCCGCTGCAGATCTGGTGGTGTTCGTCGACCGGCCGGTTCTCACCTTCGATTTTACTTATTCCCTGAATCACCCTATGACCGGCATAGTTCTCGGCAGCGGTAAGGTAACCGCGATTGACGGTGTACGGGCAGGTCCGGGTTTAGCTAGGCGCGTCGTCAACCATCTGAAAGGCGCCCGCGCGAAAGCTACACCTGTTTCGAAGCCCGAGTCCAAACCTGCAGCCTCAGGTGGTTAAAGCTGAGAATAAGGCATTGGCTCAGGAGACGGCGTGAGTTCGGAGGCGAGTAATTCCGTCGTGGTGAATCGACTCAGGAGAAGGGGCGCGCGAACTCTCTTAGTGGTTGATCTAAGCCGCCTAACGCCGCTACAGCCGACCACTGAAAAGCGCGGCGGCTCAACTGCAGA
Organism: Acidobacteriota bacterium; assembly: GCA_022616615.1. GTDB lineage: Bacteria > Acidobacteriota > Terriglobia > Versatilivoradales > Versatilivoraceae > VFZK01. The sequence goes on from JAKEER010000176.1 coordinate 4,865, forward strand.
CCGTTGGGTTGCCGCTAGTAGGACCCTTCCGCCAGTGCCGAAGGGGCGTTCGATGGCTGCGACCGCACCGCGCATCGAGTCGCCGCAGAGGCTGGGGGCGACGGTCGAGGAGGCCGTCGCCAATGTCAAAACCTCGAAAGGAAAGCAAATCGTCGAAACCAATTACGATAACTCATCGAGCAGCGCTTTTGCTTCACGCAAGTCCATCGTATCGAATCCCTCGGTGAACGTTCCGTAGATTTGTGCGAGGAGACCTCGAGCTTCTTCTTGTCTGCCCTGATTTTGATAAAGGCGGGCAAGGCTTGTCACTGCGCGCAGCTCCCAGGATTTCGCCTGCTGCTGTTGGGCAATCTTGATGGACTGCCTAAAACAGCCTTCCGCCTGGGGAAGCACAGGCGGGTTGGGCTCAACAACAACTTTTCCACGCGGGGCCGCTCGCGAGAGGTCTCGGCCTGTAGGTTGCAGAACTAACAGTTCACCTTTGATTCGATATAGCTCCGCAAGGTAGTATGCCTCCCGGGTGCGATGGGCCATCGCCAACGCATCCTCCAAGACGCGAAGTCCCTCATCGGCTCGGCCGTTCGCTCCCAACGCCTCGGCCAGCAAAGCCAAAAAGTGCGGACGCATGACTTCAGTGCCTGTCGCTTGATGGGCAGCAAGCCCCTGGCGAATCTGGTCAATCGTCTCGTCCTGCCGTCCTTGCTTGATCAGTGCCCAGGCCCGCGTAACGGTTGCCATCGCCTGATACGGCACCAGCCCATGCTCGCGTGAAACAGCGATGGCGGCCTCGGAGTGTTCTTGCGCCATCTGCTCTTCCCGGCGAAGCTGATGAAGAATCGCCGCAAAGAAAAGGGCGTGCACCAGACCGTGAGGTTCGGATAACTCGCCGGCGAGGGTCAGTGCTTCCCGGATCCGCCCCAAAGCCTGATCGGGTTGGCCGAGAAACCAAAGCGCCCAGGCCGCAGAGCATGGCATAGCAACTCCCGGGTTCTGCGCGTAGAGGAAAGCATCATCGAGATGTCGCTCAGGATCGTAGAGTGAGAGGGCTTTCTCGACGTGTACCATGGCCGGAGCAAGCTCCCCGAGATACATTAAGGTGATCGCCAGCGCCCAGTGACCTCGCATCGCGAACCCAGGGTATGGGAGGCGCTCAGCCAGGTGCAGAAATTCCTCGGCGTTCTCGCCTGCTGTTCCTAACTCTGCCCTCAATGTATGAAAAGCCCAGAGCCCCCAAAGTACTTGAAAGATCTCCCGCGTCTCGCCTACCTGCTGACACAGCTCTCGGGCTCTCAGGTATGCGGTGCCTACCTCCGGAGCCGCATGGCCCTCGGTCGCGATCAAGGGCACGCCCAGAGTGAGTTGCAGGCAGAGTTCCTGCTTGGCGCGCTCAGCAGTGTCCGGCAACTTCCCAAGCGACTCCAGTCCCCGGCGTGAGAGCACGACCGCCTCCTGATACGCAAACCGACGGATGGCGTTGTTTGCTGCCTGCTGAAGGTACTTTGTCGCCCGCTGATAGTCCCGGCCGCGCTCAAAGTGCATCGCAAGCTCTGCGGCGATTTCCCTGGCGCGCTCGCCATACAGCTCCTCTCCTCGTTCTCCTATCCGTCGATGCAATTGAACGCGTCTGGAGGCGGACACCCGCTCATACAGCACGTTCTGATACAAAGCGTGTATGAAGCCGTACCGCGTCACCGCTTCTCCATTCGGTAATTCCTGAACCCCACAGTCCTGAATGAACTGACGTTGACGAGCCAGCCCATCACACCGCGCTTCTACAGCCGCTCGATCCTCTCCCAATCCAGCCACCACCGCGAGCGTTGAAAACTCAGCTCCCGCCACGCTTGCCGCCTTAAGGGTTCGTTGCTGTTCCTCATCGAGATGATCGACCTGCTTCTCGATCATTTGCTTGATGCTATCGGGCACCCCGACTTCAACGTTCTCGATCTCTACGACTAATTCCCAAGCGTCTTCGGATTCAGCAATCAACCCCTCGGCCACAAGGTAGTCGACCGCATTGACCATAAACAGCGGGTTCCCCTCTGTTCGTTCGTGGATCAACCCCGCAAGCTCTGTTGGAAATCGATGGGTGGGAAATCTAACAGACAAATACTTGGCAACTGCTTCTCCGCTGAGGTATTCAAGCGGCAACTCCTCGCATTGCTGCTTGGCCAGCAACTCCCGCTTGACTGCCTTGAGCGGATGCCCGCTCACAATCAACTCCACAGTCCGATAGGTCCCAATCAGCATGAGGTGAGCCGGGTGGCGTTGCCTTGCCAGATATGAGATCAGGTCCAGCGTCGAATAATCGCTCCAGTGAAGGTCTTCCAATATAAGCACCAGCGGCAGGTCTGCCGTCAGCGCCTCCAACGCCTCGCCCATCTCTCGCAGCATTCGCTCGCGTGTCGCCCCAGACACTTCTCGACTCAGCAACTCGCGATCTGAAGCGCTCATCAGCGAAGGCATTTGCAGCAGCCACATCGGCGCGTGAGTGCGCAGCACATCGACAACCTGGCTCTGCTCTCGACACAACCGCCCGATAGCTTCGAGAACTGGCAGGTAAGCTTCACTCGTCCCGTACTGTTCCAGACATTGCCCTCGACTTATCCGAATGCTCCGATCAGAAGCTATGCTCCGCGCGAACGCGTCGACCAGAGCGGTCTTGCCGATGCCTGCTTCTCCTGTAACAAACACGATCTGACGTTCTCCGCCGAGCATCTTCTCAAGCCAGCTTCGCATCCGCGACAGCGCTTCGTCGCGTCCGACAATTCTCTGAGGAGAATCTGCGGCACGCAGCGGTGAACCCGAAACGGCTTTATGGCTCCTGATCTCCTGATCGCTTGGCAGCGTCTGCCCGCTCTCTGCGATTTGTCTGATGAAGCGATAGCCTCGACGATGTGCCGTTTCAATGAAGCGAGGAGACTTGGGATCATCGTCGAGAGCCTCCCGAAGCTGCCGAA
>JAKEER010000885.1 GCA_022616615.1 Acidobacteriota bacterium
AGCCGGGCTTCTCAATATCTCCTTCAAGTACCACAGCCGCTTTACTCGTGGATTCAAAAGGCCTTCGCGGTTATCGTAACACCCCGCGCTGAATTGTGTCTGTTTCCAGGCCTTACCACTAGGAGCAGCCGCTGGTACTTGTGACAGTTCCGAGCTTTAGATAATCCCTAGAGATGAATCTGCCGCCGAGCCAACGGCCCACATAGTCCAGCAGAGAGGTCGCGAACCTGATGTCGGGATTCTCCGTGATGCCGGAAGGCTCAAAGCGCATGTTAATGAGCTTGTCCACCAGCACCTTCAAAGGCACACCGTACTGCAGGCCAATCGAAAGCGACAGCGCCAAGCCATCCATCACGCCGGAGAGTGTCGAGCCTTCCTTGGCCATTTTGATGAACACTTCGCCTGGCCGTCCGTCGTTGTACATGCCCACAATGATGTAACCCTCTTGACCACCGACGCAGAACCTGTGCGTAACGGAACTTCTTTCGTTGGGCAACTTCTCCCTGTGGGCGCGAACGAAGAGCTCCTTTTGTCCGGCGGCGTCTATCGCAGTGGCGGTTGTCTTCTCGGCGGCTTCGGCGACAGCTTCCTCGGGCACCACCGGATTCACTACAGTGCTCACGTCGGCCTCCTTCCCCTCGCACCGCCAATGCCTCAAGCGCTCTTGGCAATCGCTGCCGCGGGCGTCGCGCTTACCAAGTAATGCGTGTGCGAACATCCCACGCAGCTCGCCCCACGGGCTGCTGCCCGAGTTGCGGACGCAAACTTCGGCGGGATCTCAAGTGGCTCTCCAGCGCGGGACCAGAACTGCGGGAGAGGACCGTCCGGGTCGTCTACCTCCTGCAGCCGGTTGTCGAGGAATCCATTCACACCGCGAAACAGAATGCTGCTCTCCAAGGCAGGGCGCCGACCATTCTCCGCCGTTGCGGGCTCATGCCTTGTGATTAGGAGCTGCCAGGTTCGACCAGAGCGAAGCACTTCGATTCGGACAAGTACAGGTGCCACCACTACGGCATGAAGTCCGTTTACGCCGATGGCGTCAATTGGATGGAGATACGCCAATGGCTCGCCATCCGGCGCACAGAAAGAAACATACCGGCCGAGTTCCTCTATCGCGCCACCTGATTCGACGCCTCGCACCACGTACCGCTTCGCCAAGGACTGGTGTTCGAGACTGACCTGGGATTGCACAAAGATTCCCACTTGGTTCAGGCGGCCCAGCACTCGCTTCGGCAGAGTAAGGCCACGACGCGCAAGCAGATCCTGCTTTCTCTCCATCCGGGTGGCTCCCTTCTCAGGCCGATTGACGGACAGGGATAGGACACCCCACGGCCCGGCGGATCATCTCCTTCGTGCAACCGGCCCAGCAGATGTATTTGCGCGGGTCTTCGATGGAGATGGCGAGGTTGTCCCCGCTGCGGTCCTGGCCCGCCTCGGCACACGACGGGCACTGTGTCACGTAATTACGACCCACGGTGCGCGTCTTGCCCACGTGCTCGAGGACGCGAAACTCGCGGCCCGAAAAAGGCACATGCCGAAATTCGGCGGGCTCGCTGCGTCGCCTCTCAAACTCTGGTGGCATGGTCTTGCCAGCAATCAACCTGCGTAGCTGGCCTTCGCTCAGTTTCCGCAGACGCTTCAAGAAAGAGATTTGCTTTGTCAGTTCGTAGTCTGCGCCATAGAACCAATAGCGGCGCGCCGCCCCGCGATGGATGCCCAGCGGCCCACGGACCGCATTCCCAAACTCTCCCGCCCGCAGTTCGTCGTGTTTGGGGAATACCTCGATCCCCTCCGCCAACCCAGTTCCCTTGATGCGCATGCCCAGCTTCAGAGCCAAGTTGTAGATGTAGATTCGACACTCCCGTGCCAGCGCCGGCGCCGCCATGAAGATCCAGAGGTGGCCACCGCGCTTGCTCATTTCCAGGGCGGCTTCTACCTCGTCCTGCCCCAGGTGATATTGAAGCTTGAGAAGGTCCTCCATAGCACCATCGTAATCCGCGTCAATCGCCACCCACTTCGAGCGCTGCGTTGCGGGATTGATTGCGTACAGGCCAATCGTGATTTCACCCCGCAGGTGGCGCCTCACGGTATCCAGCGTCAGGCTTAGGTCTTTCCCGGTACCCTTTGCCCTGGGCCGGAAGTAGTGGTGTCGGCCGCTTTCCGGGTTCGGCCGCGATGACTGTAGCGTGTAGGCCCGACGGTTCACGAACAGGCGCATATAGTCCTTCGCATCCTCGGGACGGACCCTCAAGAGAGGAGCCAAGGTTCCTCCTTCCCGGCTGTGGATGGCCGTGAGCTCTCTTAAGGCCGAATCCGTCGCCTGTCAAATAAGTCAGAGGAAGCCGCTCCAGCGTTCTCGGATGAGCCAGATGCCAAGGGCCCGGTTTTGCCTGGGAGTCTCCTGCGGGGGGTTGATGCAGAGTGACCGTGGATGTCGGGGTGTTAGGCGGGGAGCTTGCAGGTAGGATCAGGACTTGCGCACACCTGCCCCGGTCGGCTACCCGGCTGAACGATCCAAGGCCTTTGCCCGCAAAGCAAGTGCGGGCGTTCCACAATGTCCAGGAACTTGCACTCGCGCACGAGACGCTCGAAGTCGTTTACGCCGTAGCCCCCGAACTTCTCGTCCTCGAAGTCCACCCAAAACCAAACCCTCGAACGGCGGTCGTAGATGTAGAACGCGCCCGATTCCGCATCGCCCGGGATCACGAGAAAAACCAACAAGGCTCGCGGGAATTGCACCCATTTCTCAATTGCGGGGTGCTCCGTTACAGCTAGCAACCTGGCCACGGCTGCATCCAACGAGCCACCGACGTCCTCCGGCGCACCCCGCAGGTCGACAACCGGAACTACATTCATCTTTCCAAACATGGGCTTTCCTCCTTTCAAAGAAATCTCGGAATCAAACAGCAACCGGAATTTGTATTCGCAAAAGCGAGCGAGACTCTTCCAGAGTTGGCAGGTCGGGCGGTTACATCCCACCCTGGCCCCAGTTGGCTCCGCTCCCGCCAGCGCGTGGGCTGGCCAGGCCGGGAAGATGGCCGTCTGGTCCACCGAGATCGCCACGACGGACCCCGACGCGAAGGTGCCCCCCTGGGAGTTCTACACGCTCAAAGAGGGATGGCTGGCCTACGTGGAGCAGGACGATGCGCTGATGCTCTACAACGGCACGGCCTGGACGTTTGACTTCAAGATCGCGGGCATCCCGCAATTCGCGGGCACGAACACAACTGGGGCGGGCAGCGCATCGCTCGGTTCCAACTGCCCGGCAGTCACGCCGACTGCGCCGTACACCTGGATTCAGGTCAAGACAGCTGACGGCAACACCGCTTACATCCCAGTCTGGAAATGATGAGACGTTTGGCTTAATCCGTTATGCCACGTTTTCTTCTGCCCTATTTCTGACCGCTGATTTGTTTTACATACTGGCCTGGCGCGAGTCGGATTGCAGCCACGATTCGATCATTGGCGTCGCCAATTCCCACGACTATCTGTACGTATTCGCCACTTTGGTCGATCCGGTCGCCTTCATACTCTTGTAGCTTTTGCTCGCCCGTGAACAATCCGAACTTTGCCATTTTGCCTCCCTCCTTGATTGCTTCAGCCGGGTCAGATCACTTGGTAGGTTTGCGGCCGTCAACGACGCTGCGCAAGTTGGAAACCAAACGGCGCGTTTCCTTCCTTCCCCAACCTCGTAGACCGCGCCACATCGACAGACCAGTGGACAGGTTGAGAACAAGAGCCTTGCTCTTGGCGTCGTACACCTCTAGGGTCTCTTTGCGGTCATCACTGCTGATCTTGAAAACTAGAATCAAGTCTGCTGAATCGAGTGAAAGCGTCACGACATACCTACCCCACTCATTAAGGTCCGTGGCTACAAGGTCTGTTATCCCCAGCCCTGTTTGGTCAATAATGACGACCGTCCTGCCCGCCTGGAGCAACTTGTCCCCTAGCTTGGCGGCCTCTGCTGCCGTGGCGGGTGCTTCTCTGTCGGTTATCCGGCGCGGGTCTGAATCGAATGACGCGCGTTCAAAGGCTTGTTCACTACTGCCAGCAGCAGGCATGAGCGCTCTGACGTAGTTTGCAGGAACCGCGAAATTAAGGTTCTGACCGGAGGCAAGACTTGCCGTCGTGATCCCAATTACACGCCCTTGCTCGTCTAGCAGGATGCTGAAAAACTCCGTGTTTGGAACTGGGAATGCACTTGAATATGCACGAAGCTCGAACGCCGCGTTTTCGGCGGCGAATCTCTGAAAATTA
>JAKEER010000886.1 GCA_022616615.1 Acidobacteriota bacterium
CCGCGTGCACCCCCTGAAGCTGTGAAAAAATTCAAGGGTAGGGACGCGCTGCTGCGCGTCCGCGACGGTAAACCCAACACGGACGCGGAGCACCGCGTCCGTACCGGATCAGATTTGTGCGCCCAACCGAATTTTTCACAGCTCCCTCACCCCCCAGCCCCTCTCCCGCGTTGGGGCGAGGGGAGCCGAAATCTCGCGAGGGCGGCAACCCGTAAGGCCCTTCGAGTTTCGCGACAGAAACTGATTCGGGGTTGGTGGAAAGATGGCGACGGCGATGTCAAAAGCCCCATTTACTCTGCTGAGCGTACTTCCCAATTCCCGGATGGTTGAGGATTGCGATCTTCACGAGGCGAATCCCCTCGCGATCGTGCGGAAGAGTCCGGGAGCTGCCGGGTACCGACTTACGCTTCCTCGTAGTGGTAGCCTACTTCGCCATGATCCACGAAGTCGAGACCTTGAATCTCCTCGTCGGTAGTCGGACGCAAGCCAACGATAGCCTTGACGACGAAAGTCAGGATGGCCGTGCCCACCACGGCCAGGATCATAGTTAAGCCAATGGCTTTGAGCTGTTCTAACCACAGCGTTTTGCCCACGATGTCCTTGAGGTTGGTATTAAGGTTGCCATTCACCTGGGCAGTGGCCAGGAAACCGGTCAAGAGGGCGCCCATTGTGCCGCCGACACCGTGTATGCCGAAGGTGTCGAGCGCGTCGTCATACTTCAGCCAGTTCTTGAGCTTCGTGCATACCACGAACGGGATCGCGCCAGCCAGCACACCGATGATGACGGCGCCCGTCGCGTTCACAAATCCAGCAGCGGGAGTGATGACCACCAACCCGGCCACAGCGCCAGAACAGAAACCCAAGACTGTGGGTTTGCCGCGGAAGATCCACTCAAGAAGCGGCCATACGAAGGCGGCCACAGCGGCAGAGAGGGTTGTAGTCATGAAGGCGTTGGCAGCTATGCCGTCGGCAGCTACCGCGCTACCAGCATTGAACCCGTACCAGCCGACCCAAAGCATGCCGGTGCCCGCCATGGTGAGGACCAGGCTGTGCGGCGCGAACATTTGCTCGCCGAAACCCCCGCGCTTGCCCAGCATGAGGCAGAGCACCAGGGCAGACCAGCCGGAGGACATGTGCACGACAGTGCCGCCCGCAAAGTCAATTGCCTTGACTGTAGCTGCGGCATTCCAGACGCCATTCATGAAGCCGTCGATGCCCCAGACCATATGCGCCAGGGGGAAATAAACCACGAACATCCAGCCCAGGATGAAGAGCATGATCGCGCTGTATTTCATGCGCTCGGCGATCGCGCCCACGATCAAGGCCGGAGTGATGATCGCGAACATCAACTGATACATCGAGAATACGCTCTGGGACACCCAATAGGCGTAGTTGGTATTAGGGGCAGCGCTGACTCCCTTCAAGAAAGCCAAGTTAAACCCACCCAAAAATGGCGAGCCGGCATCGAACGCAAAGCTATAGCCAAAGGCCCACCACAAGATAGTGACCAGGCCTGCGGTGCCCAGGCATTGAGCCAGAACCGACAGGACGTTCTTGGTACGCACCAAGCCGCCGTAGAACAAAGCGAGGCCCGGCAACGTCATGAAGAGCACCAGGGCAGCGCAAATCATCATAAAGGCGTTGTGCCCGGGACCCGGCACATCTACGAGAGCTTTCGCACCGGTATTGTTGATATAGGCTTCCAGGTCAGCAATCCGGTTCAGAACCGCTTCGTCGACTGCGCGTGCACTCGCAGTAGGTGTATTGGGCGCAGGAGCTGAGGCAGGGGTGTCGCTCGAGGCCGCGCCCTGAGACCTTAACGGTGTTGAGAACCCAAGAACAACCAGTAGTAAGAGAATCCCTACATAAGCTCTCCTCATGCATGACATCTTCATCGTGGAAGTGTCTCCTTAGATAAGATTGTTGGCGCATGGCGCGAAGGGGAAGGAAAAACGCCATCCATTGATGGCGCTTTCTTTTTGTTCTTCATAGCAGTGGCTGCTCGCCCTTTCGAAAGGCAGCAACCGCCTAACTTGCACGACTACACTGTCGTGTTTTTCACCATGGACGGCTTCAACGCGGGTTCTCCCATCATGTAGGAAGCACTCGCACCCTCGATTGAGGACGACCCGGTAACCACGAAATCAGGGTAAGCCCGGTTGCCATGCTCACCGATGTCGAGACCTTCGATTTCTTCTTCCGGCGAAACCCGGATTCCCATCGCTAGCTTCAGCGCGCGCCAGAAAATCATGGCAACGGCGAAGGCGAAGAGGGCAACCCAGAAGACACCCTTGAGCTGAACCATGAACTGCTGGCTGCGAGTCAATCCAGTGGCGAGAGCAGCGATGTCGGTGGCAACCTGGTTGTCGTAGAACAGGCCGAGAGCCAGAGTGCCCCAAATCCCGTTGACCAAGTGAACACTCAGCGCGCCCACGGGATCGTCGAGTCTAACCCGGTCAAACATGACGACAGCCAGCACAACCAGAACTCCACCAATCAGCCCGATGACTGCACCCGAGCCGACGCTAACGAATGCGCAGGGCGCCGTAATCGCGACCAGACCTGCCAGGCAACCGTTGAGAACCATGGACAAGTCTGGCTTCTTTAGCAGAAGCCAAGCTGTCACCAATGCACCCAGAGCGCCTGTTGCAGCTGCCATGTTGGTGTTTACCAGGACATGAGCGATGGCAACTCCATTGCCTGCAGACATCGTGGAACCTGGGTTGAACCCGAACCACCCTAACCACAGGATCAAAACACCCAGTGAAGCTGAAGTCATGCTGTGGCCAGGAATAGCTTTGATCTTTCCGTCCTTTCCATACTTGCCCAAGCGAGGACCTAGAACGATGACTCCGGCTAGAGCCGCCCAACCTCCTACTGAGTGCACGACACTCGATCCAGCGAAGTCACGGAAGTTGTTGGAGCCCAGGAAACCGCCGCCCCAGATCCAGTGGCCGGTCACCGGGTAGATGAACGCAACCAGCAGGAAGCTGAAAATGAGAAACGCGCCAAATTTGATGCGCTCAGCAACCGCTCCGGAAACGATCGTGGCGGCTGTACCGGCAAACACCAGCTGGAAGAAGAATTTCGCCCACAGCGGCACCGGTGTCCAGTTGATAGCTCCGTAGACGCCCTCATACTTGGCGGTTGAGAATGGATTCATGGCCGCATAGGCCGCACCCAGGGCCGGCGAATTATCGGCGCCGGAAACAAACCACAGCCCATTCATTCCAATGAATCCGTTTCCATCCCCGAACATCAATCCCCATCCCAGCACCCAGAAGGAGATTGTCGAAGCGGCGAACACAATAAAATTTTTCGCTAGAATGTTTGTGCAGTTCTTCGCTTGACAAAGTCCGCTTTCAACTAGAGCGAATCCAGCGTTCATCCAAAAAACGAGCATCGCCGTCACCAGCACCCAAACGGTATCGACACCGATGCGCATGGCGCTGCTGTTGTCCATCATGGCTTTCATGGGGTCCGCAGGCGTCGCATCCTGTGCGAACATCGGCCGTGTGACCACAAACGCCATCAGCACCATAAAGAAAGCCGCCCATCCCAAGCGGGTTGATTCTCTCTGAAGGCTCTTCATAGTCGTGTTTTGTCTCCTTAGTCGAAATGTGTGCTCTGCTTGCGGCAGATGTCACTGGGTTAAACGAGGTCCAAGTAGACTGGCGTTTACTTGGGCGTGAAAGCTTGAAATCGAGCCAATTCTGGCCAATCGTTTCGACTCCAAGGGACTACTGAGAACTCAAATGGCCTGTGCTCCCACTTCTCCGGTTCGAATGCGAATCACTTCCTCCACCGGGAAAATAAAGATTTTCCCATCTCCAAACTTTCCCGTCTTCGCAGCCTTGGTGATCGCGTCGGTTGCCTGGGTGAGCAGTTCGTCCGGAATAATCACTTCGATTTTCACTTTAGGCAAGAAGTCCACAGTGTACTCACTCCCGCGATAATGTTCGGTGTGCCCCTTTTGCCGCCCAACCCCGCGAACCTCAGAGACGGTCATGCCATGTACTCCGAGACTTTCGAGGGCTCCTTTGACCTCTTCGAGCTTGTGCGGCCTCACGATACACTCCAGCTTTTTCATAGTGCTTGCTCTCCTTGTGGATTTAGAAACTTTGCGTCCGCTACTGCAGTTGCGTCGTCAAGGCTGTCTGCCGCTTGAAAACCGGCACCGTGATGAACATGCGTAGGGAACGGGCGCCGTCCCGTTCCGTGTCAGGGCAAAGGAAGCGCAAACCAGTAGCGCCACGGCGGGCGTTCCCTATAGTTCCGGCGGTCATTCCTAAAGCAACCCCATCGCATCGGCGCGCAGCCGCTCTTCGATCTCTTTGACGCGGCTGGGC
>JAKEER010000887.1 GCA_022616615.1 Acidobacteriota bacterium
CGGAGTGGCAACTGTGCCAGCAGAGAAAGGTGAGCGCCGCGGAGTTGCGTCGGGATTTCATCCATGCCCACGGCATCGCCCTCCATACGCTAGGGATTGTCGGCCGCGCACTCATCGGGGCGGAGGCGAAACGCTGGAAGGACCGCCTCAAGGCCTTGGCGAAGGTTGATTGGTCGCGCTCCAACACCAAGCTTTGGGAAGGGAGAACGATGGTCGGCGGGCGGGTGAGCAAAGCACGCATCCACGTCATCCTCACTACGGCTGCCCTCAAACGGGCGCTCGATCTGCAACTCTCACCAGAGGAGGAACGCATCGATGCGCAGTTTAGGAAGCGAGGGGGCTAGCGCAGAGCTTACCTCCCCTGAACCGCTTAACCTGGAACGCCTCGAGGCCAGGTACGAGGAAATCCGGACCGTCTATCTTAGAGACCAGCGCCCATGGGTGATCGGTTATAGCGGCGGGAAGGACTCGACAACAGCTCTGCAGCTGATCTGGTATGCGCTCTCGGAACTGGCGCGCGAGCAGCGCTCGAAGCCTCTCTATATCATCTCGTCCGATACCCTGGTGGAAACCCCCAAGATCGTTGACTACATCGACACCTCCCTCCGGAGGATGAACGAAGGCGCGCAGCGGCAAGGGCTTCCGTTTACCGCCCACAAGGTGAGCCCGGACCTCAACCAGACCTTCTGGATGAATCTGATCGGTCGGGGCTATCCCGCGCCATCCCAGCGGTTTCGCTGGTGCACCGATCGCCTCAAGATCGATCCCGCTAATCGCTTCATTCTCGACCGGGTCGCTGAGCACGGGGAGGTCGTTGTCGTCCTCGGGGTCCGCAAGGCGGAAAGCACGACCCGAGCTCAGGTAATGAGCCTCCATCGGATCAAGGGAAGTCTCCTCTCCCGCCACTCGACCCTCCCGAATGCGTTTGTCTATACGCCTATCGAGGACTTCAGTGTGGAAGATGTCTGGACGTTCCTCCTCCAAGTCCCCTCCCCATGGGGCAACAAGAACTCGGATTTAGTCGCCCTGTATCGGAACGCGCAAGCGGGGGAGTGTCCCCTGGTTGTCGACCGGACCACGCCCTCCTGTGGGAACAGCCGCTTCGGGTGCTGGACATGTACTGTGGTGACGCAAGACAAGTCGATGGAAGCCATGATCGAAAATGGCGAGGAGTGGTTAGAGCCCCTGCTGGAATATCGGGACCTGCTGGCGTCCACCCAGGATCCCGCCGTCAAGGCACAGGTGCGCGACTTCAAGCGGCGGGACGGCCGGGTCATGGCCAAGAGGGGAGGCGGGATCGTCTACGGCCCCTACAAGCTTGAGGTTCGGAAGGAGCTCCTGCGTCGCCTGCTGCAGACCCAGAAACAGATCCGCGCCAACGGCCCCAATCCGCACGAACAGCTCATCAGCCCCGAGGAACTCCAGCAGATTCGGAGGCTGTGGCGGTCCGAGGCCCAGGACTGGGAGGACTCGGTCCCCAGGATCTACCGCGAGGTCACAGGCGAAGACCTCGAGTGGATCGCCGATGAGCAACCCGCCTTCTCGGGAGAGGACCGCAGGCTGCTTGAGGCGATCTGTGAGCGTCATGACATTCCTGCATCGATGGTGGCCAAACTGGTGGATCTCGAGCGAGAGCTACATGGGATGAGCCGGCGGGCCTCGGTTCACCAACGGATTGCCGCTGTCATCGAAGAGGATTGGCGTTCCGAAGACGAAGTCCTTGCCGCGGAGTCTGAACCCGCTTCATGATTCTCACTAAGCTCAGCCTCACGGACTTTGGCGTTCTGCGCGGTCGTCAAGATATCTTGCTAACGCCGCGTCCGTCTCGCCCGATCATCCTATTCGGCGGGATGAATGGCGCTGGTAAGAGCACGTTGCTCGAGGCCGTGCGAGTTTGCCTGTACGGCCCCGGCGCCCTCGGCATCCCCACCTCTAAAGAGGCCTACCTCAGCTACCTGGAGAGCAGGATTCACTCGAACCCCACCCTCCTGCTCCAACCCATGTTCGCCTCGGTGGCCTTAGAGTTCCAGTACGCCGAGCCCGATGCGGTCCACACATACACGGTAACTCGTTCTTGGGAACGGCGGGGTGCTCACAAGCTGATCGAGTACCTGGACGTCACTCGCGATGGGAGGCCCCTCGACGAACTAGCGGCGGAGCACTGGCAGGACTTCGTACGCGACCTGGTTCCTCCGGGCGTCTCGCAGCTCTTCTTCTTCGATGGGGAGAAAATCCAGCAGCTCGCGGAGGACACATCAGATCAGCAGACGCTGGGGAGCGCGATTAAGTCCCTCCTGGGACTGGATGTGGTTGGGCGGCTCCAAACGGATCTCGCGATGTACCTGTCGCGCATCGCAAGACCCACCCAGGACGGGCAGTCCGCCCCGGAAATTGAGGAACTCCAGCACGAGATCAGTCGCGTCCGGCAGACGCTTGAGGAGCTCCGCGGTATTCGTCAGCAGCAGGAAGGTCGACTGGCTGAACTGCGTGCAGGCATTGGCAGGGTCGAAGGGAAGATCGCCTCGGAGGGGGGCGCATTTGCGCGGAACCGGGAGGGCCTCCTGCAGCGCCAGGCGACGCTCAAGACGGGGATCAGCCACCATGAGGACTCCCTAAGACAGCTATGTGCCAGCGTGTTGCCCTTCGCCCTCATCCCCAAGCTCTCCCAGCAGCTGAAGGATCAGCTACTCCTCGAAGAGCACGCGGCGCAGCTGGCGGCAGCTCAAGCGTTGCTGCGCGCGGCGAAGGAGGAGATCCTGCAGCGGCTTGAGGCTTCTGATTGGTGGGCTGCCGTCCCTGAGGTGCCGGAAGGCCTGAAGGCCAAGATCGCTGCACGCCTCACCCAAGCCATCATGGATCCATTGCCTGTCGAGCACGCTCAGAAGGTTGAGATGATCCACCAGGTTTCCCCATCCGTCCAACGGCAGCTCCTCTTCTGGATCGCCCAGGCGACGGGCGATCTCACCCAGACCGCGCGGGAGTTAGCCCGGGAGCTGGAAAAGCTCTACCGCGACTTACACAGGGTCGACGAGGGGCTTCGTAAGATTCCTCCCGATGACGTCCTCAAGCCCCTGATCGAGGAGCTTCATGCTCTGCACCAGAGCTTAGCAGAAGCGGGCAAACAGGCGCTGCTCAAGGATGAGGAGATTAAGAGCGCCGAACTACACCTGGCGGACCTTGAGCGGCGGTACAACCACGCTGCCGAAAGGCTCGCCGCCCAGGCCACGCAGGCCTCCCGGACCCACCTGGTCTCCCGCGTCCAGAATGTCTTGGGTGAGTACAAGGTCGGGCTCCTCGAGAAGAAGGTGAAGCAGCTTCAGGAAGTGGTGTCCGAATGCTTCACCACTCTCTGCCGGAAGAAGGACGGCTTGCGGAAGATCACCATCGATCCGAAGGATTTCTCTGTCACCCTCTACGATAAGCAAGAGCGACCCTTACCTAAGGCGCAGCTCTCTGCCGGTGAGAAGCAGATCTATGCGATCTCTGTGCTCTGGGCCCTGGCGAAAACCTCAGGCCGGCCGCTGCCGATGATCATCGATACACCGCTCGCCCGGCTGGACAGCGATCACCGCAAGCTACTAGTCGAGCAGTACTTCCCGAAGGCGAGCCACCAGGTCCTTATCCTTTCCACGGACACCGAGGTCGACCAGTCCTACTTCAGCCGGCTGCGCCGCGCCATCGCCCACGCGTATCGACTTGATTTTGACCCAGCAGAGCATGGAACGAAGATTACGGCAGGGTACTTTTGGGAAGAGTTTAGATGAAGCTGACCAAGATCCGCTTCACCAAGGAAGCGTCAAACCGGCTGCGATTCGTCGCGGGCAAGACGGGGCTGACGCCGAATCTGCTATGCCGGATAGGCTTTTGCCTCTCACTTGGTGAGCCGGCGGTACCGAATCCGGATGACTACCCCGAAGAGGACAGGGAATTCAACCGCTATACTCTTCTTGGGGAGTACGATCCGCTCTTCGTCGCGTTGCTCAAGGAGCGCTGTCGGCAGGACGGTGTGGACCTCTCGAGGCTAGAGGGCTACTTCCGCGCCCATATGAACAGAGGTGTTGTGATCCTTCAGGGCCGCGTGAGGAGCATTGGCGACATGGCCGATCTGGTTGCAGCCTCAGACCGCGGGCGAGCAGAAGTCTAAGAAAGGCAGTCTGGAGGTGCAGGGGTCGGTGCAGGGGCCGAGTCTTCGCAATTAACATTTTCTCGCCCCTCTGCGTTCGTCCAGCAGGCTGCCCGAAGCGGTACCGCCGAAACAGAAAGCACCGGGGGGCGACAAAGCCCGTCCCGGTGCCGTGAATCTGCCGGTCCGATTATTCCCATCTACCGACAAGCCTTACCTCATTGCGCCCTAAGTTGCCTATAATTTAGCCCGTGGGCACTGGGGTGTCAACGAGATCATGGGGGCAAGGGGGCCTACAAGGCCACTGCTGCCCTCCCCGGTGCCGGTCGGGACCGTACCCCGGCCACCGTCCCCCGCTTGTGGCGCTCGACAGAATTTCAGTGACACGCCGAAAAAAAGACTTCCTGCAAAACACGGCAACGAACCGAGCCAAGGGAGGCTGAAAAACACTGCCGCTGGCTGATCCCGGAGAAGATCAGAACATCACGCTGAGCAAGCCTCGGACCGGCATCAGGCCCGCGGTAGATGAGAAGCTCAACTCACGACTTCCTGTGCTGGTGCCAGGGACCAGTGGCGCCGCCAACGAGATCTTCATGCCCTGTCCGGAAATTTGCTCCGATTTCGAGTCCTGCAGCAACGATCAGTGCATCCAAGAGTTCGCTGATGGCATACTCCTCTATGTCGCCCAGTGCTCGAAGCTCTACCCCTTTCACAAAGCGGTCGGGACGGATACCTAAGAAATACCCTGGGGAGCAAAGGGACCGGAACTTTTTTGCGGTTGATTTTGAAATCCCGATAACGGTGATTTCATTTTGATTAAGCAATCTACGTTCCTTGTTAACCTCCCGAGCAAGTGCCATGATTTCAAGGACTGCTCGAGTCTTGCCCGAGGCACTGACTGCGATGATTCCGCCACCCCATTTACTGTTGGGTAAGGGACTGCGGTCGCCTAGTATCGACACCGTGGCGCCACCGTGTGCAAGGCGATTGGCGGGGAGCGAAGCTGCTAGCAAAGCCCGGCCTGCGCCGATGATGCGAACAATGGTGTTTTCTCGCATCCACTCCCCGAGCACGGATACAACGTTTCGTATGTTCTTCGGAAATTTTTGAATAACATCTGAAACGATTCCTTGAATCGCTGCCAACCGCCTCTCGACGAGTTTGTCAATCGGACCCAGCACCCTTCGTATCCCAGTAGGGGACAATTCGACCTCTACCTCTCTTAGGGGCTCACTGTCTGGAGGCTCCGAAAATTCTAATGAGATCTGGGCAACTCGGTCTGGATATTTAACAATGAGTTGCCTAAACCTTTTGTCTTGCGCGCGAAGAAGTTGCTCGTCCACACGACGACCCTTCCGTATCTCTTGAAGGAGACTGGACAGCGTAGCGACAAGTATGCGGTGAGTAGTCATATTAACCAAGTTATGGCAAACCTTTCCAGCGTGGATGATTCGGCAGGCTCACCGAGCATGACGGCGCAACCGCTCTAATGCGGAACGCACGTTTGGGTTCGTACCCCAGAACTCCTCAAACCGGTTGAGGCCCTCGTTCCAACGTTCACTAATATGTTTGGCCCCTTCCCCCCGTTTACAGTGTCTTCGATAGCCAGGCTCGGCCCTGCTCAGGTAGCTAACGGCTTGATCTGACGAAACGGAATTTCTGATCTCTTCGACACTCTCGTCCAAACGCCCAAGCGACGAGGCACCCAAGCCTTTCACCCAAAGTTGTGCCCATTCTGGCTTCCAACTTCTTCCAATTGCATAGAGCGCGGAGGCCTTTGAATGTTCATCCTCTTCATCGGCAACCCACTCGAACCATTCGCCCCATACTGCCCGACCATCGGCCCCGCCAGCCAAAAGCTCAAAAGCTTGTCTTGCGATACGTTTAAGTTCCTCGCGGCGTTCTGGCTCGTTTTCAATCAAATAGGCACTGTACGTCGTGAGAACATAAAGCCTGTTGAAGCCCTCCTCTGATGGAAATTCTGAACATGTCTGCAGTGCTTGCGAAAAGTAGCCATCAGCTTGTTTTCTCAGCATTTGCTGGAAATTTGAATCGCCAGGACCTCGAAATGACTTTGCCCATTGAGCCGCGGCACGCGCCGCGGAGACCAAATGGGAGGGATGGCTCGTGACATTTGATGACCGCTGCCAGCTTAATAATTCTGTTGCCGTTTCATATGCGTCCCTGCTCAAGTTTTGAGCCTTCAAGAGCTTGTCCACAGTTCCCCAGCTTGGCACTACCGTAAACCGCTCAAGATGCTGTAACGCGGTTCGACAAAGAGATAACAATTTAGTATTAGATGACTGATGGGCGTAGTAGATTCCCAGGGAAAAGTACATTTCCGCTTCGTGAAGGTGCTCCGCGCTGAAGGCTACGTCGAGAGTTAAGGCCGGAAACGTGGATCGTGAGACAAAGGGCGCAAGTGCACATCCGGCTGCGAAGTGTCGGCGACTGAGGACATTTGAATCCTTATCAGTCTGAAGTGTCGCCATCACGCTGGGGACTATATGATAAATTCCTTGCCCGTACCGAAGTGCTCCCTTATTCCTAAGGGACTGGAGTAGTCTTCGCACCGCAATACCGGAGAGGTTGAATTCAGACAACAGAAGACTCGCGGTCTGTTGCGAGAATCCCCAGCGAAGCGTGGCAAGCACCCTAAGGATGGAAACATCTCTTGCAGATAATGGCTCTACATTCTCGTGGTCTGCGGCGGATTCAGTTTTGTTTTCAGGTAGCAATAGAATTCTGGTCCTTCCCACTAGTGGCAATAGTCTATTATCGTGTGGGCCTAGTAAATGCTCGTTCAGTTGTTTCAAGATGGGAGAAACCATGAAAGGTCGAGAAAGGGGATTACAAGTCTGATTAGCGCTGTTGTCGAAGCATTCCGACCCTACAAGGACAATTATGTCCGGCGCACGATGGCTAGGATATTCACGATCAGGCTCAAATTTGTTAAAGATGTTTGCTAGTCTTTCTACAGCGTTTATTGTAGATGGGTGCTGAAGGAACTTCGCGAAATCTTCAGCAGAGGCGCCTACTACGCGCCATAAAACTTGCCAGAACCTACTGTCTTGCTCAGAGTCCAACGGTCTAATGAACACCCATGAGAGGGAAGGGGGTGGATACGGCAATATCTGGGGGCGTAAGGTCATGTTTATGTGCCACAGCGCGGACGCGACGGCGATAGGGGATACATTCGCCAGCGTTGCTATCGGAGACCCATTGGATGAGAGAAACCGCATGATCTGTTGGACTCTGGAGTCTTTTGCATCAAGTAGACCGGGGCGTCTTTGGCGAGCGCTGTGTACAGCCCAAGCCACTTCGGGACAGCGGACATATCGGTACTGGCGCCAGCCACCCACTTGGACGATGTCAGCAACGTCTTGCAGGTCATGTGCGTAATAGATCTCTGCAGTCTGAGCACTCTGGCGAAACTCTACTCCCATGCTGTCGGATGCCTCTACATCAAGGGAAGTATCACTAGGAGAAGACATTAGCATGGTTTGAACTTCTTCCTCCGCTCCCGCGGGCACGACGACTCGCTCAAAGTTTCCGGAGTAAAAGACATACTTCAACTTGTCCGCGATGCGACCCGGGGGGATGAGCTTGTAGTTGAGCGCCAGCGTCCCGTCCTCGTGAGATAATTGCTCGCCAATGAGACCGGTGACGGCACTCGCCAGGATACCAGGTCCACCTCGCAGCTTATTTAGGACCACCTGAGCGAAATAGGCGTCTGCACTGCCGTCGACGATGGATATTTCGCCCAAGCCTGCCCGCCCAAGGTCGGCTACAATAGCCTGTGCAAAGGTGAAGTCAAAAATCACTTTGGCTCGCTTAACACTTTTTCTGAAGTCCCCATGATTGCCATGCTTTGCACGCCAAAGCTTCTTGCCAGCGCGCACAGATTGTTCGAGATGGTCTATCCACTGGTCTACTGAGATGGTACCTGATTGGCCATTTATCGTTACGTAGCGGCGGTGGTTCATTCGGTCAAAGGAAGTGTCGTCAAACGAAGCATCCTCAAACGAGTAATCATCAGATAGGAGATCGAGATCAACAGAGATCGGAAGGCTTACACCGAGATTGGCAGTCGCACCAGAACTGCCAAGGAAAACCAAAAGGGGCCAGCAGAAAAGGTGATGAAGCAGGATGTTCTCAATTTGGGCCCACAGTTCTGTGTCTTGCAGAAGTTCGGCTATTTCCCTGACAGCAGCGATCTTGTCCTTTGTCCTCGACCACGGCGAGCGGAGGATTTGTAGCGGCAAAACGAGCTGTCTTACCATTGATGATTCTTTTTCCACTTCCCGCCACTTTCGGTCTCTGAACAGCGTACGGCCAAGGCGTACAAGACGAAGCGGGGTGGAGCGGGACATCAAGGCATGATAGGACCAGATTTGCCCGAGGCCAACAGGGGATTCATTTTGTCCTATCCCTAGCTGGTTCAGGACCTCATTAACCTCGGGATAGAAGGCAAAAAGCGCACTACCAACCTTCCCATGCTGTCTCGTAGTGTTTGCCAGCAGATCCAGCACGGAGGGAGGTAGACTCAACAAGAAGGACTGACGGGTCTCGGTTCCCCCTTCCTGTTCTCGAAGGTAGGTCAGAAGAAGCTGCCGAGTTGGTTCGAACAGCGGGTCGTGTGCCGGCAGAACATGCAAAAGATATGAAGCTACACCAATGCGATGAGACCTTAGCCAGCGTTCCATTGGTCTCATTCCTTTGTATCGCCCAAGGCAGCCAAATCCAGGAACACGGTACCCCTCGCATCGGCCAGGACTGTTAAGACACGACCGCGCATGTCATATGCCAGGACAGGAATGGGGCTCTCTCGGTCGGCCCTGCTGCGGAGCAAAGAAGAAAAGGCACCAAGCCGCAGAGATCGGCTTCTCTTTCCGCCCCCACCCCTGTCCACCTTTCCTATCAAAGTGAGCCTGGCGAGCTCGATCGCAATCACCGTACCCGAAGGTCGTTCAAGTCTAGCGGCACGAGTGCCAGCATTTCTGATGGCGCCCATCCTGGCGTCTTCTAGGTCGGCGAGTGCCAAGCCCTCAACTTCGAATTGAGCGGGATTCCCCGTAACGGGCTTTAAAGTATAAGCAGTATTGTCTATCCAGAGCCGCCGTTTCGTACCTTCGCCATAAGTATCACGATCCGGGGAGAGGTCGCGCGCCGAGTAGCCCATGGCAGCTAGAATCTTCCACAAAGTAGAGGTGGACACGTCGAAATGCCCATTCTCGATTCGAGAAAGATTTGCCGGCTCAATGCCAGCCATGGAGGCAACCTTTGCCTGAGTGAGTCCGCGCCTCTCGCGCAGTTCGCGCAGTCGTGCGCCGATGTACCGTGCCTGCTTCGCTGCGCGCTCGGCCATGTGACGCGCAAACTCTGAATCAGTTAGTCTGCGAATAATGTCTGACGGAATCACTAGGTCTTTAGGATCCGCAGGTACGACAACGTGCAAGCCACCACTCTCCACACGGGCCTCGCCCCAACGAATTTTTTTAACGTTGTTCGGGGTTAGCGTCGAAAGTCTAACCCTCACAACATCTGCGTTGGCGAATTTAACGGCTAGGTGATCCGTACCGAGGTTCAGCCCATTCACGGTTAGATATGCACCATCCCATTTCTTGACCATGAGAATATCTCCCCCTCCGGTAAGTCAGATCGGTTTTGAGCCGCCATCCTCTTGTAAAGTTTCGTGCGGATGCCAGCATTGCCACGCTTCCATGAGCCAACCCTGATTCGAGCTCAACCACTGGAGAAGATCGTTGGGTGGCTGATCACCTGAGAAGTCCCAAGTGAATAGGTCTATCTTCGCCATCCTTATTTCTTTTTTTCTTCCGTCCTCCCATCTTGCAATGCACTGGACTGGGAACGACCCAGCCGGGTCGATATAGGCCTTGTAGGGCCGAGTTGGATGACTTAGGACCTGTATCAGGATCATGTCGTACATGATAATGTCGTATACGACATCTGTCAAGTGAAAAATGCTATCAAGGCGTGGCAAAGAGACCCCTCTTAAGGTGGATGGGTGATGGTCGTTTCTAAAGGAGGGACGTAGGGAGTGGAGCCGGTTCGGCTTTTGGAGGGGGAGGGGGAGTCCCGCTTAATTTCGGACGTGACGAAGCCGCTTCGGCAACCGCAAACGGGCATGGCCAGGCTGGAAGAGATCACCTAGCTCGCAACGGAGAGCCCGGCAGAGCTGGCCCAGGGTCCGCAGAGTGACGTTCTGGCTGGCGCTCTCCAACCTGTTCAGCGTCGGACGGCTGATACCCAACGCCCGCGCCATCTCGCCCTGCGTGAGCCCCGCCTCTCGCCGGAGGCGGCGGAGCGACTCTGCCAGCAAGCGCGCCAGGTCCATGCGGAAAACTCTTGCATAGAGAGCTGTTCATATGTGAACATTCAACCCCTGGCTGGAACGGTGGTCAGGGGTGCAACTGGGCTGACATCCGGTGGGGGGCAAGAGATGGAACGGCGACGCTACTGCGAGCCGGCGCTGATCACAGGGGACAAGGAGCTGCTCCGCCTGGAACGCGTCCCGCTCGAACAGCGGCTCATCGACGAGGGGTGGCTCCAGGAGCTCCTCCGGGCGCAGCCCGGGCTGCTCCCTCTGGCGGAGATCGAGCCGGCCTTCGCCCCTGCGATCACCATCGGCCGCGAGGTATCTACCAAGGTCGGGCCGATCGACAACTTGTACATCAGCCCGGCCGGGTACCC
>JAKEER010000888.1 GCA_022616615.1 Acidobacteriota bacterium
ATCCTGCGCTTCAGCGCTTGTGATCCAGCGACCTGTCACATTCGAAACGTACGGAATCCGGGGTTCACGTAGTTGGCACTTGCTCACAAGGCTTAAGAGACCTGCAACGACCGGGTCCATCATCGCGGAGTGAAAGGCATGGGAAGTGTGGAGGCGCTGCCGTGAGACGCCGTCTTGCTCTAAGATCTTTTCCAACCTTCCGATCTCCGCTTCAGGGCCGGAGACCACACACAGATTGGGAGAATTGACGGCTGCCAGGGAAAGCTTGCCTTCGAGGAGCGGCACAACGTGGTCTTCCGCCAAGCGGATTGCAAGCATGACACCCCGGGGCTGAGCTTGAACCAAACGACCC
Source organism: Acidobacteriota bacterium (assembly GCA_022616615.1). Taxonomy (GTDB): domain Bacteria; phylum Acidobacteriota; class Terriglobia; order Versatilivoradales; family Versatilivoraceae; genus VFZK01. The sequence continues at coordinate 353 of JAKEER010000888.1, forward strand.
CGTTGAGCCACCAACAGCAAAGCTTCTTCAGCGCTGAAGACACCGGACAGGCATCCAGCTACGTATTCACCGACGCTATGGCCAATCATCGCGGCCGGCCGAACGCCCCAAGCCATCCACACTTTTGCCAATGCATACTCGACGGCAAACAGAGCCGGTTGAGCCATGCATGTCTGGAGCAGTTGCTTTTCGGCATCCTCTCGACGGTCAGCCTCTGGATACAGAACCTTCCTTAAGTCGGCGCCAGTCTCGTCAATCAGGATGTCGGAGGCCCAGTCAATCGTTTCACGAAAGATTCGTTCACGACGATAAAGCTCTGCTCCCATGTTTACATATTGAGATCCTTGCCCAGGAAACAGGAAGGCAACTGGCGGCTCAGTTAGATCCTGAGATTGGGTGAAAATCTCTCTCGAGTCGGCTGACTCAAGCAGAGCTACTGCTTCGCGGAGGGTGTGGCAGACCAGCATGCGACGATGGGCAAATTCGGCGCGCCCCGTTTGAAGAGTAAAAGCAACGTCGGGTAGATCCAGCTCGGAGTGAGTCTTGAGGTAGGCAATTAAGTTTGATGCCGCCTGATCCAGTTGCTCTGAGCTGCCAGCGGATTGCAACAACAGCTGGCAAGGCCGGGATGGAGCCGAAGCCATAGGTTCGGGAGCTTCCTCCAGTGCGACATGCGCGTTCGTCCCTCCCGTTCCAAAGGAGCTCACGCCTGCCCGCCGAGGAATCTCCCCATTCTTTTCCCACTCCCGCAAGGCTGCGTTTACATAAAAGGGACTGTCCTCGAGATTCAGTTTTGGGTTCGGTTCCTGGAAGTGCAGGCTGGGCGCGAGCAGTTTGTGTTTGAGTGCAAGAGCGGTCTTAATAAGGCCTGTTACCCCAGCAGCGGCATCCAGATGACCGATGTTGGTTTTTACAGATCCAATCGCACAGTAGTTCTTAGCTTTTGTTCCAGCCCGAAATGCTTTAGTCAGGCCGGCGATTTCGATGGCATCGCCGAGGGGTGTCGCTGTACCGTGAGCTTCGATGTAGGAAATTGTTTCAGGAGCGAAACCCGCGACGGCATGGGCAAGGGCGATGACTTCGGCCTGGCCTTCCACCCCGGGCGCAGCGAAGCTGGCACGTTGGGAGCCATCATTATTGACGGCCGTACCCTTGATGATGGCGTAGATCTCATCCCCGTCACGAACGGCCTCAGCGAGTCTTTTCAAGACAACAATGCCCATGCCATTGCTGAAGGCTGTGCCGCGACCGTTTGAATCAAAAGCACGGGTGTGTCCATCTGGGGAGTTGATGCTGCCTTCCTGATAGAGGTATCCCTTCTCTTGAGGAACCTTAACCGATATGCCTCCTGCCAGCGCCATATCGCATTGATAGGTAATGAGCGCCTGACAGGCCAGACATACGGAAACCAGCGAACCTGAGCAAGCGGTGTCGACGTTAATTGCCGGCCCCTTGAGATTCAGTTTGTAGGCAACGCGCGTCGCCAAGTAGTCCTTTTCATTTCCAAGACCAGCCTGCAGCGGTCCCATCAACTCCATAAGATTCCTGCGTGGAGCCAGACGTTCCGGTAATAAGTGTTGTAAGTGGCTGCGGTGAAAACTCCCACCGACCCAGGAATGCGATTTGGTGCATAACCCGCTCGCTCCAATGCTTCCCAAGCACCTTCCAGGAAAATGCGATGTTGGGGATCCATGACTTCAGCTTCTTTCGGTTGGACTCCGAAGAACGCCGCGTCAAAGTATTCAATGTCTTTCAAGATGCCACGAGCTGGAACGTAATTGCCTCTTTCATTGATCTGGTTAAGGTCTACACCTGAGGCGGTTAACTGTTCGTCACTAAAGAAGGAGAGGCTTTCCTTGCCGGAAAGAAGATTGTCCCAGAACTCCTCGACAGTCGGAGCGCCGGGGAACCGTCCACTGAGGCCAATGATGGCAACGCCTTCTAGAGCCGCATTCATCTGGTAACCTCTCGAGCTCGACGCACTTTCGACAGGGCGTCGCGTTGCTGCTGGGCTCGCTTAGATACATCTGGAAGCCCTGTGTTCTCATTGGGTGTCCCACTCAGATAACGGGCTAACGAGCGAACGGTCGGATATTGAAACATTTTGACAACTGGAAAATCGATTCCCACGGTCGCCCGTAATCGGTAGTGCAACTGCAATACCAGCAGCGAGTGAACCCCAAACTCGAGGATGTTGTCTTCCATGCCCAAACTCTCAAGACGCAGAACCTCTTGGCAGAGTTGAGCAATTCTCAGCTCCAACTCTGTCTTTGGAAGAATACTTCCATACTGCTGCTTTTTGGGTCTCGCCGGCTGCTCATGGAGGACAGGCGTTGATAATGCCAGTTGGAGTTCTTCCAGGCGCATCTCCAGAGACATCGGCAAGCGCAATAGAAGACTCTCAAGGTCTTGCGCGAAAGCTTTTGCGATGTGGCTGTCGATTCGAGATCGATTGAAAATGAGCTCAACATTCAATGACTGACGTGGCGTCGCTACAACCGTGATGTCAAAGGTTGTATGGATCGGTCCAAGGAAATCCTGAATGTTGATGGTGGATCCAAGCTGGAAAGTAGAATCGTCCACAAGGTAATTCTGAAAAACCAATAAGCTCTCAAACAGCCTGCTCTGCGCAGGAACCTGGCTCCATTCCTGAATCTGAATGAGCGATGCGCATGGGTGTTCGCTTAACTGAAGCGATTGGTCGTGCAATCTTCTTAGCAAGGTCCGCAGAGGCCATTTGCGATCCAATAGCACACGGATAGGCAGGTTGTTTACAAAAGGTCCGACCATGGTTTCGACGCCGTCCAGCGTTGCTGGACGACCTGAAGACGCAACACCGAAAACGATGTCCTGGCAACCGCTTCGCCGGCTGAGAAGCATTGCCCATAGGGCCTGGATAAGGGTGCTTAGGGTCACCCGTTGCGAGCGAGCAACAGCCGGCAATGTTCTTGTATGTTCTGCATCGATCTCGACTGAGATCCTCTCAAACGTACCGTGCACCCCTTTTGGCTGTTCTTGCGCTGAGGAGCTCAGAAGTGCCGGTTGTGTAAACCCATCGAGAGTCGCGCGCCAAAACGTTTCCGTCTCGCGCCAGTCCAGCTTCTGAAGCCATTCGATATAGTCCCGGAACGGGCGAACTGGGTGCAGATTGGGACTTCGTCGCTGGCGAAAACACTCATAGCAGTGGGCAACACATTTGAAAACGAGCGGCCAAGACCAGCCGTCAACTAAGAGAGAGGAGAGGCTCCACAAGAACTTGTATTTGTCGTCAGCCAAACGCCGTAGTGCAAAGCGCATCAAAGGTGGCGTCGAAAGCACATAGGCCCGTTTCCAGTCGGCTGCGAGCAAACGCGTCCAGTCGGTGTTCTGCGCGCTGGCCGTGACGCCGCGCCAGTCCTCAATCGTCCACTCGGGCTGGAGTTCGCGATGAACCACCTGCAAAGGTTGGGCAGAAGCTTCCCCATCGAAGCTAGTCCTCAAAATCGAATACCGCTTGATAGCCTCAGCCCACGCCTGCTGAAAGGCTGGCACGTCTAACTCTCCTTCTAGCGTGCACTGCCAATGATCTAGAGCGGCCTGAGGTCGTGCAGACGCCACAGCAAAAAAGAGCATTTGCATCGGAGATAACGGGTAAATATCCTCGACCAGGTCTGCGCGGCCTAAAGGAAGTTCGATCTGGCTTTGAACTATACGGGCCGGGAAGGTCTCGGAGGGAGTGTCAACAGCCGCTGTCCGGGATGTGCAACCGGTGATGCTATGACGCAGCACAGCCACGAACTCCTGAGCTAACCGGGAGATGGTTTCACCGCGGTGGCAGTTTCCACTAAATGTCCATTCCACCTTTAGGCGTCCATCGATGACAGCGCTGTTAATTTCGAGAAGATATCGCCTTCTCTGCTGTCGGCTGCGCTTGGCTCCACAAGATTCTGCAGCAAAACGAAACAATTTAGAGCTGGCTACCATTGAATCCAGCCGGCCCAGATAGTTGAAAACAACCTCTGGTTCCCGCCGTCCGGCCAGAGGGCTCTCTGCGATGAGATAGCGCAAGGCTCCATAACTCAGACCGCAATGTGGAATTTGTCTTAGTTGATTCCTTACTGCCTTGAGAAGATCGTCTGGTTTCCACTCTTGATCTGTGACTTTGTTCTGAATCAAGCCTTTCTCTATCGTCAGCCGCACGGGAAAAATTGAAGTGAACCATCCGACAGTTCTCGTGACATCCAGTCCATCTTCGATGTCTTCACGTCCATGGCCTTCCAAGCTAACTACAAATTCCTCACGACCTGTCCAGGTGATCAGCGACTCGGCTAAAGCCGCCATGAGGACATCATTAATCTGAGTGCTATAAAATGAAGGCACTCGCTGCAGGAGCGTCTGCGTCTCTTCTGAACTCAACTCCACAGTTACCGTTTGGGCCGAGCCTTCTGTGTTTTCACCTTTGGGATAGTCTGTGGGCAAACTGAAAATGTCTGCTGAGCTCCTTTGAAAATCCCCTCTTGGGAGGGGGTGAAGGCTTGAGAAGCCTTCACCGTAGCGCTGGGGTGGGTCCACCTGGGGTCCACCCCCTGCCGCAAAAGGCGCGGCGCCCCCCTTATCAAGGGGGACAAATCTTAGACTTTTCATCGAACGTGGCGCCGCAACGCGGCATGAAAGACTCCCTTGCATCCAGTAGTCCAGGTCGGTCTGCAGTTCGCTGGATTGAGCGGACTCTGCGAGGCGTTTTGCCCAAGTTCCAAACGAAGCCGTCTTCGCGGGCAGTTTCGGATCGTTTCCGCGAATCAGCTCTCGATAAGCCGTCTCCAGGTCCTCCAAAAGAATGCGCCAAGACACTCCGTCCACGATCAAATGGTGCAGCACTAACAGGAGCCGGCCAGGCGAGTTGGCGCCGAGATCAAAGTAAACGACCCGCGACAGCGGGCCACCAATCAATTCCAAGCTGGACTGGTACCGGGTCGCCATTTTTTCAATCGCGCTGACCTGCATCGGAGAGGCCATGTCAGAAAGATTGACTCGTTCAAAGCAGAGTTCACCACGGCCGTCTCCATAGATCTGTTCCCATCGTTCACCTTGCTTCTTAAAACGCAGTCTCAGGCTATCGTGATGACTCTTGATGATCTCCAAAGCCTGGCAGAATGCTTGCTCCTGGAGCGCTTCGGAAACCGTCAGCAGGAACGCCTGATTGTAGTGGTTCGCATCTGAGAGCTCTTGCTCGAAGAACCAATGTTGAATCGGTGTTAGCGGGACGGGGCCGTCCTCCAGCTTGTGTGTGCTTGAGAGCTCGCGGGCGCCAGGAACGACTGCTGCAAGCGCCGCTATCGATTGATTCTGAAACAGCATCTTGGGAGTAATCGCAAAACCAGCCTGCCGGGCTTTGGCGATGATCTGAATGCTCAGAATGGAATCTCCTCCCAACTCGAAGAAATTGTCGTGCAGTCCTACCCGATCGACTCGCAATACCTGACGCCAGATTGCTGCCAATGCCCTTTCATTTGCCGTTTGAGGCGGCAGATACTGCTTCGATGATTCTGGCTGTTGACGGTGAGGAGTCGGTAAGGCCTTTCGATCCACCTTTCCATTGTTGGTCAAGGGTAGAGCATCCAAAAACACAAATGCAGCAGGCACCATATAATCTGGCAATTGTTTTTTCAGGGATTCCCGCAACTGGCTGGCCGTCGGAGTGGGTGGATTGGCCACTACGTAAGCAACCAGGCGTTTGCCGCCTGGCATATCGTCGTCTCGCGCAACGACTACTGCCTCGCGTACGCCCGAATGCTTAGAGAGGACCGATTCGATTTCGCCCAACTCAATCCGAAATCCTCGAATCTTCACCTGGTGATCAATTCTTCCTAAATACTCAATCTCCCTTCCAGGAAGAAAACGAGCGAGGTCACCCGTTCTGTAAAGGCAACAATCAAGTCTGCTGCTGAAAGGACTCGGGACAAAGCGCTCCGCAGTAAGCTCGGCCCGGTTCAGGTATCCGCGAGCTAATCCAGCTCCTCCCACGTAGATCTCACCCGGCACGCCCAATGGCACGGGCTGCATCCTGCCATCAAGGATGTAGACTTGAAGATCGGGAATTGGCGCCCCGATCACACTTCCAGAGGTGAGATCCTCCCTGTGCAACGGGCGATAGGTCACGTGCACCGTGGTCTCTGTGATGCCGTACATGTTGATCAGCTGCGGATGCTGATCGCCGTGCCGGTCAAACCATGATCTGAGACTCGGCATTTCCAAAGCCTCACCGCCAAGGATCACATAGCGCAAGGCGAGCTCTTTCTGATTGGCTGTCTCCTCGGCCTGAATGAATTGATGGAAGGCGGAAGGAGTCTGATTGAGTACAGTGACCCGCTCGTCTGCGATCAGCTGATAAAACGCTTCCGGCGAGCGGCTGACAAGGTACGGCACAATCACTAGCTTTCCACCGTGCAGTAAAGCCCCCCAGATTTCCCAAACCGAGAAGTCAAACGCATAAGAGTGGAACAGACTCCAGACATCGTTTTCAGTAAACTCGAACCAATGATGTGTAGCAGAAAAGAGCCGCACCGCGTTGCGGTGGCTGATCAGCACCCCTTTCGGCGTTCCTGTCGAGCCTGAGGTGTAGATGACGTAGGCCAAGTTGTCGGGCCCCGACACGGGAACTGGATTGTCCGTAGACTGCTTCTTTAGTTCTCCCTCGTTTTCCAAGGATGGGGTTAGGGGAAGGTCACCGCAGAGCCGAGTTTGCTCCCCCTGAAGTGCCCTCTTCAGTTGAGGAGGGGATGCCGGGGCCAACGACCCCGGCGGGGGTGGTTGGTGAGGATCACTAATGCCGTCGGTCGGAACTCCTCCACCCTCTCGAACCACCCCGGCAGCAGCCGTTGGCTGGCGCCAGACCCGTCTTATACAAGGAGGGGAGTGGAAGCCATTTTCATCTGTCGTGGCGCCGCGCCGCGGCATGAGAGGCTCCTCGGCGTCGATGCACACGACTCTTGATTGGCTCTCCGGCAAATGCGCGACCAGATGCGTTTGAGTCAGTAAGACTGGCGCTCGCGCATCCTCCATCATGAATGTCAGCCGGTTGCGAGGATAAGCAAGGTCGATGGGCAGATAAGCCCCGCCGGCCTTCAAGATTGCCAGTAAGCCCACAACGAGGTCGATCGACCTGTCCACGCAGATTCCAACGATCGCATCGGGACCCACGCCCAGTTCTCGCAGAAGATCAGCGATGTGGTTGGCGCGTGCATTCAGCTCTTGATAACTAATACTCAGCCCGTCGCAAGTAACACTTACCGCACCTGGCGTACGCTTTACCTGTTCCTCAAAAAGCTCGTGAAGAGTGGAAGATCCATCGAAGGGAATGCGTGACCCTGTTTCAACTTGGCTGGGCTGATTGGGCTCCACCAACAGTTCACGTTTTTCCGGCGGAGTTAGGAGCTCTAACTCCGCCGGGTGGGCTTCTGGTCTTGCCACCATCTCCTCGAGCAACTTCTTCAGGTATCCCAGCATGCGCTGCACCGAAGCATCGTCGAATCGATCGAGAGAGTAATCAATTCGAAGAAGCAACGAACTGTCGCCATAAGCCTCCAAAGTGAGCGGGTAATGAGTTTGCTGGTACAGGTGGACCGACCGATTGCTCCATTCATTGCCCAGCTCTTTCAGCCGAGCCTCTAG
>JAKEER010000177.1 GCA_022616615.1 Acidobacteriota bacterium
TAAGGTAGCGAGCAACCTCGTACCGCCGAGACCCAAAACAGGGAACCGCCAAGGACGCAAAGAGCGCCAAGAGCTTGCCTGATGAAGCCTTTCGTAGAAGTCCTCGGTCTAAGATCTGTGATTTGAGATTCTCCGATTCCAAATGACAGCTCGGATTCCCCTTTGCGTTCTTGGCGCTCTTGGCGGTTCAAACAAATGCAAATTTGACCGAATCTTGAACTTCGCTGCTACCAAGTGGCCTAGAGCCTGCGAGAATGCCTAGTCCTGGGCTTCACAACGAATTCCCTCCGATTTGAAAAGACCTTTTCAAATCCTCGTTACAGCTCTCAATTCCCTTTCCGCCGTTATACTCCCTGCCACTTGCAAGTTATGCCAGACCCAGGTTGAAGATCTAAGGCTCGGAGTCGTCTGCCAGTCCTGCTGGGACAGCCTCAAGGTGATCGAAGCACCCTGGTGCGGCGTGTGCGGCTATGCTTTCCCGTCGAAAGCCATTGACCCCAATCAGGCACTCTGTGGGGCCTGCCGCCGCGGTCTGTATCGCTTCGACGTGGCGCGGGCCTACGGCCCCTTTCAGGATTCACTCAGGGAAATCATTCACCATCTGAAATACGGCCGCCATCCGAGCCTCGCGCGGCCGCTGGCCGTTCGGCTCACCAGTGTGTATGAAGCCCATCGCCACAGCCTTCAGGCAGACTGGCTAATTCCTGTTCCGCTGCATCCGGCGCGGGAGCGGGAGCGTGGTTTCAACCAAGCCGTTGAGATCTCCCGGCACTTCAGCCGGCTGGCTGGAGTCCCGCTGGCGTGGCGCTGGCTGCTGCGCACGCGACCAACTCAAGTTCAGGCGGGTCTGACCCGCCGGGAGCGCCGAAGTAATGTGAACGGCGCTTTTGATGTCTCGAAGGGCGCCGAAATTCAAGGGAAAACGCTGCTTGTCATTGACGACGTGTTCACCACGGGAGCTACTCTCAATGAGTGTGCTAGAATTTTAAAGCAGCGCGGCGCCGCGAAAGTGGCCGTGCTGAGCGTCGCCCGCGTGATCAAAGAGTAGGCCCAAATGTTTATCCGGTGGATTGGAAACCAAGTCAGAGGGAAGGCTGCGCCAGCGCGCCTGGCAGCGCTGGCGTTGTCTGCGGGGTTCCTACAGGCGCTTGTGCTGCTGGCCCTTGCCCAGAGCTCGCTGCCTGCCACTGTCGCTGGCGCGTCTGCGGTGTCCGAGACGGGGGCCTTCCTCGCAGCCGACTACCTTCCTCTGAACCTGGGAAATCGCTGGATTTATACTAGAAAGGAAAGCCGCTTTAAGAAGACCGATACCGTGCGCGTCGAGATCATCAGCGCGCCTATTATCCGTTGGAGAACCTGGTACATTTTCAGCCAGCTTCCCTTTGCGCCAGGTCTTGAGAGCGCGAACAATGTGCCAATTCGCTATGACCCCGAAACGAAGCGGTTCTTGCGTCTGACTCAAGACGGAGAAGCACCTCTGTTTCCAGTTGGAGAGGATAGTGACGGAACCTTTGACGCCTCAGTTGACGAAAATGGCCGCCCCATGCCTAACCGTGTGAGTTACCTCACCTGCGCGGACTGCGCGGATTCGGGCATGGAGATGGTGTTCGATCGAGGCTTGGGCGTTACGGCCGTTCAAGTGACACAGGCGTGGGGAACGGAAAGCTACGAGTTGAAGTCGGCCGAAGTGAACCAGCGCAAGTTCGGCGAGCCGATTCCAGTAAACAAACCCAAAGATCCAGCGGCAAAACCGGCCGGGCCGGTCATCAGCCGCGCTGATCCAACGCTGAGTTTGACGGTGGAGAAGAAGGCAGAGGGCGCTAACTTTCAGCTGCGGGTGAGGAATCCGACTGAAAGTTTTCTGAGTTTCAATTTCAGTTCCAGCCAGACTTACGACTTCGTGGTGCGGGAGAAGGACAGCGGCTTTGAGATCTGGCGTTGGTCCAAGGGAAACTTCTTCACTCAGGTTGTTCGCAATCAGGCCTTGCTGCCGGAACAGGAATGGCAGTTTGAGTTCTTTTGGGACTTCAAGGATAACGAGCGCAACGACATCCAGAAAGGCGAGTACCTGGTCAGCGGCATCCTCACGACGCGCGACCCTCGCGAATCGGAGCCCGTGACATTGACCGTGCCGTAGCGCGAAGGTTGAGGATAGAGGATAGAAGATCTGAGGTTAGAGGATGGAAGATCGAGGATCGAGAGGATAGAAGATCGAGGATCGACATGGTCGTGTTCTCTTCTCCATCCTCTATCCTCTATTCTTTCTCCTCCTCCACCCAGTTCAGAATCACTTTTCCCGATTGCCCGGAGCGCATCACTTCGAAGGCTTTCTCAAACTCGGTGTAGTGAAAGCGGTGCGTGATGACCGGCGAAATGTCCAGTCCACTTTGCAGCATCACCGTCATCTTGTACCAGGTTTCATACATCTCGCGACCGTAGATTCCCTGGATGGTTAGCGAATTGAAGACCACCAAGTTCCAGTCAATCTGCGTATTGGGCTCAGGAATTCCGAGCATCGCGATTTTTCCACCGTGACACATGTTGGCCAGCATGCTGCGCAATGCCGCTGCGCAGCCCGACATTTCCAGCCCCACGTCAAAGCCTTCCTTCATGCCCAGCTTCATTTGCGCTTCTTCAACGTTCTCGGAGCGAACATCCAGGGCCAATGTCGCGCCCATCTTTCGGGCCAGTTCAAGCCGGTAGGAATTCAGGTCAGTAACCACGACATGGCGGGCGCCGGCATGGCGGACGATGGCTGCGGCCATGCAGCCGATCGGCCCGGCGCCAGTCACCAGCACATCCTCGCCCAGCACATCGAACGACAATGCAGTGTGCACAGCGTTCCCCAGCGGATCGGAACAGCACAACACGTCCATCGGCAACCGGCTGTCGGCGTACCAGACGTTGCTCATGGGGATGCAAAGATACTCGGCGAAACAGCCCTCGCGGTTGACGCCCACGCCGCGTGTGTGGTGACAGAGATGACGCCGCCCAGCCAGGCAGTTGCGGCAAAGGCCGCAAACCAGGTGCCCCTCACCGCTCACCAGATCACCTGGCCTGAAACCCGTTACGTTGCTTCCAACCTTGGCCACACGCCCAACGTACTCGTGCCCGATGACCATGGGCGCCGGAATTGTTTTCTGCGCCCACGCGTCCCAGTTGTAAATGTGAACATCGGTGCCGCAGATGGAACTCTTGTGGACTTGGATCAGGACATCATTGATGCCAACGGACGGAACGGGCACATCATCCAGCCACAATCCAGGTTCTGCCTTCTTCTTTAAGAGTGCTTTCATGGCGCAAATGGGTGAAGGTTCATTTCGCGAGCAGGAACTTCACACAAACCGGGGACGGGACTTCCAAGCTGTGGCCGGTCGAAGTCAGGCTGCCGGTTTTCGCGTCGATGCGAAAGGCGACGACACTGTCCGACTTCTGATTTGCAGCCAGCAGATACTGGCCATCGCGCGAAATGCCGAAGTTGCGTGGCGTGCTGCCACCGGTGGACTCGTTCTCGATATGCCGAAGCGTCCCGTTGGCTGCAATGGCAAAAACGGCGATACTATCGTGCCCACGATTGGAACCGTAGAGGAATCTCCCGGAAGGGTGAACCTGAACTTCGGCCGTGCTGTTGCTGCCGGTGAAGTCTTTCGGCAGCGTTGAGAGGGTTTGCAGTTCCTTCAGTACGCCTTTGCCAGCGTCGTACTGGAAGGCCGTCACCGTGGAAGCGAGTTCGTTGATCACATAGGCGTAGCGCCCGCCAGGATGAAAAGCGAAATGGCGCGGGCCGCTGCCCGGCTTCACCGAGGCGGAAGGCGGATCGTTGGCGGCCAGCGTTCCTTTCGCCGCGTCAAACCGATAGACCAGCAGCTTGTCCAGTCCCAGATCAGCTGCTACGGCAAACCGGTTGGCCTTATCCAGGTTGATCGAATGCGCATGCGGACCTTTCTGCCGCTGCGGGTTGGCACTGGAACCGGAATGCTGGATGAAAGCTGTGGCTTCTCCCAGCCGTCCGTCTGTCGCAATGGGCAAGGCTGCCACGCTGCCACCTCCGTAATTGGCCAGCAACAGGTGCTTGCCCGCACGATCGATCACCAGATGACATGGCGCGGCGCCGCCCGACGCCTGCCGGTTGAGCAGCGTGAGTTTGCCGTCCGCGGCGATGGCAAAAGCGCTGACCTGTCCTGTTCCTGTTTCATTGACAGCATAGAGAAAGCGCTGGCTGGGATGTAAGGCCAGAAAACTTGGCTGTTCGGTTTCTCCGGCCAGAGTTGGCGCTGACAGCTTTCCCGAAGCGAGGTCCAGACGACTTAGGTAAATGCCTTTGCTCTTGGGGCCGGTGTAGGTGCCAAAGTAGACCAGGATTCCGCTGTTATTGGATGGCGAAGCGTTGGCACAAATTGATCCAGTGGGGTTCAATGAGAACGTGATGAGGCCTGCAAGAATCAGATGGCAGCTGTACCGTCGCTTCAATCGAGAGAAGGGATGTGTCATTTCGTTTTCCTCAAGTGTTGGAATTACAGCGCCGAGGTTGCAGAGTCTCCATCCGCAAGCAAGCTGGAAGCTTGCCCTGGAGATTGGACAGTTTTTGGGCTCCCCTCCTGAGATCAGGAGGGGAAGTGCCGCGCAACGGCACGGGGGTGGTCTGAAGGGTGACTCGACTCATCATTCGAGCGTTTCGTGTCGAAGATGCAGGTTTGTGACACGAAGCACTCGATTGGCGGTTTCCGCAAAGACCGGTCGCACCACCCCGGCGCAGGCTGCGCCAGCGCCCGCCCCTCCTCAGCCGAGGAGGGGAGCCAAAATGTCCAATCTCCAGAGCAAGCTGGAAGCTTGCCAGATCAGTAGCCCGACCGTAAGGGAGGGCATCTTGGCTGCGGCGTGACACCCTCCCTTACGGTCGGGCTACTGATCATTCCCACCTCTGACCCAAAACGTACAAACTCCAGGGAGCGGCATCCTGCCGCTGCCCTTCTCGAAAAACGTCCAGTCTTCAGAACAAGCTGGAAGGTTGCCAGAAAGTAATCGGGGGTTGAACGTGGGACGGCGGTCCCACGCGATACCCTCGGGAAACAGATAACGATCAATGGTCCACCCTGCACAGGTGGCAGAAACGGAAACCGGTGGAAACCATTTGTTCCACCCTTCACTCCGCAACCGTGATTCCGCATCTTACTTTGTCTTTTGCCTCCAACCGCGCAAAAAATTCCAGATCAGCAACCCGTAGAACGGATAGTACTGCAACTGGAGGAAGAGATCGCTCTGATGCCAGATGCCGAGCGTCCACCAATCGATCAGAACGTAATAGGACAGGGGGCTCAGCGCCGTCAAGAGCATCCAGGCGGGGTTTGAAAAGAAACAGAGAAACGGGGCCATCCAGATCAAATACCAGGGAAACAGCGTAGGAGCACAGATCAAAATCGCTCCGGTGACCCAGTAGAGCTGTTCAATAAGATCATACTTCCGAGCGAGACCAACGGCGACGGTGCCTGCAACCAACAACATCATCAGCCGCTCGACTCGCTCTTCATCCGCGAGTTGTTCACTGAGACGAAGAAACAGAAATCCGTTGAAGCGCCATTTTTCGCGGTAGTAGACCAATGCCGAAAACAGGCGGCTACCGGCGGAAGCGTAGGGCAGATAGCCCCCAACAAGGATCAATGGCAGCCAAACAGAATGCCGCAAGGGGGTTTTCTTCAGAAAGAAAGGAAGCGCCGCTAGCGGATACAGCTTGCAAAGAACAGAGCCCGCGAAGGCAAGAACTGCTTTCCGATGCTGCAGGGTCAGGCTGTAGAGCGCGGCTGCGAACAGAAGCGCCGCCACGCACGCGTCGTGGTGTCCATTGCCGGCAATTTCCACCACGACCAGCGGATTCCAGGCGTAGAAGATGATGCCGGCCTTGCGCCGCCCGCAGATCATTAGCAGCCGCAGGAGTATCCAGATGAGTGCCGCTTCTACGGCCAAGAAGATCAGCTTGAATCCCCAGATCGAGCGGAAGATGAAATAGGCCGCAGCATGTATCATCTGGAGCAGCGGCGGATAAATGGCCGAAGCATCCTTGTTGTTCACCCGCTCCCAGAGTTCATCGCGCAGCGGCGCCAGCTCCCGTGCTTCGGGTGGAAACTGGTAGGGGTTTATCCGCTGCGTTTGTAGGTAGCCTTCCCACATATAACGATGGATGTCGTCCGACAATGATGGCTCGCCGAAGATCAGAACAATTCGAAACAGAAACGCGAAACCGAGGATGAGGCGAAGCTGGCTGTGTGAGGCATACCGGCCCGCTTGCGCCGTGGCCAAGACGTAGATAATGAAAAGCACAAAATAGAGGCAAAGAAATTCCGGAACTTGCTGGCGAAGGTCACCCAACCACAGGATTTGAAGATAAAAAGCAATGGATGCAAATCCGAGTAAAATCAGGCTAGTATCGAGGAAAGAAGCACGAGTTTGAAATTGATATTTCGAGGCGGTGTCTATATAGTTCGGACGGTTTGGGCTGGTAATGGGCATCGAAACCGGACTTTGTTGCAGGACTTCTCAGAAGCAGGCGCTGCTAGACAAAAGCAAGCAAGACAGGTGACCCGTGGTTGTACTGCATTTGCTGGCCCAAGGTTTTTTTCAAGACATCAAGAGACTCTTCGTTCCGTCTGGTCCCTACAAGTATTTTCTCGATTACACGCGCAAGCATTACGTCCTCGATACCTTCGACGTTCTCGTCCTGGTTCCCTACTTTGCCATTCTGATCATTCTGGCGCTTTACGGCTTGCATCGTTATCAATTGGTCTATCTTTACCTGAGAAACAAAAAGAGTATACCTGAGCCCGGGCGTTTCCAGACACTGCCTCCCGTCACCATCCAGTTGCCCATTTACAACGAGATGTTCGTTGTCGAGAGATTGGTGGAATCGGTCGCCAGAATCAACTATCCGGCAGAGCTGCTGGAAATCCAGCTTCTGGACGACTCCACTGATGAGACCCAGCACGTCGCGCGGAAAGCTGTGGAATCACTTCGCAAGCAGGGCGTCAATATTCACTATCTGCATCGGGACAATCGTATGGGATTTAAGGCCGGCGCGCTCGAAGCGGGATTGAAAATCGCCAAGGGTGAGTTCGTCGCCATTTTTGATGCTGACTTCATTCCGGATCCAGAATTCCTGAACAAGACGATTCATCATTTCACCGAGTCCAAGGTGGGAATGATTCAAACCCGCTGGGGGCACATCAACCGGGAATACAACCACCTCACCCAAGTGGAAGCCATGATCCTCGACGGGCACTTTGTTATGGAACATGGCGGGCGGTATCACTCAGGGCGTTTCTTCAATTTCAACGGGACGGCCGGCATCTGGCGGCGTGAAGCGATTGAAACCTCCGGTGGCTGGCAGCACGACACCCTGACCGAGGACACCGATCTCAGTTATCGAGCCCAGATGAAGGGCTGGCAGTTCGTTTATCTGATGGATGTTGTCTGTCCGGCTGAGCTGCCAATCGAAATGACGGCCTTCAAGAACCAACAGTTCCGCTGGGCGAAAGGCTTGTTGCAGACGGGCATCAAGCTTCTGCCGCGGATTCTCAGAAGCAATCTACCCTGGAAGATCAAGAGTGAGGCTATCTTTCACCTGACGGCCAATTGCTCGTATCCCCTAATGGTGCTGTTCTCCTTCATCTTTCTTCCGGCGATGATCGTTCGTTTTTATCAGGGCTGGTTTCAGATGCTGTTCATTGACTTGCCGCTGTTCATGGCGGCGACGATGTCGGTTTCTTCGTTCTACATGATTTCTCAGCGGGAGATCGATCCACAGGGTTGGAAGAAAAGACTCAAGTATTTGCCCTTCATGATGTCGGTCGGTATCGGTCTCTCCGTCAGCAACTCCCGGGCGGTGATTGAAGCGCTGTTCGGCATCAAGACCTCCTTCAAGCGGACACCCAAATACTGCATCCGGTCAGCCAAAGACCGGCCAGCGCCGAAGACCAAATACCGGCGCAAGAGCGGGTACACTCCGTATCTGGAGCTCATCCTGGGTGTTTATTTCGCCGTGACTGTCTTTTACGCCTTCTCGAACGAGAACTATCTGACACTACCCTTCCTGATGCTTTTTGTTGTGGGCTTCTTTTACACGGGCGCGATGTCGCTGTTTCAGAATTATCTTGCGCGCTTCCTGGGCTCCAAGCTCCCCGACTGACAGATTTGGTGTGCGGAAGGATTGGGTGCGCTGGCAACTCCAACGCATTTAGAAAACTGTGTGGTGCTGTACAGCCACAAGAACGAGTCATTTTGAGGTCATGATCCAGGGACTGAAAATCCGGTGTGTGTTGGCTCTGCTGTTCTTTCTGGTAGCTGCTACCAGAGCGTCCGCAGCCGCGCATGGCGCCAGACCTGAGGAGTTTCGCTCCAGGCGCCAGGCGTATGCCGTCCGCGCCAACGATGGCGTGACGATCCTCTTCAACGCGCTGGAAGAAGACCTGCGCGAATTCGCTGCCGACAAGAACTTCTACTATCTCACAGGTGTTGCGCTGCCAGATGCCATCTTGGTGCTCTCGCCCAGGCATCCGCAGCATAAGGAAACGCTATTCATCCCCGAACGCGACCCGGCACAAGAGAAATGGACGGGGCCAAAGTTAGCGCCCGGCGCCGAGACGGCACAGCAAATCGGGGTCGAACGAGTTTTGGCTCTGGACCGTTTTCAATCGGAACTCACGACTCTGATGGCCGGGCAACGGAAGGTTTATGCCATCCTGCCAGCGCGGAAGAGAACGACTCCGCCTTCGACCCAGGAAGGCCATGTATCGCGGTTACGCCTGCTGTTTCCGTTTGCAGAGTTTCTAAACGCGGCGCCACACATTGCGCATCTTCGCATGAAGAAGTCTGAAGCTGAGCTGTCACTGCTGAAGCGGGCGATTCAGATTACTATTGAAGCCCATAAAGCTACAGCCGCAGAGGTCGCTGACGGTAGGCAGGAGTACGAAGTCGAAGCGGCGCTGGAGTATGAATTTCGGCGGCGCGGAGCTGCGCGTCCGGCCTTTCCTTCCATCGTTGGCTCCGGGCCGAATTCAGTCATCCTGCACTACGACAAGAGTGCGCGCCAGATGCAGAAGGGGGAGTTGGTAGTGGTTGATATCGGCGCTGAGTTTGAGGAATACGCGGCTGATGTCACGCGCACTTATCCGGTCGGCGGCAAGTTCACTCCCCGCCAGCGGGAAATCTACAACGTTGTGCGGTCAGCCCAGGAAGCCGCGCTCAAAGAGGTGAAGCCCGGAGTTGCGCCGAACAAGTCGGGGCCGATCCATCGCGCAGCTTTTGATTACATCGAGAGTCACGGCAAAGACTTGAAAGGGAATTCCCTCGGCCAGTACTTCATTCACGGAACCAGCCATCATTTGGGCTTGAACGTCCACGATGTCGTCAGCGAACCGGGCCGCCCGCTGGAACCAGGCATGGTCATCACCGTGGAGCCAGGGATCTACATTCCTGACGAGAACCTCGGCGTGCGAATTGAGGATGTGGTCTTGATCACGGAGACGGGATACGAGCTCTTAACCAAGGATCTGCCCCGCACCGTGGAAGAGATTGAGAAGCTGGTGGCAAAGCCGCGCCGGCCTTGAGACGAAAGCGTCCCCCAGCACTGGGCCAGGTGGTGTTTCCCCCACGCGCGATGTGTCCTGCGTCCAGCATTCAAACAAATTTCATTCTTAACGATTTTGGAGGTATTCACTCATGATTCCAGCAACCGGCTTAAGACGCGGCATGGTCATCAAAAAAGATGGCCAGCTGTATTCCGTCTTTTCGGCAACTCATAAGACTCCCGGAAACCTGCGCGGTTTTGTGCAAGCCAAAATCAGGAACCTCAGAAGCGGCTCGATGGAAGAATACCGCTTTCGTTCCGTCGACATGGTGGAGAAGGTCTCTCTCGATGAGCAGGAGATGGAGTATCTCTACAAGGATGGCAGCGACTATCACTTCATGAACACCGAGACCTACGAGCAGATTCATCTCAACGAAGAGACACTGGGTGAAAGCGTCTTCTACCTGATTCCCAACATCAGAATCAAAGTCGAATTTTACGAAGGCAGCCCGATCGGCATCGAGCTTCCGGCAACGGTTGAGATGGAAGTTATTGAGACCGAGCCAGGGCTGAAGAGCGCCACAGCTTCGAACGTAAACAAGCCAGCCAAGATGGAAACCGGACTAGTCGTCCAGGTGCCGCCATTCATCAATGCAGGAGAAAAAATCCGCATTGACACCAACGAAGGCGAGTACATGGAGCGGGTACGGTAAAGATAGCCCCTCCTTCCTCCGAGTGGCGGCTGCCGGTTCCGGCAGAAGATCGTCGGCATAGCACCGAGACAAACTAAGATCAAAGGCATTTGCTATTGATTATTGGCTATTGGAGATTGCTATTGCAGTTCGACCTCGTTATTTCAATAGCCGGCAGAAAAGAGTAGCAAATCCTCCTTGCGTCTGACGAGGCCGGGAAGCCAAAACAGTTGGCTGTTTGGAAGGATGGTTTTGTTCCGCAAATAGAAAATAGCCGAATAGCCAATCAGCAATCGCAAATGCTTTTCGCATCTCTCAGGAGGAGGGCTTCAACACCGCCCTGATCGCCATCGCCGTGATCCGTCCCTATTGGAATTCGCCTTGACACCCCTAGGGCGTGCCCTTACTATGGGTGGGCTTTTTTTGGGCCGTTAGCTCAGTTGGCAGAGCATCTCCCTTTTAAGGAGAGGGTCGCTGGTTCGAGTCCAGCACGGCTCACCAAACACGCGGAAAGCAAACTGACCCTCTCCAACGAGCTTTCTGTTCTAGCAGACCATCCGTCCCGTTCGTCTAGTCCGGCCTAGGACACCGCCCTTTCACGGCGATAACAGGGGTTCGAATCCCCTACGGGACGCCA
>JAKEER010000178.1 GCA_022616615.1 Acidobacteriota bacterium
CGCCGCTCCAGTTCAGTCATGCTCCCTACTCTTCCCTTGCATTACACAAACGCCCTAAGGCATAGCCTTCACAGGAGCCGGTATCACGGGTATCAAGGAATCACTTCTGATGTCAGGGTGGCGGGCAGTGCCAGATGTTGCGACAGCCGGTCCCTCATCATCAGACGGGCCCGCAGGAGCCGCGATTTCACGGCAGGCACCTTCAAATTCAAGGCTTCTGCGGTCTCTGCGATGCTCAGGGCTTCGACGTCGCGAAGGACGAAAACGGCGCGGTAGATATCTGGCAGCTGCAGGATGGCCTCGTTGACGATCCTCTGCAACTCAACGTGCGCGTATCGCTTTTCCGGGTCTGCGTACCAAGATGCCAACGGCTTAGGAAGTAGCGCCTCTGCACTGATCCCTGGATGATCCAGCGAGACACTGGACTTGCGCGAGCGCCGGCGTAGCAGCGCCTCATTAATGGCAATCCGCGTGAGCCAGGTCGTAAACCGTGATGCGCCTCGAAAGTCGCCAAGCCCCCGGAATGCTTTGAAAAAAGTATCCTGAAGGGCTTCCTCTGCGTCGGCTTCGTTGCCGGTGATCGCAATCGCGACCCTGTAAATCCGCCTTTCATGCCGCCGCACTAGCTGATCAAATGCGTGGGTATCACCTTGGATCACAGCTGTCACTAGCTCTGCATCCCTGTCTACTCCCGGTCCACGCCCATTGCTGTTTGGTTTCTCAGCCTGATGATCAGTCACGATAACCCCGCATCATGTTTCTGTGTTCGAGCCACGCAACACGCCAACCAGTCAGAAGTTGCTGCCTTGCTTGTCACACCCACGTCAGTTCGAGGGCGCTCCAACACCGCATTCCTTCAGCCCTCTCTCTTCGGGGCAAAACTGATTTGTGCCGCGCCTAACACGCGGCGACTTCGCTGCTCCTGGACAAATACGACTGCGCGCAGATTTTCGATCTTCCAATCACCTAGTAGGGGTACTTCATAATCGGTGGTGAATCCCTGCGGCGGATTGAGACGGGCGATCCTCTTCAGGTCACGTACCACAGCTGTATGCTGGAGGCTCCGGCCGGCGTTCTCGCCGCGGGTGACACGGGAGGAAAGATTGCCCTCGGTGATGGCCAGGAATAGTTCGGCGGTGTCACTGAGCCTTGCACCTTGAAGATCCGCAATGCGTACGCGCAGATGAACCTTGCTGGCGGTCCCCAGCAGTTCGAGCTCTACATGAGCTTTAGGTGTTTGACTGGCTCTCTCGATGGCTGCCCACGCCGTGCGCTCATCGCTACCGACAAATTCTTGCTGCCCGTCCACAATCATTTGCGGCGTGTAAACACCACCACGTCCAAAGAATTCACCGTATTCCGCCTGTCGCTGGCTGAATGCAGGGGAGGAAAAGCGATCGGTCCATCCGAGCCGGTTCCAATAGTCTACGTGTTGCTTAAGCGCAATAATTTCGGCGCCCGCGATTTCATGAGAATTGTCCAGCCGTGCCAAGAGAGCATCAGCTGGGGGACAGCTCGAACATCCTTCTGAGGTGAATAGCTCCACGAGCACCGCTCTTTGCGGCTCGCTAGATGCCTGCCGGGAAGCGCTCGCTAATGGTCGGTCGCTGCCAAGGCTGAATGCCACCGCGATTGCTAGGACGAGCCATCCAACAAATCGGACCTGCATCGGGTTCCTCCATAATCTAGAACTACTTCAGGGGGCCGACAGCCACCGAGAATTTCACTCCGCATCAGGAGGCCACATCTAGAATCGAAGTAGAGACTCGCGGAGTGCCTCAAGGCTCAAAGAGAGACAGGCGGGGCAAGCGCAGGCCTGGCCCGCTACTGGAATCTTCAACGAGCTGCGAGCCCATTCGAGTTGACAGGCAGGCCGCCAGCGCCCGCCAGAGAGACGAGTTGGCCCTCCGATTCCACTCGGAAACCGCTAATCGTGCCGTTTGCACTGTTCAGCGTGTAAAGGAACCGGGAGTTCGCAGTGAGAGCCATGTCAATCGGGCTGCTGCCTGGGCCCGTCACTCCCGTGCGCCCATCCGGGTTCAGCAGCGCGATGGCGCCCTCGAAATCAATCGCGTAGCCGGACACCGTGCCGCTGCCGGTATTCGTGGTGTAAAGAAAGCGGCCATCATTGGTCACTACGACCCAGCAGGCCGCCGATTCCGTAGTTCCCACCGAAGGGCTGATGGCTTGAAGCTGAGACGGCCCCGATGCAAGGTAGGAAGAGATTGCGCTAGCATCTGGCGCGCCACCGAACGCTTCCGAGACGAATAGTTGGTCGCGTTTCCCGAAAGCAAAGCCGAATGGAGTTGTACCCACTGAAGGGCGGATGGTTGGGGGCCCGGCAATCCCATCCTTATTAATGGGGTAGAGCAGAATGCGGTTTGTGGCTTTTTCCGTTACAACGAGAAAACTGCCGTCCGGGCTGAACTGTACTTGTGCCGGCCCAGTTGTAGCCGCGCTGAGCGGCTGAGTGGAGCCCGGGAGCGCAGTCAACCTTCCATCCTCTCCGATGCTGAAACCACTAATGTTGTCGGTGTCGCCCACCAACCCACCCGCGTTCAGCACATAGAGGACTCGGTGCGTGGCAGTGAGACTGATTGGCCGGCGGCCTCCGGAGGAAATGCGCTGAAGCAGAGACAGTCCGTCGCGCCCTATTGTGAAGACGGAAATGTCGTCACTACCCGCGTTCACTGTGAAAATGCGTCGGCCATCTGGGTCTAAAATCAAAGCGCCCTGATTTCCAAGGCCCGCTCCCGTCCCGCGGCCGCCCGTCGGAAAAGCGCCGGCGTAAGTAAGGACACCATTGGCGGAACGGCCGAAAGCGACAACAGCATTCGCATTCGGTGAGTTCGTCGTGGTGTAAACGGCGCCAGCCAAGCCCTGTGCGCCCATACCGGGGACCAGACCAACTACCATTGACAAGAGCACTATGGAGATCCCAAAAAAGCTCTTCCTCATCCCGCGGCTCCTCATATAGTTTTTTCGAAAGGCGGCACCGGGCAGCAGACTTCCCTTACTGTCAACCGCTTCTCTCATCCGGTTTCAACAGGCGAGGTGCAGGAAAAGTTCCCGCAAGTCTGGGAACTTCGAAGCGATGACCCAGGCCCAGAAGGTCAGGGCTTTGGACGCGCTTGTGCATCCAAGACCACGACTAATGAATCCAATGAAACCAGTAACTTAGACCGGATGGAAAACCTTCGAAGCCAATTTGAGGCGGTGGCGCTACCGCTAATGCCATCGATCTATGGCGCTGCTTGGCGTTTGCTGCACAACGAGCAAGATGCAGCTGACTTGGTCCAGGAAACCTACCTACGCGCTTTTCGGACGTTCCCGAGTTTCCGGCCGGGAACGAATTGCAAAGCTTGGCTGTTTACCATACTGTATTCGATTTTCATCAACCGCTATCACCAGCAACGTCGCAGGCCGAGCCTCGTGGCGCTCGATGAACTGGGAGACACGGTGGCTGATCCATCCGCCCCAGTCGAGTTTGCAAGGCTGCTTGACGACCGGACGATTCAGTGGGAAGACGCAGAGGTAAGCGCCGCGCTTAAACAGCTGCCAGATGAGTTCCGCCTTACCGTGTTGCTGGTCGATGTTGAGGGGCTGACTTACGAAGAAGCGGCCGCCTCGCTTCAGTGTCCGGTGGGAACGGTTCGCTCGCGTCTGGCCCGTGCTCGCAGAGCGCTGTTTGAGAGCCTTCGTGAGTACGCCCGCGAAAGAGGCCTTCTTCCGCGCGAGCGAAGGGCAGGCAGTGATTGACATGACAGAGGCACATAGAACAAAGGAGGAACTCGCGGAACTGGTTGACGACCGTTTGGCACCGGACGTGCGTGCCGCGGTCGAGGCGCACCTGTCCGTGTGCGCTGCATGCCGCAGTGAATTCGAAGTGCAGCGAACCAGCAAGAGTTTTGCGGCACGCCACTTCGCGCCCGGAACTGTGCCGCTCCTGGTCCGGGAGAGGGTGACGCAGGGCCTGCGTCAGGAAGCAGAGGCGACCGCGACCAGCTTCACGCGCCGCTGGTGGCTTGCGGCCGCCGGAATTGCAGCAGCGGCGCTGTTAACAATAATGTTCGTCCTGCGGCCGCACCGCGAGCTTGTGGCTGACGTTGCCGAGAGCTTCAGGCAATTCTTGTCCGGTGATTTGCAGCTCGAGTTTACGACCCATGATCCAGCGGCACTCGAGCGCTGGTTTCGTGACTCCGGGATAGCATTTGAAACACGCGTGTTCGACCTCGGCATGATGCAGTATCAGCTTGTCGGCGGGCGTGCGCATCAGGCGGGCGAGCATCGCAGTGGCTTCTTCGTTTACCGGGGCCCGCACAACGAGATACTGATTTGCCAGATGTACCCTGGAAGCGTAAACGAACTTCCAGCGCCTCTCGCGATGCGGGCCCATGACGGAATCCAATTTCACGTTCACCAGCGCGCCGGTGTCACTCTCGTTTTCTGGCAGGAGGGAGAG
>JAKEER010000889.1 GCA_022616615.1 Acidobacteriota bacterium
CAACTCTCTGGCCGTCTTTCGTATAAAACTCCACCTTCACAGGTTTGGATACTTTCTTTTCAGCGGTGAAGGAGATTTTCTGTCTGCGCTGGCTCGACATAATTGTTTATCTGACCGCCGGGTAGAAGAACATACCACATGATTTGGATCATTGGTCTTCTTCTATTGGACTGTTACTAACCTCGGTAGGGGGCAGAGGAGGCCACCGCCGCCCCACTACTCTAACCCTTTCATCACAGGACTAGTTGACGAGTCCTGATTCGCCGTGTACCTCCTGTGTATCCTTCGTCTGCGGAAGCGCCCAAGTCCGCCGCACGTCGGCCTCTAGTTGCTCTTGCCTCTCGCGTACCCAGGGCGAATAATGCCGCTCCGTAACCCGCGTGCTCTGATGCCCGAGCAGCACCGAGACTCGATCCAGCGGCACGCCCGCTTTCAGAAGCTCCACTGCGAAGGTGTCGCGGAAGCGATGGGCGTGGCCGCTCGGCACCTCCGCCAGAGTGAAAACTCTGCGGAGCGTGCGTTGCCAGTCGCCCACTGCACTCTTGGGATCCGATTCCCCGCTCCAAAAGAAGTAGCGTGTCGCCGGCAGGCACTCAAGCGCCTGGACCACCAGCGGCGGCAGCGGGCAATAGACTGCCGTGCCCGTCTTGGCCTGATAGAGCATGAGCTTCCCATTGGTGATGCGGTCTCGTTCCAGCGTCACGGCGTCGCGGATGCGAAGCCCCGAGTAGCGCAGCAATAGCACGAGTGCTTTTACCCTGTGGGCTTGTAAGCGCCCCGCCTTGGGATGCTTGGCGTTGTAGCCATCGCAAGCCTTCAGAATCTTGACAATCTCGGCACTGTCAAACGGGAGGGTCGGCGACTGTGTCACGCGCGGATTCTTCAACCCACGGGCGGGACTTTCCTTCACCCAACCGCTTTCTTGGCAGAAACGAAAGAAGGCCCGCAAGCGTTCCAAGGTTTTCAGCGCCGAAAGGTTCTCCTGCTTCCATGACTCACGGAAACGTCGGCAGAGTCCTAGGTCAAGCTCATGGATGAACCGAACTCCGGCGCCCTCACAGAAAGTTTGGAGCTGGCTAAAGAGCAACCTGTATTTGTAAAGTGTGGGCTCACGAAGGCCGCGTGCCTTGGCGTCATTCTCAAATGAATCACAAGCTGTCTTGACCGTGATAGGACCCTGCTCTTCCTGCTTCGCCTGCCCATCAGCTTCCCACTCGCGGACGATCTCCTGGGCCTTCTGCCAGTCGCGTGTTCCAAGTGAGCGACGCAGGCGAACTTCGCCGATCAGACCGGCAACCCAAATTGGGCACTGACATCTGCGGTAGCGGCGGCCTCGATTCTCCCCGTGCCCGCGGTGAGAGCAGGACTTTCGGTGGCGCCGATAGATCGTGAGCATTACTTTTGCCTCACTTTCCGCCAGCGCGCCCGAGCGGCCTTGCGGCTGAGCTCGGAGAGCCTCTCCTTGCTCAACTTCTTAGCTCGCGCTTTTCCACCGCGACGCCCGAGCTCGACAGCAGCTGGCATCTTCTTTTTCATGCAGGGAAAGCGTACCGCTACGCATCCATAACTGTCAAATCTTATCGTTTGAGAAGTCGGCGATAGACCCGTTCCGCGACAGGCCTCGGAATCCGCAGTGTACGATACCTCCGCCTCGAAAAAGACCTGCGGCTTTCGAGCACTAGCACGTCGGGCTCGTTCTCAAAGAGACGGCGTACCACATCGACGCTGACTTTCCAAGCCGTGGCAATCTCGTCTGGCGTGAAGTGGGGCTCGGCAAGGGCGTGTGGAAACGGGGATCCTTTCGACCCGAGTTGTCCCTCGGTGGCACCTTCGCGCTCGATGCTATGCGTTTCTTGGCTCACCCTATGCTCGCAATCGACCCTCTGATCCTTACAACGCCACAGTTCCTGCAGACCGCCCGAACAGCATTACGGGCAACGATAGTGGGACTGATAGCCGCGGACCCGCTTTCGGTGCGTCCAGATTTCGGCCACTCCCCAGCTTGCGTCGGGGAGGATCCTCTATCGACGCGGTCGCACTTACGGCCGAGTTCATCAACGCGGACGCGAGCGGACGCGACTTCCAGTTCGTATGTTTGCGCGCGCGTGCGTGACGCCCCAATGCTTTACACATGGCCGCTCGTGTCCGCCCCTTCACGGGTCCACCACTCGGAGGGTAATCCCGACGAACATCCGAGTCCGCTCCTTTCCCTGTCGGGTTCGCATAATCCCCGGTCGGGCCTCTAGCCGCTGGGCGAATTCTTTGCGTGTGCCGGGCGGCTCGCCGCCATCCTCACACCAAGACTTCCAGTCAGCGAAGAGTGCCGCTGACGTGGTGGAAAGCCGGGGCCCAATCTCACAGCGCTCCTCTAGCCAAACTGTCAGACGGTCTTCAGCATCGAGATATTCCTTCGTGGCGTCCAACACTGCGGCAGGCGGATTCAACCCGCACTGTTGCCATTGTAGGCAGCCCTCAACGGCCCAGCGGAGAATCGCTGGCCACTCTTCACGGAGCTTGTCGGCCAGATCGAGATCGCGTTCCGGGTCGAGGATGGTAACGGGGAACGGGATCAAGTGCATTCGCCGTCGGATTGCTTCGTCCACCGAACGGAGCCCTGGCTTGTGGTTCCCCGCGATGAGGAGTTTGAATTGCGGCGTGAACTCGAAAAAGTCCTGTCGCATGAAGCGTGCTGCAACGCGGTCTCCGCCTGTCAGGATCTTGATCTTTGCTTCTGCCCAGCGCCGGCCATCCTCAGCTTCGACCGCCGTCACTAGCCGTGCGCCCCGTAGCCCAGCCAAATCCGTCGGATGTTGCTCATCGCGTGTTGCCAAGAAAGTGCCGATTGGGGCTGTCTTCGCGTAGTCGCGCCAGACGCCCGCGAGAGTGTTGACAAAAGTCCCCTTCCCGTTGCCGCCCGTCCCGTACAGAAAAAAGAGTGCGTGCTCGCGCGTCAAGCCGGTGAGGCAGTAGCCGGCGACGCGGCGGAGGAACTTTTGCAGGGCCAAGTCTCCACCAGTCACACGCCCTAGGAACTGTTCCCACAACGGGCAACCGCTTCTTGCGTTGGCTAAGGCCGCACCGGTGAGCTTTGTTAAGTAGTCTGTGCGGGAATGGCCGCGCAATTCTGCGGTGCGCAGGTCAACCGTCCCCGTCGGCGTGTTTAGAAGCCACGGGTCGGCGTCGAATTGCTCGAGTGTCGCCGCGTGTCGCCGGTCGCTACGGGCCAGCCGCTCAACGGCAGCAACGGTTGCGGCCTGTGCGATTCGCTGAGCGTTTCGTTTTTCTGCCTCGCCACACTCCGCACTGGCTGCCCGGCAGATCGTCCGTGCGCGGTCGAAGACCGCAAGGGTGTCGTCCTCGCGCCAACGGTTGCCATCCCATGATAGCCAACGGCCTAAGGCCGCGACGTGGCGCAGGTCCAAAGCGTATTGCTCACTGAAGCGCAGTGCGAGCGCGTCTTCGGAGAATTGCGGCGGCAGCGGCGCCCAGTTCTCACCGGCAGTCAGTTGGCAGTACTCATCGATGCCCGCAGTGAGCCCGGATGCGACAGTTGCCTGGGCCTCGCGTGCCGACAGGCCGATTTCGACCGCTAGCGCCGAGAGTGCGGGCTCTACCAGATCGCGTGCCAGCGTGCCAGCAGCGACATACTTTGCGAGTCGGAAAGCCGCTGCGTTCAAGGTGTTGTTCCGGGTTCCGTCAGTCGCGCGGGCAAGCTTGGCAAGTTCGCGGGCTAGCGCTGCTTCCGCGTAGGCTCGGCTTGAATTCACTGACCTCGTGCTGGCCACTTGCTCAGGGCTGATGCGCTTCTGGAGCCAGCCAGGGGCATCAGCGATGGGAAGGTCGTCCGGTGAGTGGTCCGTGCGCCACTCGTAGGGCGTACCCGTGGGGTGGATTGAGGGGGGAACGATGACGTAGCCACCATTCCCGCGAATGTCAAGCCCGTGTCCCAGCTTCCCAACAGAATTCCGCACTCCCGCGCTGGTGCAGCGAAAAAACAGATGGCGTCCGCCACCCCCCGTCCGCGCCTCCACGGTCTCGGGAAGCGGCCCGTGCCGTTTCTCCAACGCGCGCAGGGACTCCGCTCCGCATCGTCCGTCTACATCGAGTGCAAAGAAGCCAGACTCGGCGCCCGTTGCCACCCCGATGTTAGCTCCGGGCCATTGGCCCCACCGCGCGAGGATAGCCTCCGGGTCGGCGCTGGCGTCCTTCACACCGCGTACTGTCAGTGGGGTCTTACCCCTTGGCGCACAGGGGAAGACTAGCCAGCCGCGCCGCGCATACTTCTCAGCAGCACCAAAGCAGAGGTTGTGGGCCGCAACGGTTTCGACCGCAGCAGCCGCCCGTGTGCTACCCCTGCCCGCCATCATCACACCCAACTGCCCGCCGCGTGGACTGCCCCCGCGGGCACTGCTCGCGAGACCCGAGCCATTGCTCCACGGGGTCCCGCCGGTACAAGATCAGCCTCCCCACCTGCACTCGCGGCGGGCCGATTCGTAGCGCGTGCCAGCGATCGAGCGTACGCCGGCTCCTCCGCAGCAACCGCGCCAACTGGGCCGGAGTCACATAGCCCACGAGAATATCGCCGTCACGCGGTTCCTTGTGGCCATCCATGTCGCCCTCCGCCCTCCTTTGACACCGCGCGCCAGTTTGGTGGGGATGAAGGCTACGGGCAAGTGAAACATGAGCCACCGCGAAAGAAACTGGGAAACGACCCCCTTTCCAAACCGAGACTGGGGGTAACTGGGCGGGTTTATTTACGCCGCTTTGACCTGCGCAGAGACGGGCCGCTGGTTTCGGCGTCGAACTCTGTCACGGTGTTGAGGATGGTTCGGTAGGCGTTCTTCTTCCCGTAGAGCTTCTCTGAGGCACTCCGGGCGATAGCGGTATCACTCCGGTTCGGATTCTTATCCCTTGCATCTTGAAAGGCGAGGACCCGCTTTACCTTCAAGTCCGCTTGCTTCTCTTGCTCAAGATGGGCACGTAGGGCAAACCTTGCCCCGCTGCGGAAATAGCGCAGCATCTCTGCCCTCATCAGGTCGCGACCGATTCGGAAACCTGTGAGCGCAATTCTTGCTTCTCGTTCACCGCAGCGGGCAAGCAGCTTGCGGAGACTGCCGATCCAGCCCAGGCAATTGTGTGCGGACATTGCCACCTGAGAAGGAATCCGAGAGAGCACGCGCACGCCGGACCCAGCCGTCCGCTCCGGAAACCCCGGCGTTCGATAGCCGATGCCCCCCTCCCACTCCTGCCCTGTCTCCTTGCGAAAGATTGCGCGCAGCCTCTTTTCGGCTGGGGCTAGAATCCACCTCTCCAAAACGGCAGAAGCCGGCATCAACCTAGTTCTTGGCTCTTTCTTAGATGACTTCTTCGCCGGCCGCCGGGACTTCACTTTGGCCATCGTTTCGCTCCACGCCCAGCAGTGCAAGCGGACGGGTTCCCTTTGAGTGAGGATTCACGGCAATGATTGTCGAGTGTCCTTCAGTTGCTGCCGACCGTCAACTAGAAGGGTGCGTTGAGAAACTGAAGCCGCCCCGCAGGTGGCCTCTGCCCAGCCTCCGTCGCACCGGTTCTGAATTATACTCGTTGAGTTTTACAGACTCATTGGTCGCATGACTCTCTCGGAAAAGGACCGCGTCGCAAACATAGAGTTGTCCTTCCGCCTGCTAATGGCCGAGCTGGGCGACAGATCAATTTCGCGAACATTTTTTGACCCACACCTTCCGCCGTTCGATGGAGTCCTACAGACAACCTGGAAGGAATTGTGTGATCAAGGCTGGATCGAAGAATGGGAACTCTACGGTCAGCCGCATTACAGGCTGACTGGAAGGGGTTGGATTGAGGGACTGTGGCAGACTGGCGCCAGCAAGGACAGATCCCTACTTGAAAGATTGGGGAATCTTGCTGCGGCATTAAAGGGATACGTAAAGGGCCGACAGAGGGATGTGATTGTGGAATTTGGAAGACTTATAGGTGATGTCAAGCTCCCAGAAGGATGGGTGTTTAACGCAATAGAAAGCGGTGTGTTCGAGAAGCTTCAAAGGAGACACGGCGCACCTTGGCAGGAAAGGGGAATACTGATTAGAATCCCACTAAATTTTGGCATAGAGCTACTTGACCATACCGCAGACTTACGGGCCCAGCTCGAGGCGATGGAGGAACAGCTCGAAACTGCCACGAAAGAACTACTTGAGTACAAATGTTCATTCTGCGGTGCCCCGATAGACGCCCAGGGGCCGGTTCCGCTCTCGGAAGACGTGGATGGTTATTTCGTAAGTTATGCTTGTGGTCGTTACGAGGTCGATGGTGATGAGCAACCCTGCCCATCAGATCCCCGATTCCCCAAACTCGACGATTATGAGTTGGAATTCAAAGAGCATCCCGACGAACCCTCTCTAAAGTGGTTCTGCTGGGCAAGGCCAAAAACTCCCATTGCTAGGCGAGTCCGCCTCCAGAGTGGTCAAGGTCGGACAAAAGAAGAGGCTCGCCAGCAGGTGGTTGATAGCTACACGAGAATTGCGAAGCCCTGGCCAAGACGTTAGTTGTCCGGGCTCGTGGCGGGGGGAAGAGTGCGTCAACCCTGAGATCGCTGGCGAGAATTGCCTCGAATAAGCGAGTCGCTTGTTTGGTATGCCAGCTACGGGTCGAACCTCTTCCGCCCGCGATTTCTGCTCTACATCCAGGGAGGTACTGTTGAAGTTACAAGGCGAGGCTATGAAGGCTGCCGCGACAAAACGCCACCCAGGGCCGACCGCCCTCTAACCATCGACCATGAACTCTTTTTTGCCGGCCGGTCAGAGCATTGGCAAGGAGCAATGGCCTTTATCAAACCAGAAAGAGGCGTGGAAACGACATTGGGACGAATGTATCTCATCACTGACGAGCAGTTCAACCAAGTTGTCCGACAAGAGCGCGGGATGGTCACGCAAGGCCGCCGCCTCTGCCCAGATTTGACCTTTATGGCTAGGCACAAAGAGTGTTTCATGACCAGATGATCCTCTTCGCCCAAGCCGGCGTCAGAGACCTCATCAACGCTAGGGACCTGCGGCGCTGGCTCGCTTGAACAAGAGGAACCACTTGCCAATTCCGCCTATACGGGCCTTACATTGGCAAATTCGGGGCTATCAGTTCAGGGGAATTATTCCCCTCAGCGCTTCAGTGACACTTCGCGTCCTCCTGTGCACGAAACGGAAATGGTAGTCGAACATTTTCCGTTGATGACTAGCGCGGGGCTGAGGCCGCCGTCACCCGCGCAGGGGTGGTAGCTTGGAAGGACCCGTGCCATGTCGCGAAAAAATTTCGCGGAGTGCGGGGTAAAAAGCTTAGGTATATTTTGCCGCCGCCACATTGCCATCTAGAACAAACTTGTCTGCAGGGCTTTCGCCTCGGCAACAAGGTCAAGTGGGTATTCCTTGTATTCTCGGCCGTCAAGCTTGGTGCCCATTTCAGTCCTGATCGCTGAACTCTGCTTAAAGAAGAAGGCGACTCCCTCTTGCCGGCAGAGGTTGAGGATTCGCCGAGCCCACTCGTGGTCCATCGGGCGGTAGGCGGGGCCGCTCTCCCCGCCGACGATGACTTGATGGATGCCCGCCAGATCAGCGGGCGTGAGCTCGAGGTCTTCGAGCAATGGCTCGGCAGAGACAAAGCGCACTCGCGCCGGGCACTTGCGCAGGTAGTCGAGTCGCCACTTGTATTTCTGGGATTCGACCGACACACCGAGCCACACGTTGGGGTAGCCCTGGCCCCAATCGGGCGGCAGGTGCCGCGCTATCCGCTCGGCGCGCTTGGTCAGAATCTGAAAGTGGAGGTTGGTGCAGGCGCGAACCACTTTCCACGCGTCCTCGCGCCACTGGTCGGCGTCACGGTGAAACCAATCCGACCATGAACAAGTAAACACGGTCTCCACTCGGCCTGCCTGCTCGGCGGCCTTCTGCCACCGCAACGGCTCTCCCCATGTCTTCGTCCGCGTAACGACGCTGAAATTCAGCCCCAGCCTAGTCATCTGCCGATCTGCGTAGCAGTGATCACAACCGGGCGAAACATGGGTACAACCCTTCCACG
>JAKEER010000890.1 GCA_022616615.1 Acidobacteriota bacterium
CGAGTGTTTGGGTGCAAGAGGAGTTCTCGTCGGCAACATCCAGGATTGATTCAGAGCGAGATCATTCCGGGATACCAATGAAGACAGGTGTGATATTGGCGCCGAACACGGATCAGTCCACGCGCGCGAAGGCGTTCGCCCTCAATGCCAATTGTCTGGTGAAGGTAGGAGGATGCAAGAATGCCAATGAAATGCTCCCTGCAATCTCGCAGCTAGAAACCGACTTGCACCCTTCCAAAGCGAGTTCCCATCAATAGACCGGCGGGTGGCCCACCTTTCCCTCATCCTTGACGCGTTGCCCCACCCTTATCCCTCCCGCTTTTGGAGCCTGCTTGGCGGCAGGCAGGCGATAGGGTGAGAGGACGCCAGCCCCCTGAGTGCTGCGTTCTAGTGCGCGTACTTCTCTCCCGCCTCAATGCGCACCGGAAGCCTGTTCTCCTTCGGCGGTAGCGGGCAGGTGGCGTAGGCGGTAAAGGCGCAGGGCGGGTTGTAGGCGCGGTTGAAGTCGAGCACTACTTTGCCGTCCACCGGCGGATCGGCGTAGAGGTAGCGGCCGGCCGGGTAGGTTTCCCTGTCCTTGGTCTGGTCTTCAAGGATAAAAAACAGGCGGCCGTTGTCGGAGGGCAGCGGGGTCAGAGTGAACTCGCGGCCGTGGAGCCGGAAGCGCACCACGCCCGGCACTTCCACTTCGTTTACGTCGCCGGTGACGTCGGGAATCACGACTTTCTTGCCCGGCGCGGGCTCAAAGGTCCCAGTGATGCGGTAGCCCGGGCCGACCGCGAAGTACGTCAGGCCGGAAAACTTCTTGATCTCCGGGCTCTCCAGATCCTTGATGCGGATGCCGTAGCGCTGGTAGCGCTTGATCACGTGGATGCGCAGGCTTCCCAGCTCGAGCACGGTTTCCGGGCCGGGATCGTCGGCGACCAGCTTCAGCTCGCGAACTGGTTTACCGCCGGAGGTGACGCGCACTCCGTCGCGCACCCGGACGGTGATCTGGTCGCCCTCCAGCAGGAAGACGCCGGCATGCGCAGGCGCACTCTGGGGCAGCAGCACGCGGCTCGAAGAATCGCTGCCCAAGGTGTTTTCTCCCGGCTTCAGCCACGCGAGGCCGGCCAGGGGCAGCCAGTCGCGCTTCAGGGAGACGATACGGCCGGCCTTCCACTTGGCAAGAGACTTCTGGTAGGCAGCGTCGCTGGTGTCCGCGGCAGCTAGCGGTACGACCGCAGCGAAAACAAAACATCTAACCACGAAGGACACGAAGTACACGAAGGAAGAGTGAAGAACGCTCGGGTGCCCAGAGAACTTCCTTAGTGTCCTTCGTGTCCTTTGTGGTTGGCCCTGGCAGTTGCTTCGAATCACGACGATCTCCCCTTCGCGTACCCCACAGCCGAGGGCAGCTCTTCCAGGCCGCGGCCGGCCATGATGGCGGCGAACTCGCGCAACAGGTCGGCGTGCAGCAGACCGTTGGACGCGACCACCTCGCGGCTGTCAATGCGGAACCGGTCGCCGGCCAGGTCGGTAACCTGTCCGCCCGCCTCCTCCACCAGCAGCACGCCCGCGGCCGTGTCCCAGGGATTCAGGTTGAACTCCCAGAAGCCGTCGAAGCGTCCGCAGGCCACGCCCGCCAGGTCCAGAGCGGCGGACCCCGCGCGGCGCACTCCGTGGGTGCGCAAAGTAATTTGATGATAGAAGTGGATATTGGGATTCTTGTGGCGCTTGTGGCTGGGAAAGCCGGTGGCCACCAGGCTCTCCGCCAGGTTCCCGATGTTCGACACATGGATGCGGCGCGAGTTCAGGTACGCGCCCTTGCCGCGCTCGGCGGAGAATAGTTCGTCGCGGGTGGGGTCGTAGATCACTCCGGCCACAAGCTTTCCCTGGTGCTCCACGGCCAGGGAAACGCAGAACACGGGAAATCCGTGGGCGAAGTTGGTAGTGCCGTCGAGCGGATCCACGTACCACTGGTATTCGCCGCTGCCCTGGGTGCGCGTGCCTTCCTCGGCCATCACGCTGTGGCGAGGCCAGCGCGCGTGAATGCGGTCGGTGATGAGGGCTTCGGAAGCGCGGTCGGCTTCGGTGACCACGTCCACTTCGCCCTTGTATTCCACTTTGACGCGGCGGGCGAAGTAGGTCATGAGCAGCAAACCAGCTTCGCGGGCAATTTCCGACATCGCGGGGACGAACTCGTTGGCGGTGCTCACTTGCTTCCTCCGACCGGTCGTGAGGTCCCTCGCTGCGCTCGGGATTTCGCCCGCGGGCTCAGACGCCCGCGATACGGCTCAACTTCGCGGGCAATCTCCGACATCGCGGGGACGAACTGCTGGCCGGCGGCGCTCACGACCGGCCGCTATCCTCGGCGATGTACTGGATCTGGTCTTTGAAGATGAACAGGTTAGGAGCGCCGTCGCGGGTCAGGCGGATCATGTTGTGGTCGTAGTATTCAATCCAGCCGCGGACGGTTTCGCCGCTCGACAGCTTGACCACCACCGGGGTCTGCTTCTCGCCCAGTTGCTTCAGGTAAGCAGCCTCGGCGCGGGTTTCCTCGGGCGGCGGGGTCTTGCCCTTGCGCGAACCTTGCCCGGGACGCTGGCGGAACGGCATGGGAGACATTGTATCAATCGGCGATGTGCGATTTGCGATCTGCGAAGTGAAAGACGCAGGCCGCTGCACCGCTGTGAGCGAGACACCCCGGAGAGGGGGCGGTTATAATCGTTAGGTTGGTGGATGGGTCGAGTCGAACGCCGGAGGCGGTGCTTGTCGCCGGCCAACATCGCACATCACAAATCACCCATCCGCGCATGGCTCCGTCCCCGTCGTCTAGCCCGGCCTAGGACATCGCCCTTTCACGGCGGTAACACGGGTTCGAATCCCGTCGGGGACGCCAAGCTCTTCCCCGCTGTTTATGCGGGTTTCCCGCACATCAGGCCTCTACGAAAAGTTCACGGTTGGGGCGCTTACTCCAAACTTACTGCAAATCGAAATCACACCGTTTGCAGTGCAATTCGGCGAAGATCGCAGGAGGCGGGGAAGGTCCCATCACGCCCATTTCCACAGAGCCGGGTTCCGGCGGCCCTGGACATCCGACGCAGGACCGGATTCAGGAAACGCACTGCCGCTTGTCCTGCCTCCTCGATTGGATATCCCCTGGGAGTTATGTCCGAGAGGTCGTATAGGGTAAGGGCGCTCTCGTTGTAGGATCACAGACTTCGGCCCACACCTTCGCCAGGCCATGAATGAGATCCTCAAGGGGGCGAGAAACTGTGAGAGGCGATAAACGCCCTGAGCTCCCTTTAGAAAGCGTCCGCTTCGAGTGTGATCGGTTGAGCGCTCCCCCCGGAAAAGCCACTCTCGCTGCCTGTTAGGCAAGTAAAGTAGCCACCTCTTCGGCAATCCCGTAGAGCGCGTCGTGATCGGGGACACGTTTACGCCTTGGTGCGCATTGTGTACATAAGCATAGCTTTGACCGAAGATCCTGCACACAATTATTCCCTGCTCAGCGAATCTGGTCCGTGACGATTCTCCGCCAACCGTGACGGCTCCGAGGTTTACACAGCCAGGGCACGACATTGACACGGTAGAGGTCTGGGGTTCGAGTCCCCACGTGCCTACCATTGCTTTCCCCTCTATTCATGCGGCTGTCCCGTACATCAAGCCTTACGAGAATCAAGGCCCTTTGGGCCCTTACTTCTTCCTTACTCCAAATCGACTCACACGATCCGGTTGAGGACTTGCGTCAGGTCACGTGTCCTGCCAAAGGCGCGGCTTACAGTGACTGGTTGAAAGGCGTCAGCCGCTATGAGGTGCATTCTTGATGCGGCTGGGGACCAAGCTCGCCGAACAGGTTGTCTTCCCGCGAATGCCGGGCCCGGCTCCGTCGGAGGCCCGTGGGAAGAGCCAGGAAGCGGGATCGAGAGGAAAGCTGTAATAGAAGAAGTATGTGTAGTACGATGACAATCCCGAGAGACGAGCAGGAGGAGGTACGAGATCGCTGGAAGATGAATGTTAAGTTCACATTGAGGGGACGGCAGTTTGACAAGGGCCCAGAGGACCTCCCGAAGGCTGCAAAAGGACTCAAGCCAAGCCGCATTCAGAAATATTCGACCGTCGTGAATGGGGTCCGCTATCCAATAAGGCAATTGGTGGCCGCACTTACAGGCGTGCCCGCCATTGAAATCACGTCCCAGGACGCCTACCGAATCCTGCACAAACTTGGGGCAGAGATCAAGATAGATGGATAACGGTACGGAAATCATGGCTGCTCCCTACGAAACGTGGCTAAACGAAGTACGTAGCGCGCTGCAATCAATCAATATGCCTTTGGAAGACTGGCAACAGGCTTGGTCTTTCGACTTTCTGCATGAGTACCAGATAGGCACGAGCCCGAGTGCCGCCGCCGAGAGAGCGAACCGATTTTGGTGGCACAGGCAGAACAAAGCACGAAATCAGGATTGCTCCCGTTCTGACAACTGCTGGTTGCCCCGAGGTCACCAGGGCGAATGCCAACCCGTATGACAACAGTCATGGGAAAGAATCAAAAGCGGAACGATCTTCGGGATTTCTTCGAGAGGCGCCCCTTGCCAGTGATCAGCCTTTTTTCCGGCTCTGGGGGGCTTGATATCGGCTTTGAAAGGGCTGGCTTCATACCGATTTTTGCTCTCGACCTAAGTTCTGCGGCTTGTATCACATTCAAGGCAAATCACCCTTCCGCTCACGTTGTGCGTGCAGACCTTTCCAAGAAGACACCCCGATACATCGCGGAAAGGCTTAAAGAGTTACCAGAAGACGTGCACCCCGTGGGTGTGATCGGCGGGCCCCCGTGCCAGGCATTTTCGCTGGGAAATGGGTACAAGCGCGACGATGACCCGCGCGCGCAGCTCCCAGCAAAATATGCAGAAATCTTGAAAGGACTTAAC
>JAKEER010000891.1 GCA_022616615.1 Acidobacteriota bacterium
CCCGAGATCATAGAGCACGTGTTCTTCAGGAGGGGCGGCTCACGACGGAGGAGTGGATCGAGGCGCGGATTCTGATAGACCGGCTGCTGGGGGCCAGATCGCTGCTGATTGAATTGCTGGGCATTGAGTGGTACGTCGGAGGTCAGAGAACCAGACGAAGTGGGGCGAAGGTTGACTTCCGCACGCGCCCGGCCCACTATAAGCGGCGACGAATCGCCCAGGAGGTCGCCCGTGAGATTGGCATGCCGAGTCTGTCTAGTTGTTCTCTGTTTCTCGTTGGTCGCCTACAGCCAGGGTCCACCCTTCTCTATCACTAGTGCCGGCAAGACCACGACAGCCAACTTCAACAACTTGATTGTGTTAGAGGGCGTGAAGTACCCGCAGACGCGGGCGGGCTTGGTGAGCGCCATCAGCGACGCAGGCTCCGGCGGTTGCGTTCTGATCCCGGCCAACGTCACCATCACTATCAGCAGCACGGACGGGCCAGTGACGTGGAACCAGAGCAATGTCTGCCTGCTCGGTTCGGGACCGTCCAGTGTGATTGCGGTCAGCGGTACGGGCAACTTTGGCGGAGCACTGCGAGATGGGAGCGCGGCGGGGGCGTTGCAGTTCTCTGGCTCGGCGGGCAGTACCGCGAATCTAGCGTCGAACGCGGTACTCGGCTCGAACACTGTTACGCTGGTAGCGGGCAGTGTGGCTGCGCTGGGGCTGGCTGTGGGAGACGTTGTCTTCTTCGACGATACCCAGTCCGAGCCAACCCAGTTCACCAGCCGCATCTTGAGCATTGCTGGCGAGACGCTGACGCTGGCCGATCCCGTCTATGCCGATGACCTGACGACAGCCAGAGGCGCTCGCGTCCGCGAAGTAACCCCACTGCGCCGCATCATCGTGGGCAATCTGCGTATTGACGGCAGCGGCAACACAGGTACAGACACCACCGGCATCCAGCTCGCCTACGCGATGGAGTCTATCGCCTTCAATCTTTGGCTGGAGAGCATGAAGGGGTCTGCCATCCGATGGGTGCGCGGCTACTACAACCGCAGCGAGAAAATTCACTCGGTTGGCAACGCCACCGACAATACGACCTCAAGCATCGAGTGGGTGGGCGAGACGGCCCATCAATTCTCCAACATTCAGTCGCGGCAGGAGGTCGGTTTCGGCCCGCAATTCCTCTATGGAGCTGCGAACAAAGGCAACGGGCTTTACGTGGCGGATGCGAAGCAGCGCGGGTTCAAGGTGCGACACTCGAAGTTCAACGTCTTCAGCGACCTGCTGGTGAACAACACCGGCGCGGCGGGTGCGACGGGCATCGTGGTCTCCGATGGCTCGAAGGACAACACCTTTACCGGCTGTCAGGCAGTCGGCAACACGGAGAGCGGGGCGGGCGCAGGCATCTGGCTGCCGGGCAGCCCCAACCAGGACAACGACCGCAACCTGTTCGCCAACTGTCGCCTGGCGGGCAACAACGAGGACATCTCGATCGCGTCCGGCAGCGATGACAACCAGTTTCTCGCCATCAAAGCCACGGGAATAATCACCAACGCCGGGGCGCGCAACTTCATCCAGACGGTGGACTCCGACGGACACTTCCGCATCTTGTCGGGACAAATCCGCATTCCTAACGATAGCCCAATTCTGGGCCGCAACGCCGCCGGTACTGGCGACGTGGGTATCACCAAGGTGCAGACCGATAATGTCCTCGGCATTGGCGGCGGAACAGGCGTGCGGGCTTACGGCGGTTCGGTAGGACTGACAGAAGATAACGGCTTAGTCAACCATCGCGTGCTAACCCGCGAGGCCGATGATTTCACCACGCGGGCCTCGCACACCGGCACGACTGCTGAGACTGTGATTCGTTCCATCACCGTGCCCGCCAACCACCTTGGCACGAACGGCTGCTTTGAAGTTTTGGTCTCTGGTCAGATTACAAACGGCGGCACACCGGGCCAGAAAGACATCCGACTCAAGTTCGACGGCAACACGCTGTTTACCGTGACTCGCAGCGCGACCTTCCAAAGTGCTTGGACAATTCGTGCCACGGTTTGCAACCGCAACGCGACCAATTCACAGTTCTACGAAGGCTTCGTCACCAAGGCCGACTCGAACGACCTTTCTCAGGGCAACACTACGCTCTCGGTGGACACGTCAGTAGCCAAGAACATCACCATCACCGGCCAGTTGACCAATTCCGGCGACACGATTCATGTGGACATGGTTCACCTGGTCTACAAGCTACGATAGGGCCACAGAAAACATCTGGTTTTGGCAAGGCGAACTTTGAACAACCCGCCCCCTGTGAAATCACCGACTTAGCAGGGACTTCTTAGAAAGGGTTTTGGCACAGCAGGTTGTTACATGGCCGACCAACCGTTCTATTTCTTCAAAACCACCCAGGTCGTCATACCAGAACCACTCTTGCTGGGGCGCTTTTCAGTTTCCCATTTGTCTTTGCCGAAAGTTTCACTCATTGCACGGGGAACCAAACGGTACGCAAGTTTATCCCTCTCCTGCGAACCCAGGACACCTGGCAGGACTTCAAATAGGCTCTGCTGCACACCACGCCACGGAAGACCCGTTTTGCGGATCCGATCCAAAGTCGCTGTGTCAGTCTTGAAACCGTTCAACGCTATAGCCGTATACTTCTCTAAGATATCAGTTGGTTCATCTGGCTCTTCTCCCACACTCGCCTCTCCTCTGACCGGAGATTGATTCCCATCGCCGACCATGGCATGAACCTCGATGATTGCTTCTGCGAAACGGCCCTGGAGTTCTTGGGCAAAGGTTCTTGCGACCGACAACTTGTATTCCGAGTCGCGTGCCTTGTAAAGCCTCTCGAAAGAGAGGACCCGAGTTGATACTGGGTAGCTCTTGCCTCCGGCACTGCTCCAGAAGACTCCGTTCCCCTCAATAGGCTCATTCAGAAGAGCGCTCAAGAGGTCATCGCTGAAGTGGGCGTTTGCTTTCTTCAGTGCCTGCAAGTCATGGGCAGAGAGCAGGTGGAAGACGAACCAGTTGTCGCCCTGGCTGAGGATTTCGGTCGAGATGCTTCCCGGCTGCTGGGTGACGAGAACGGCACCGAGGTCATATTTCCGTCCCTCCTTGACCCATGCCACGTACGGATCTTCACCAGATGTTCCGGAGCTTCCCAAGACCGCCTGTGCCTCTTCCACAACTGCAATAGTGGGAATCGTTTCTGGAAAGGCTTTTGTGAACTCATCTTGGTTGTGGTCAAAAATGCGCCGGAGAATCAAGCCCGAGAGGACAAGTGCCGGAGCCCCTCTCATCTGGGACACATCTACAACGCAGAGTTTGCCCTCTCTGAGCGCGTAAAGGAGCATGTCCATCATCTGGCTGCTCGGGTCGTGGAGCATGCGGACAATTGTCGTCATGTTGGCTCTAGCGGCAACCATTTCAGCATCTTGGTGGGCATCAAGCCTCAGGACTCGCCTGATAAGGTCTCCATCCGCCGCGTTACCGTTACCGTGAATCTCGTCTACAAGTGTCCACCAGTCCTCGTCGTTGAGTCCTTTCAACTTCCGGACGTTCTGCTGGTCCTGCTTTTCAGGAGAGAGCGCGATAGATATCACGTCGGCCGGTCTTAACCGACGGATATCTAGCTTGATATCGCTTGCTACGAATGACTGGTAGAAGGGACTAGGCCCAGCCTTCCGGGTAAAGACTACGATCTTGTCCTCAAGGTGTGGCACGTCGCAAAGCCCCGGACGGTTCTTGTCGTCGGGCCAAAAGTATTCACCGTCCGGATCAAAAACGACCGTGCCGACTGGCACCTGGCGGCCACCGCGTTTTTCAACTGTCGGCGTAGTTCTGTAGAGGTTGCTAAAGAGCAGTTTTACTAGGTTCGACTTACCGAAGCCGGCTCGGGCAAACGCAAAGCTCCGACGAGAGACGAGATGGCGCACTTCGAATCTGGGAATGATGGCGGGTGTCCTCAGTTGCATCCATGGTTGGGGCTCCAAACGGTTGTCGTCCCCGCTGTAGATGAACTCGCCGAGAGCCAAGAACCCAAGCTCGGCGCCGTCGATATTGTGCCCTGATACTTCCCGGAGCACTTCGTCAGAAAGGAATGCCACCCTGCTTCCAACGTGAGGAAGTCGTCGGTGAGATGCGGCGAACACAAGCTTGCCGTTCACCAACCGCACCACGCCGAGGGTGCGGATATTGACGCGGTACTTGAGGTACTGGTCTCGGAGATCTTCAGGGATTTGCCGGTCTTCCTCAACTGCACGCAGGCCGTAGTCCTCACCCGAACCGGAGGCGAGCCGGCCCTCAGAAGCAATGGACGTGATGCGTCCTAGTGCGGCTTCATCTTCCGTCTCAAGTTGTACGAGGACGAACTGCCCGTGCATCGGGATCCTTTGAAATTCATTGCGGTACCGAAAGATGAGGTCTGCGTGGAACTCTAGGCCACCTTCGCTGAATCCACGGAAGATGCCAACGATGTTTTCACGCTTGAACAGTTTCATCATTCATATCTCCTGCCCGACGGGTCTGGATTCAATCGAACCGCGTCCATCACGTCCTGCTTGCCAGGCGGGAGCATGTTGCGGATTGCGCGAAAAATCTCGTCCTGCAAAATATCGAGGTCGAGGTCAACCACCTCTGCGTGCTCATGGGCCCTCTGGAGGCAGCGAGGATAGAAGGGAACTGGAAACCCATCTATTGCGTCGGCAAGAAGATACCCGAAGATTTCGGAGGCCTGCGAACTCTGGGGACTAAAGACATCCACTGCCCACACCGGATCCCCACTTTGATTGCCGAATCGAACAAGATACATATCCCCTATCACGAATTTTGGAGCCTCGCCGCCCATCTCTTCAGCCTCAGTGCCACGTGCATACTCCGGCCAGACGTAGGCCTTGGCCTCAAGTTTCCTGGGGACGCGAACATATCGAGCCTCTCCCACAGGAAAAGCGCTCTCAATTGCCATGGCTAGGCGGTATCTCGCCAGTACCTTGCTGTGCTTTGCAACGCCCACGAGGAACACCCGCCGGCGGTCCTGCTTGTAAATTCTCTGGATCGCTTCCTCGATCTTCTTCCGCCAAGCGATGAAGAGCTCTCCACGGAAGAGCTTACTGCGGAGCAACCCATCCCGAACAAGGAGCGTATCTGTAGCGAAGGTGTGGTAGCAGATGCGGTCGAACAAAACAGCCCACTCGCAGAGATCTCTATAAACCAGTACCCAAGATGGTGAGACTTTATAGGGCGCCTCTTTCATCATCTTGGCGTCGTGTATCATGTGGCTGAGTTCATGTAATGTCCTGACGCCAAGCTCGTTCATCATCCGACCGAGCGCTGTCAGCGGCCGTCCGCCCGAGTCAAATTGTGCTCGACTGAGCTCGTCTGTATCCGTAGTCGGTGACACCGCATCGAGGCAGAGTTGCTTGCCGTAGGAATCTACGACGCGAACGAGCTGCACGAAGAAAGGGTCGAATACAAGTCTGTTGTTGCCCCCGTCACTTGCGACGAGTGAAACAGCTGTTGTCGAGCGCGGCTTTATGACGCGCACATCGCCGGCGAACGAACGGACTTCGTCACGAAGTTCATCGAGCAACTTGCGTTCTGCGCCTGCACGAGTCCTGACCACTTCCTTTATTTGAGGGAGTACTTCAGGGTCGAACATAGCTCAAGTTTCCAGCACTGCATGAAGGTCGATCTCCTCCACGGCCCTTTTCGTCTTGCGCGCAAACTGACAGGCCTGGCGTTTGCCTTGCGACGCCCGGCCCGCTGCCTTAATGGTTCTGACCACCCATCCGGAATTAGCGTGCGCGATAGATCTCCTTAGCAACTCCGCGGGGTTCTGGTTGAGACTAGGCAGAGCCCCAAACCTCACAACAAGGTGAGCACCGGCCAGACAAAAAGTGCTGATCCGCTTCCAAACAGCCGCCAGATCTGTCACGAAGGCGTCCTCAGATTCGCTTCCGATCTGTCCGTCCTGCACATATTCTACGTCAGATGGTCCTCCGAGAAACCAGTTCCGTAGCCACTGATCTGGAACGTACGTTCTCATCCCGAGATACGGGGGGGAGGTGATCACCCAGCGGAAGCGTTGAGAAACCTGCCGGTTTGAAACCTTGCGGCTATCCGCCCGCAGTGCAAATCCCTTTGTGCGAGGAGGTAGTTCCGAGAGTACGTAGTAGGCTCTTTTTTTTACGACATCAAGAACGTCAATGCAGGGTGGTCGGAGCTTTTTCTTCAGCCAGAATCTGACAGCGGGGCCTGGTTTCGTTGCATAGGTTCTCGGCATCTGGTTAGACAAATAAGAAGGCGAAGTTTTCTGGAGGGGGCCATGGAGGATCCCGAGGAGGAGAGCTCGCAGGACGATTCGTTCAGGTGATGAACAATTCCGCGTCAGGCTCTCTCTCAGCTTGCAGATTTCCTGAAGAGACCTTGGGTGATAAGACAGGCGCCAGAAAAGGCCTTGTGGTACATCCGCCGGCGCTTTCCTCCTCGCTAGAATAGAGCTACATGTCCGTACGACTTCCTCCGGTCGAACAGATACGAACTTAGCCGAAGCAATAGCAGTTGCTGTTGGGTTGCTGTCAATGGCAACGGATGGAAGGTTGAGCAATCGTGCCGCGAAATTCGTGGTTCCTCGGCCGCAAAACGGATCAAGAACCCAATCTCCGGGTTGTGCCCGAAGGAGTTG
Source organism: Acidobacteriota bacterium (assembly GCA_022616615.1). GTDB lineage: Bacteria > Acidobacteriota > Terriglobia > Versatilivoradales > Versatilivoraceae > VFZK01. Next base: position 6,668 of record JAKEER010000891.1, read on the forward strand.
GCGAAAGGGGAACTGGAGGGGGAACATCGTATAATAGGGGCAAATCGAGTTGAGTCGGCCTATGGGATTGTATCGACCCGGTACATGCGAGTTTCTCCGATGCGGGATCATACTTTTTTCTGAACCTCTATCGCTTTCCAGGCCACTTTCTTCGGCGCAGAGTGAATTCTTGCGGGTCTAGTGGCTCTAGTAGCTCTTCTTCCCGCTCATCCCATTCTGCGTCGCGCTCTATTCTGTCTTTGATCCAAAGTAGCGTCAGAACGCTGTCATAATATGGGAGTAGAATCGACTCTTCCCATACACTTGCCTGCGGTAGAAGATTGCTGCTAGCGAGCCACAACGACGCCGCGACAGAAACAGGTGCTGACGGGATCTTGCGCCCGAGAAAGCAATCAAGGGCAACGGTTCCTTCTTCAATTTCGTCGCCTACCTTGATGTGAAATCTAAAGTCTTCTGCCGCCTTGTACCAAACAATTCGCCTCTTGGTACTCATTACCATCGCGCAACGCTCGGGTGTCAACTCGCAGAATCGCCAACCGCTCGCAGTCAGAGACGCATTGAAGTGCTGCGCAACCTCCTTGATGACCTTGAGCGAGGGGAGCCTCTTGGTAACGATCGGCGAGGCTTGGGCAGTTGGAATTAACAGTTCGCCTGCGAATTCGTTCGCTTCTTGTTCATAGTGATTGATGTCTGTTGACCAGGACTCTATCTGTTGCGAAGAACAGACATTGCCGATCGAATCATGACCAGGCAGTACAAAGTGGCCTATCTCATGGGCAATCGTGAAGTTTCGGCGGCCTTTCTCTCGTACGCCCTTTTTAAGAGCGATAGCGCCAAGGGGTACGCCGACAGGCCGAACGAGCGCCCCCTCAAAGCCGTCCGCATCAGCTTCCTCAATGGCGAGGCCTATTCGCTTGGCTATGTCTTCTGGGTCGGGAGCGCCATGGATGTTGAGCGCTTCGAGAAGAGCTTGTGCATAGATTTTTCCCGGAAACAGAGTCATTGTTCGTCGCCAGCGCCCTTGGTGCGCTCTTCCACTTTCTTAGCGAGAGAATCCAGGAATCGCTTGTCCTTTTCAGAGAGATCCTGCTTGTTCCTGTATGCAAAACTCAATTGAACAGGAGCGAGGGTATGTCCTAGCTGTGTTAGCAGTGTGGACAGTTTGCCGCTTGCCTGTTTCTTTAATTCCTCTTCCGTTCGCGGGCGCGCCGATTCAGGACGAAGGTCCTCAAGTGCCTCCTCTAGTAAAGGTGGCAACGCTTGTCCTTTCATCCGGAATGCATTCGCTTGCGAAGCTAGCATGTCGTACATGCGTTTCCCCAAAGCATTAGGGTCAATACCGGCGGCTCTTAGCAGCTCTTCTGCCTCATCGGCCGGTATCTCGTCTATTCCTCCGAAAAGATGCTCGTACATGCTTCTTAAGCGATTCAGTTCGCCGTCGGGTTTCTTCTGGCCTTTCATGTTATCTCATCTTTGCTGGCGGCCGAGGGATTCAGCGAGACGCCGCCGCAGACGTTTCTTGCGGTTTTGAATGTCCGATGTGCTAGTCTGAAGCAGCTCAGCTATCTCATGCGGCTTCGTAATGTTCATTTCCAAGACAGCCACAACATAGTCCTCAAGGTCCTTTTCACCCCTTACGAGATTGAGCATCTGCTTCTTGAATCGCGCTTCCAAAACATCGTTCAATGGGTTGGATGTCCCCGGCAGGTCTTCTAGCCCAACCGAGACTCTCCCTCCTTCTGTTTCCTCTCCTTCCGGCATCTCCGTCGTCCTCGGCAGAACCTCAGTTGTCGCATAGGATTTGCGGCGAAGCAGATCTATAAAATCCCGCTCCATGACCTTGGCGAGGTATGGAGCAAGTGGACCTTTGGCTCGATGGTAGTTCAGTTCCCCGCCTGTCAGTTTCAAGATAGTGTCCATGGCCAAGTCTGCAGGAGACTTCCCAGTGCCCTTCATGACCGAGCTCGGTCCCCAAAGACCTGCGGTAGCAAACAGCCCGATAGCGTGGGCGGTCAACTGCTTGAGGACCCTGTTGAACTCCTCCGGGCTGATTCGCTTCCGCTGGGCCAAGTTCGCTCTTCTAGCGCCCGTATATGATGCGATTTACTAGGGCCAAATTTGCCGCCTGCCCAACCTCGGAATGGCAAAAACGGAGCACTTCGTTCGCATATAGGGTGAGGGCAGAGTGGCTTGCCCATCTCAACTTGGAGGGGAGTTTACCAGATGCAAGCACAAGAGACGAAAGAAAATCAAGCTGATGGCCGCTCCGGTGAGCTAACGCTCGTGTTCGAGCCCGTAACCGGCGGTAGCCATGTCGAAGTAGAACGCGCTCCGAGTACCAACTTGCTGCAGCAGGTTGTCAACGAGGTCTTGCAGAAGCTGGGCGTCCAGCAAGCACGCAACATTACTGTGCAGAAGAAGGACGATGGCAGCCTGCTTGATCTGGGTCGGACGCTTGAGGCACTTGGTCTAAAGAACGGCGAGCGCCTGACGCTGGCGTGGCAGGTTGGCGGCGGCAAGTGTTAGTGAGGAAGGGACACAAATGGATGTGACAATCGTCGCGACTGAGCTCCCTCTCCCTCGTGAAACACGGTATCAACTGTCCTCGGAGGTGGTCCGGAAGACGTTGGATCACCTCCGGGGCTACGGCCAACGCGGACTTGAGGCTGTTGGCTACTGGCTCGGATCGTACACAGGGAGAGTCGCCCAGGTGCGCCAGCTCTGGATTCCCCACTTTGATGCTACCGGCGTTTCCTACGATGTTTCGCCGCTTGAAATGCTCCGGCTCAAGCGCGAGTTGGACCAGTACAGGTACGTCCTGCTTGCACAAGTTCACTCACACCCGGGAGAGGCATTCCATTCGTCTCGGGATGACCGCCTCGCAGCAAGCCCCTGGCCCGGCTTTGTCAGTGTTGTCGTTCCGAATGGTGGTCGCATCATGGATCCTTTCGTCGAGGCTGTTGAAATTTTTGAGCACGTGGGAAGCGGCAGCTGGCGACACCTGGAAGAACAGGAAAAACGGTCTCGCTTTGTAGTTTCATGATCTACACCGCCAGCCTCGTCTATGACCGAAGTCGGGCATTCGCTGCCGCTGTCGGTGCCACGGGTGGACCGCCCGTTCGAATCCTCATTGCTGCCAACCGGGATTGGGCAACCACAACGACCGGCCAATTGATCCTGCTAGCGCTCTGTAACATCCTTCCCCGTATTAGCGAGCGCTACAGCCGAATTGATTTATGTGTGCCCGAAGTTCCTTACATCATTTCGAGAAACAGTAAGCGGTCAGCCTCGCTGCCCGAGGTTTTGCACTCCCGCTTGACCACGGTGTGTCCTTGGGGCCGGTTTTCTGTCGTTCGAGTGCCTGCTATTGACTACGACTTTAGTCTCTCAGTGGGTTCTGCCAAGTGGAACGTCTCCAATCAAACCGTATACCTCACCGCCAACGGCTGGCGCTGTTTCGTATCTCGGGATCAATGCCTTGAACCTTCGAGTACAGCAGCCTTCAATCCATTCACCTGCTTGGCAACAGCCGCCTTGGGGGCAACGGCTGTGTATGTTGCCGCGGAGAATCTTTCACTCGATCGGGTATCCAGGGAGATTCGCGGGTGGTCGCTGCTTGACTTCTCATTATCCGATTGGGATGGACCGCCGCTGCCACCTAATGTCGATGTGGGCACCATCATTCAGGCAGGCCTGGGTGGGTCAGGGAACGCCTTGCTATGGGCGCTCCGATACGGCCCTGTTCTCCGAGGTCGCTGGTTGGCTTTTGAACACGAGTATCTGGATTTAACCAATGCAAACCGTTACCTCCTCATGGCGCCAGCGGATGATGGTCTCCCAAAGGCCCTCCTAGCCAAACGCGAGTTCGGAGGCTGGCACCCAAACCTCGCCTTCAATGTTGTTCAAGGTCGGATCGAAGAATGCTGCGGCTTGACCCCGAGTGATTCAATAGTACTCGCAACGGTTGATGACGAGACGATTCGCGTGCACTTGCAACAGCGGCGTCCGGCTTTGGTGTTGAACGTTGGTACTGGCCATCAGATCCTGTCACTGACGAGGCATGCGCTGGCTTCGATTCAAAGGGAGGATGCTCCGTGCTGAAACTGTCTGTATCGAGACTCGGAGCCGCTTGAAAGAAGGCAGCGGGAGGCAACGCTGCCAACGGTCACAGGTTTGGTGGGGGCTCTCTTGGGCGCGGAGCTTGTCAAGGCGTCGGCCTTCCCAGAGCATTCTCTGCGGTATGCCTGGTCTGCCAGCATATTTCAGCCTAGCGCAGCGCGGCCCTATGTTCCGCCGAAAATGGCGAATTGTCAGACGTGCCTAATCTTGAAGCAGGCGTAGAAGCACATCAGCCGCGAAGCTGATTTGGGGGGAAAAGCACCGATCGGCAACCAGAATCACAACCCAATGTTCGTCTCCTAGAGGGGTGCTGGAGGCGCAACTGGTTCGACGATTTCGGCAGGACTTTTGGCAAGCCCGGAAAATGCCCGCCTAGCCGTTGTGGCTCCCACCCCTAGTTTCTCAGCGATCTCGCGCCAGGAGTGATTCAGAGCCCGCAGGCGGGCAACCTCCGCAGCATCCACGACTACGGGTGGGCGGCCGATTCGCTTCCCGCGCGCCCGGGCATTCCGCATCCCCGCTCGAACCCGTTCGCGAATGCAGTCGCGTTCGAACTCGGCAAAGGCGCTGATCATCTGGTAGAGAAGCTTGCCAACCGTAGTGGTGAAGTCCAATCCTTCGGAGAAGCTGATCAACTCCACCCCCATTTGTCGGAACTCTTCCAGCAACCGTACGAGGTGCGGCAGACTACGTCCCAGCCTATCCAGCTTCCAGACCAGCACGGCCTTGAATCGGCCGCGGCAAGCGTCAGCGAGCAGGTCGTCAAGCGCGGGCCTAGAATCGGCTGCACCGCTGATTCCTGTGTCGATGTATTCCCGCACAACCTCAAAGCCCCGGCGTTCCGCCAGCTCGCGTAGATCTCGGAGTTGCATTTCCGGGGACTGTTCGGAGGTGCTGACCCGAGCGTAG
>JAKEER010000892.1 GCA_022616615.1 Acidobacteriota bacterium
AGCACTTATCTCAGCACTCATCTGACCGCTAACGATTACTACTGCGAAGGCGAACACGTCATGGGCACATGGGTTGGGAAGGGCGCTGAACTACTCGGTATCGCAGACCAAGCTATCGACAAGAATGATACTGCCTTCGAATCATTGCGTCTCAACCAGCATCCTGATGGTTCAGGCCAGCTCACTCCCCGCAACGTAGAGAACTCTATTCGTTTTTTCGATTTTCAGTGTTCAGCCCAGAAATCCGTTTCAATCATGGCAGTGACACTGGGAGACAAACGGCTTTACGAAGCTCATGACAGGGCTAGTCGTCTGGCGCTCGGAGAGCTGGAAAGGTTTGCCGCTGTCCAGACCGGGCAGGGTCGTGGCAAGCACCGGCAGACGGCTGGGAATATCTGTGCCGCAGCCTTTCGCCACGATGCCTCGCGCGAGCTCGATCCGCAACTTCATACCCACTTCGTCGTTGCCAACGCCACCTGGGATGCGCGCCGCAGCCGCTGGCTGGCCCTGGAGACTCACGACATCTTCAAGGCGATCCGCTACTGCGGCAAGGTCTATCAAAACGAGCTGGCTCGCGAATGCCGTCGTCTGGGCTATGACATCGAGTCCATCCGCAGTGAGAAGGGATTGGTAGAAGGCTTCGAGATCAAGGGCGTCTCGACCGAGATCCGTCAGCGCTTCTCCAAACGCCGGACCCAGGTGGAAGCCGCCATCGAGCAATTCGTAGCCGAGCGTGGCCGCCAACCCCGAGCGGACGAAATCGCCGAGCTGGCCCGCGAGACGCGAGGAGAGAAGCTCAGGGAGATCACCACACCTGAAGTCCGCTCCCTTCAGCGAGCACAACTGAGCCCGCAGGAGGTTCGCGACCTCGAGGGCTTGCGAGATGAAGCCCTGTCCCGGCCCGACTTCGAGCCGCCCCTCGTGGTTTCAGACAAAGCACTGACCGCCGCCAGGAAACACCTGTTCGAGCGGCAGTCCGTCCTGCCTGCCCACACGGTCCTGGCCGAGGCCCTGAATCAAAACCTGGGGGCGGCCGATCCTCAGCAGCTTCAAACCGCTGTTGAAAAAGAAAGCAGCGGTTTGGTTGCCGTGGGCGCCAAGCCTGCCGAGTGTCTCAACCAACCGCTGACAACCCCGGAAGGACTGGCCTTGGAACGCTGGGCTGTCGGCTTTGTCAATGACACCCAAAATAACAGGCAGGCCCTCGGTTCCATCGAAGGGATTCCTTTCCAATTTCAGTCTGATGAGCAGCGCCAGGTCGTGCTTCAGACACTTGCCTGTACCGATCAGGTATGCGGAATCCGCGGTCTCGCCGGCGCCGGCAAGACCACCAGCCTGCGCGAAATCTCCCGTTCCCTGGAAATCTCGGGTCAACCCGTCTACTACCTCGCTCCAACCGCCTCGGCAGCCAAGGTCCTCAAGGGTGACGGATTCGGATCTGCCACAACTGTCAGCGACTTTCTCGTCAACCGAGTTAGCAACGAAGTCGAACGACTGCGCAACGCGATACTGATCGTCGATGAGGCTGGTCTGCAGTCGAACAATCTCGGAGCGAGCCTGCTCCGAGTAGCTGAGAAGACCGGCGCACGCGTTCTCTTCGTCGGAGACACTCGCCAGCATGTCTCGGTCGAAGCCGGAGACTTCCTGCGCATCCTGGAATCGCATTCTCGCATGCGGGTGGCCGAGCTTTGCGACATTCGCCGCCAGCTGGTCCAGGAATACAACCGGGCCATTCGTGAGATGGCCGCTGGCAGGACTACTGATGGTATGGACCGGCTGCAGCGTCTCGGTTGGGTACAGGAAGCCAAGGGCGCCTACCTGCAAGCCGCTGCCGAGGCCTTTGTGCGCGAGACCGAAGGCGGCACCCGCCTAGACAGGACGCTCGCTGTTTCTCCCACCTGGGCCGAGAACCATCGATTTACGGATGCCATCCGCAGCCGACTCAAGGAAGCAGGTGCTCTGAGCGAAGGCCAGCAGATTGTCGCTCACCACTCGCTTCAATGGACTCGCCAGCAGATTGGTGACCCCAGCAACTACCGGGCTGGGTTTGTGGTGACGTTCAACCGCAAAACGGCAGGCATGTCTCGGGGCCAGAGGATGGTAGTCGAGAGAGTAGAAGGAGACCGGGTCTACTTCCAGGGGAGCACAAAGCCTTTCGAGCCCCGCTGGCACGCGGCCAGGATCGACGTGGCTGAACAGCGAAGCATCGAGGTTTCTTTAGGCGATCGGCTTCTCGTTCGGCGCAACGATCGCCGCATGGGCTTGACCAACGGGGATGTCGTTACGGTCTCCAAGGTCGACGCCGATGGCACGATTCACACTCGTGAAGGAGCCGTCATAGGCCCCCAGTTTCGTCACTTCTGCCATGGCTATGTCGTCACGAGCCACAAGTCCCAGGGTCGCACGCACACGTCCATCATCCTAGCTGCCGAGGAAGTGGATGCCAAGGCCGCTTATGTCGCCTGCTCGCGCGGCCGTGAGCGCTGCAGCATCTTTGTTCCCGATCTGACCCACTTCCTCAAACGGCTACCTCGCTCGGGAGACCGCACTGCCGCTTTGGATCTGGCACCGCCTCTTCACCGCTTCAAACTTCCTCTCTCAGGTCCAACTGAATCCAAAGCTCGCGGCCTCTGGGAATTCGTGAACGAAAACCGCCTGACTTGGATCTCTCGCTTGCGGGAGGGTTTTCGCAATTCGCTAAAGCAGGATCTCAGTGAACCCAGCCTCACCGTGAAGCGCTTTGGCCTTGAGCCCATGCTTGAACCGTGAAAGGAGCAACACAATGTCTTACGTCAGTCCACTGAACCTATCCAGCGACGAGGTGGTTTGTTATCTGAAGCGCGAGGCATCTCAATTAGGGCCTCTCTTCATTTCTCTCAACGGGAACCGTCGCATCCTGGTGGATTCTCTGCTGACCCTTGCTGAGCTGAGCGACGATGAGCGCCTGCTGACTCTCCACTATCCATTCGGCCAGCTTCGGGTTCGCGGCCATCAACTGGGGGAGCTGTTCGAAGATGCTCGTCGTGGCCGCTTGGGTGAAGTGCGGGAATGTGGTGGACCGGCTCGATCGGAAGGACTGTGGGTGGACCGTTTCGAGTGGGGCTTCCCCATCGAGCAGGATGATCTGGCCTCTGTGGTGAAAGACGCCACGCGGGAATTTGGCAGGTTGCAGTGAGGAACAGGCCTTGCAGACCACCACTTTGAGGCTCTTCACTAATCTCGAGGTGGTGGCAAGGCCTCGTTCCGATTGGGAGCTAAGACGCAATACGTCTAAGCACGGCTTCGACGTATTGCGGAGTTCCGACAAAGCTCCGACCTGTCGGAACCCTGTCGGAAGTTGTTTCACCGTCTCTTCCGACAAGCTGGCTCAGGCCTCCGACAAGCTTCAGCATCTGCCGCGGATGTCGTTGGTTAGCATATGGCGACACCGTACCAGTCGAAACTCATTCCTTACGAAGCCGAGATAGCAGCCTTGCGCGCAACACGGCCTCCTACTCCCTATGCTCGCATCGTCCAGATCCTTCGTGAGAAGTACGCTCTGTCGGTTCACCGCGACACCATTCATAGCTTCGTGCGCGTACGGTCGCATGGGAGAAAGGTCGCGTGCTTCGCTCGACTGGCGAACGTCAGTTCCCAACATCTCAAAAAGAAGACTTCGACCAGACCGAAGCCTTCTGATCTCCGCCCACCTCAACCTCCCGCAAGCACGGACAGGGCGGAGCGGAAATTCAACTACACCCCCAGCGACCGTTACAACCTCACTCGATTGACTCCTGAGCAGATTGCTGCTCTGGAGAAGAAACCTGAGAAAGGAGACTGACGATGTCCTCGAAAATCTTGTTTACAGCCGGCGCCAAAGGCGGCACTGGCAAATCCACGGCTGCGCGCCTCTTGATCACTTACCTCCGCCAGTTTGGCGTCGATCCGTTGCTACTGGACCTCGATGACGAAAGCTCGACGTTGTCCCGGTTTTTCCCGGAAGCGCAGCGGATTGCGATCCGGAAGAAGTCTTCCCACGATGTTCTCGTCGAACAGGCCATTATCGGAGAACCGTTGATTCTGGCTGATCTCAAGGCTGGAACGGGACGGGAGGTCCTTGACTGGTGGCTGGATCTGCCGTTCGAGGAGCTGCAATCAATGGGCGTCAGTTTCGTATGTCTTGGCTCTATTACCAGTTCTCCCGACAGCGTGCAGTCCTTTCTCACCTGGGTCGCCGCCTTGCAGAACCGCGTCCGTTACGTTGTTTTCAAGAATCTCAAGGATGGGGAGTACCTCCCCGATTACAAGCATACTTCTGAGGCAGCCGACTTCCGTGACCTCTTCCAGCCACATCATGTAGTCATTCCTCGGCTGGACGAGGAATACCAGACAGATCTGGAACGCCTGAACTTGACCATCGCTGAGGTTCTCGACTCATCTGATGGAATCTCCGCCCGCGGCCACGATCTGGGACCTTTGCTCTCCCGTCTCCTCGTCCGTGCCCGGCTGCGCAACTATCAACGAGGAATCTACGAGCAGTTCGATCCCATCCGAACCCTGCTGCTGCCCGAACAGCAAGTTCCTCGAAAGGAGGCCATCCATGGCTGAGCAAGCGGCGAACCAGTCTGCGACAAATGAAGGCAACAATGGAGGCGTCCGCAGCCACGACGCCAACCAATTTGCCGGCGAATCGCTGGAAGGCTCTGGTTTCGAGAATGAGATGCCTGAGAGCGACTTTGAGTGGAGGGATTAGCTATGGCTGACGATCCCAAACGCGATCTTCGCCAGGAAGTCACCGACCAGATCATCCGAGCCTTGGAGCAAGGTACTGCTCCCTGGCAGAAGCCGTGGCAGGCCGGAGCTCTTGAACTGCCGTTCAACCCCGTCTCCGGGAAACCATACCGTGGCGGCAATGTCGTGCAATTGATGGTCGTGGCTTCGAGCCGTGGGTACGACGATCCTCGCTGGCTCACTTACCGGCAGGCGCAGGAGAATGGCTGGCAGGTGCAACGCGGCGAAAAGGGTACCCAGGTGGAATTTTGGCAGTTCCCCAACAGCGTCTCCAAACCGGACAGGGATGGCCAGGATCAAACTGCCAAATCAGGGCGCGACTCTTTCATCTACCGGGCTTACACGATTTTTAACGCCAAGCAGATTGATGGCATTCCGGCGCACACGCCGCGAGTGCCGCAGGAGTGGGAGGTGCTGCAGAGCGCCGAAGCCATCCTGCGGAGCTCTGGCGCTCGGATGAGATACGATCAATCCGACCAGGCCTTCTACAACCGCCGCACCGACAGCATTCACTTGCCACCCAGGGAGGCTTTCAAAACGGCACCCGACTTCTACGGGACTGCACTTCATGAGGTCTTTCACTGGAGTGGAAGCCCTGATCGCCTCAATCGAGAAACACTCAACGAAAGCTATCGTTTCGGAGACCCCAATTACGCAAAGGAAGAACTCCGGGCAGAACTGGCAAGCGTCTTCCTCATGGCCGAACGGGGCATTCCTCACAATCCAGAACGCCATGCTGCCTATTTGAATTCCTGGCTGGAAGCCCTGCGAAATGACAAGCACGAAATATTCCGCGCGGCCCGCGACGCCCATAAAGCCACCGACTTCCTGTTGCAACTGGAGCTGCACCAGTCGCTCGACAAGGCGCTGGCGGAAGTCAACAAACCAGCCGCCGCTAAGGACCTACCTCAGGAACCGGAGTTCAAAACTACCGGCGCTTTGACTATGAACGCCCGGGCTACAGCCCAACTTGAACTGTAACGCGGACAGCCCGAAAGAAGGGACAAACCATGACTCAAGCTGGCAACGGGCATTTCGAGAGGCTTGCCGAGGGACTCTCTCCGGAGGAGCGCTCAGCGTTCTTTCAAGTCCTGCACGAAACGGACATCACCGCCCACGATGTGGAGCTGGTACGCCTGCTGCGAGCTCTGCAGCTCTACAAGGCCTACTACGAGTCCATTCCGTCAGCCATACAGACAGCCGTGGACGACATCAGCCGCGTGAAGCAGGAAATTGCTGCGCTTAGCTCCGCGGCCACCCAACAGGCCACCGCTGTTTCCAAGATCGCCGTGGAGGTTCTCGCTGAAGCTCGAAACTTCCAAGGCCAATTGGCTGGGATCCACGTGCATGTGGAAGCCGCCATCGAGCAATCCGCTCAAACCCTGGCTACGCGGATGGCGGCCCTCCTCCACTCGCGGATCGACGAAACCGTTCTCGCACCACTCCACCAGCAGCTGACGGATCTCGTAACAGCCAACCAAGCATTGGACCAGGCAATCGAGAAAAGCAAAACAGCGGCCGCCGGGATGCAAAAGCATGCTGCCGTAGCGCGTCAAATCCACCTCGGCGGCTATGCCCTGGCGTCGCTGGTAATAGCAATCGTTCTTGCCACAGGTTCTTGGCTGTTCATTCGCAGTTCTTACGCCCAGCAAATGCAACGTGAGCGGCTGGCCCTCGTCCGCGACAATGAAAAGAACCGGCAGTTGCTTTTGAAGCTTGCCGAGTCGGGCCGCACTCTCGAGTTGCGCCAGGACCCGAAGCGTCCCCAGACACACTTCCTGTTTATGAAAGACGCTTCAGGCTGGGAGTCCAGCCAGCATCACGGTGTGATCGAATTCCGTGAGTAGGAGACCCCATGAGCCACTTGATCACGCTGTCGCTCTCGGAAGCTGAAATGACCTCGCTCTCTCAAGAGGCCGATGCCGCTGGTGCCAGCATTGAAGACTTGGCTCATCATTTGCTTTGTTCACAGCGTTTCCCACAGGACGTGGCCACTATTGAGCTCGGCCAGGTTCGGTCCGACATCCGCGGCCTCAGTGCTGCCTCGCGCCGGCTGGAGCAAAAGCTGGAGCTCGTCTACCAGCTGGCCTATTTTTTCGGGAAAAAGCTTGCCACCAATCCTTCCGAGTTCCACAGCTTCGTGGCCGCCTTGAAAGAACGAGCCCAGCAGGAGACCTGAAATGCCCTCACGCGCCTACGTTGCTCACGACCATGCTGTCTCCGTCGTTCGCATGTACTTTCAGATGGTCGTCGTAGGCTTGGTCCTGGCCGTTGTTCTGTACGCCGCTCTGATGGCTGGTTTTCTTTCCCGATACGTCGCTGCTCCCATTCCAGAGATTCGCACCGTCAACGGCCAGCCGCGTCTTGTAAACCGACCTCGTGCCAAGCGGCTGCCTCTTATCGCAATGCTCAAGTATTTTATCTCGCTCAATCCCAAGAACTACATCCGCTGGATTCCCAATCCCCGGGGCTCTCAGCCGCAAACGCCTCAGGAGCGGGTTGATCGGGAACTACTTCCCTTCTTCCAGCGCGAGCTGGTGCCAAGAAACACTTACCGCAAGGGGGTTCGCCTCATCACCCACGGCCGCATCGATCAGCTTCCCTGGATTTCTGCTTCCAGCCTCGTGTTTTTTCCCGCCTTTGGTGTGCTCTACTTTCTCGCTTTCAGGCAAGTAAACAAACGGCTTTCCGAAACTCGCTTCGTTCGAGGAGCGAACCTGACTCCAGTCTCGCAAATGAAGCAAGCCCTGGCGCAGGCCATCGCGGACGAGAAGCAAGTCACTCCAGAGTTCTTGCCATTACAGTTGGGCGTACTGGACCTTCCCGAAAGTGTATCGCGCCGCCATATCTTCGTTGCCGGCACTACCGGTACTGGCAAGTCTGTTTGCCTCAATCAGTACATCCGCAGCCTCAACCGGGTCAAGGCGGCCAGTCCTCACGTCAACAAGTCCGTGATCTACGATGTCAAAGGTGAGTTCACATCGAAACACCATCGCGAAGGCGACGTCATTTTCTACCCTTTCGATCGACGCTCCATCGGCTGGAGCTTCTTCAACGAGGTAATGGACTATCCGGATCTGGACGTCCTCTCCACCTCACTCTATGAAGCTCCTAAGGACTGCAAAGATCCCTACTGGTACAAAGCGGCCAGAGATGTCTTTCGGACCGGTCTGTTCTACCTGCTCCGAGAGGGCAAGACCTCCAATCTCGATATTTGGGAGTTCTTCTCCTACCCGCTGCAGGAGATTCGAGATTGTCTCTATACGCTGCCAATGCGGGAGATGGGCGCTCTCAAGCACATCGACAAGGCCGATTCCCAACAAGCGGCCTCGGTTGTCTCTATCCTTCAGGAACGGCTCACGTTTTTCCGTTATCTGACGGACCGCGACGGCACTTTCTCTTTCCGTCAGTTCATTCAGAACGATAAAGACAAGCGAAGCTTGTTTCTGATGAATATTCCCCAGTACGAAGCGATCTTTCAGCCGCTCATGACATTTGTGATCGATATCATGACGCGTGAAGTGCTCTCGCTGCCCGACAGCCACACCCGCCGTATTACCTTTCTCATCGACGAGTTCGGCTCACTTGCCAAGATGCCTTCTATCTTCGACTTCTTAACGATGGGACGATCCAAGGGAGGGTTTCTGGTTCTGGCGAATCAGGACCTGGGGTCGGTGGGAAACATCTACGGGCACGACCAGAAGGAAACCTTCTTCAATAATTTCAATCTACACCTCATCTTTCGCATCAACGATCCGACGACGGCCGACTTCTTGAGCAAAGCCTTTGGCGAACGCGAAGTGGTCAAGAAATTTTCGAGCAGCCAGATGAGCCCTACGGATCTTGGCGACCGGATCAGCATCAGCGAGCAGGAGAAGCTGGAGAAGATCATTCTGCCGACCCAGTTCCAAGCCCTAAAGGACTTCCATACCTATCTAAAAATCGCCAACTACGGCATCACGGCTATGGCAACGCCGCGAGAATTCTTCCCCGCCATCACGGATGAATTTCTCCCAAGAGACTTCGATCTGCAGCAGCTACTCAAAGAGAAACCAGCCGAACCTTCCGTTCCAGATCTGCCCGAAGTCCCAGAGTTCGCACCGTGATGAAGTCTTGCGAGTGGGGCAGCCACCGCCATCTTATTCATTATCCTGCCTTCCTTGAATCTCCCTCTGAGCGACTCCTTAGCCCTAAGCCGCTGCATAGAGTCAGAGGTTCTTAGCTGATGTGCAAGAACCAAGCTATCGACGGCACTCCGTCGGCATCGATTATGAGCAGCATGTAGAATCCAGGTGGAGCGATGTTGCCGTGGGCTGGCGCGCGCACTGTGAGCCGGGCCGCTGTGCAGCTGACGATCGGCAGCTTGATGTAACGTTGCCCACCATCTGTATGGTGCGTGAGCGACATCGGCCTTAGCAGCACCACGGAATCGATACGTGCCGTGTCCGGCGAATCCACGTCGAAATTTCCCCCATATCCCACGCCTGCCGGGGCGGTCGTGATCGCAGGCCGTGGACCCATGGAGAGATACGGCGGGTTGAACACTTCCATGGCGCGCTGGTCGCGATTGGGTGCGCCCGGCCGTGGGTCCACACCACCGGCTGTCAATACGCGCCCATCCGGCAGCAAGACGGCGACGCTGTGATACTGACGCGGAAAAGCCATGCTGGCGGCGAGGGACCAGGTGTTGGTGCGCGGGTCATGAATCTCCGGTTCCAACACCGCGCCGGGATCGGAGGCCCACTTGCCGTTGCGCTGCCCACCCACGGCTAGAATGGTGCCGTCCGGGAGCAACACGCCGGTGACGTTCGTTCGAGGATAGTGCATGTCCGCAAGGCGCGTCCACGCCGCGGCGGTGCCTAGGTTGGTCAGGTCGATGGCTTCGATGGCCTACGGATTGCGCGAGGCCGCGGGGCCGGATACGCCGCCGCCGATCAAGATGATGCGCGCAGCGGGGGGCGAGACGGTGGTATCGATTTGCAAGATCGTCATGCCTTCCTGCCGGTCGTAGAACTGTTGCTGGCCAAGGCCCGTCCATGTCCCCGAAGCGGGTCCCGTGAAATTCAGGTACGCGGTGCGAATCTGCGTCATGTCGGCCTGCGCCCAGCCCGCGCGCGAATAAAAGGCCTGTCCCGCCGGCAGCGGGTGCAGGCTGGGATAGAGTTCCTGAAACAGGCGAGTGGCGCCCGCGACCGTCTGCCAAGTGTTGGTCGCCACGTTATAGATCTCGAGTTGGTTTTGCGGAACGTGCCGTCGCACGCCGTTTGGGCTTCGCCCACCAAATCGTCGGAGAGAAGGTCTTTGTCATAGACACGGACAATCCAGGCCGCCCAAACCAACGCCACTTTGCTTTTCCCGAACCAAGCCAGTGATGACAAATGTTTCAGCCATATAGCCTCATTATGAAAAAGTTCGAATTCCAGAGGTCGTTCATTGAGTTGTCGTTTGAAAGTCAGGAAATTGGCCCGTTGGCACTTCAAGGTCGTTATCAGGGGTTTCGCGTTGAGAATGAACACTACATGTATACTCCGCTTTGAAGTATGCATGAAAGGAGATACGCCTTACGAGTCGGTGATCAACAGCGCAAAAGAACGCGGTTTTTCAACACGGATACGACCTATCGGCCAAGCGCGAGCATGTGACCATCTGGGTTGGCCCCCCTATCCGCCCGAATGAGGTTCCAATCCCGTCGAATTCGCACTCGTATTGATGTCGTCCAGCAAAGTTCCAGACCCACTCTTGAAACTGTCTCCTCGTCCATTCGAAGCAGTGGTCTTTGCGACGGAGCGCCGGCACGGAATTCCAGCGGACG
>JAKEER010000179.1 GCA_022616615.1 Acidobacteriota bacterium
CAAAGGGGAATCCGCGCTGTCATTTGGAATCGGAGAATCTTAAATCACAGATGGCCGACCGAGTACTTCTACGAAAGGCTTCATCAGGCAAGCTCTTGGCGTTCTTTGCCTCCTTGGCGGTTCCCTGTTTTGGGTCTCGGCGGTACGAGGTTGCTCGCTACCTAAGCTAGCTCTTCTGAATCGCCTCGTGAATCAAGAAGCCCCCAACCAAAGGCAGTTCGCATCCGGCGTATCGCCTGGAGGAGTGTTGGGCGAATCCCAGCCCGTTTTTTCAGTCGGGCATCATGCGTTTCACCGTCCCACTGCCTAATCATTTCGGCTCAGTCAGGCGCCCAGGTTCACGCACGCCTTTGCCCGTGCGCGCGGTCAACGAATCGCCCAACTCTGCACGCGACTTCTCGGCCAACGCCTCCAATCGCTTCACGACCTCAGGCTGTTTCTCCGCGACGTTGGCCGTCTCGCTTATGTCACTCTCCAGATCGTAAAGCTCCGCCCCTTCGAGCTTGCGCTCCTGATATTCCGCCCGCCTGCCGTCGCGCCCGCCCGGTTGGCCGCCGAGCGTGTAATAGGCGTGCGGCAGATAGAGCTTCCATCGCCCGCTCATCACCGCCTGCAATTCGTTGTTCTCAAAGTAGAAAAAGTAAGCCTCGTGCGGGTGCTTTCTCTTCGGATCGCCGATGATGTACGGCCACATGTCGCGCCCGTCGATGGTGTGTTTGGGCAATTCGGTGTTGATCAGGCGCGCGATTGTCGGCAGCAGGTCGATGGTCATCAACGGCTGCGCCGAAACGCTGCCCGCCGGAATCTTGCCGGGAAAGCGCATCAGGCACGGCACGCGCACGCCGCCCTCCCACGTAGTGGCTTTGCCCTCGCGCAGCGGCCAAGCCGACCCGGCGTGATTACCGTAGGAGAGCCACGGGCCATTGTCCGAGGTGAAGATCACGAGGGTGTTGTCGTCCAGGCTGTTGCGCTTCAATGCCGCGAGGATCTGCCCCAGCGACCAGTCGATCTCTTCGATCACGTCGCCGTACAAGCCCTGCTGCGATTTGCTCTTGAATTGATCGCTCACGTGCAGCGGCACGTGCGGCATCGAGTGCGGCACGTAGAGGAAGAACGGGCGCGTCTTGTGCCTGTCGATAAACTTCACAGCCCGCTCCGTGTACCACCGCGAAAGCTGCGTCTGGTCGGGCATCGTTTGAATCACCCGGTCGTGCTCGACCAGCGGCAACGGCGGGTAGGCGTCCGGCGACGCTTCGCGATTGTTCGGCCACATATCGTTCGAGTAGGGCAGGCCGAAGTATTCGTCGAAGCCGTGGCGCGTGGGTAGGAATTGTGGATGATGACCGAGATGCCACTTGCCGAAGATCGCCGTAGCGTAATTGCGCTGCTTGACCAGTTCGGCCAACGTCGTTTCATGGTCGTTGATGCCGTGGCGCGACGACGGGCCAAGCGCGCCGTGCAGGCCGAGCCGATTCGGATAACAGCCCGTCAACAGCGCGGTGCGCGAAGCCGTGCAGACGGCTTGCGCCGAGTAGAAGCCCGTGAACCGGCGGCCTTCTTTCGCCATACGATCCAGGTTCGGCGTCTTGATCTGCGTTGCGCCGAAAGGGCCGATGTCCGCGTAGCCCAGATCGTCGGCCAAAATGATGACGACATTCGGTGGGTGTCGCGCGGACGATTGCGCGACCCCGGCAAAGATCGGTGATGCGAACAGCAAGGCTAGCGAGAGCAGAATGTGAGTCGGATTCATTTAGGATTGGCTCCTGTGGTCGTGCATAGAAATTCTCTGATGATGCCTTCGTTCGTATGCGGCAGGCTACGGGGAGGTTCCCGGCCAGCGGCTTTCTCCACAGCGTAGCCGTGCCCTGTTTCGCTGTAGGTCGGCAGCGCATTGCCCATATGCACGTCTGCTTACGTCACCGAGTAGGAGGCCTGGGCGTCCAGGTAACTCAGGCTCAAGAGTCCAAGAAATCTTAGAGGCGCCTGTAATCTTCACAGAGCTGCCGGACTTATCAGTAGGAGCATAAGTAGGAGAACATGGCCGAGTTTGCAGCACCGCCTTTAGGCGGCCCGGTATGGGCAAGATGCCCATGCCACGTGGCACGAGCGTGTCGCTCCTCGGCGGCCGGTTGAAGCCGGTACTACGAGCAATGAGTGCCCTGTTACCTTTGCACTTACTATACTAATAACATTCCGTGAACACTTCGGGGGTTCGAAGAGGGAAATCAATCCAAAACGGTCGATCGTGCCCTATGCCTCGTGGGGTAAATAGGTAGGAGCTACTCCAAATACCACGCGCGCCGGCTTGCTTGAAACGTTGTAATATTGATGGGGCGTTCCCTTCGGAACATAAAAGCCATCCCCGGACTTCAATTCGAACCAGCTCTGGCCTTGATTCTCGGGCGTTCGCAACTGGATTTCTCCCTCCGATAGGTACAACCCTTCATCGCCAGCATGTGAATGGATCTCTGTCTGCTGCCCTGCTGCCAGATCAATCCTTCCTACTGTCAAGTGCTCGGTACTTGCCAATATCCCAACAAGCGCTCTATGCACACGGCCCTCTAAGCGCCATAAGATGTCCGAATCGCGCAAAACGCGCATCGTAAAATCTTTCTCTATCTCAGACAGGGCTATTGGCCATCGACCTAGTACTTGATCTAAAGTGGATCTGGGTGTAGCGAGGTCTGGCTTCGTCCGAGCGTAGGCGCCCGATGTACCTTGGGATGGAGGGGGCGCCATGAATTCTAGAACGCGTACCGGCTCGCTCCCGCAATTGAAGCCATGATGCCATGTGTCTCGCCGGAAAAACACGGACTCTCCCGGATTGATTCGATGCACTTCCCCAGTCTCCGGATTATTGATTACCAGAAAACCGCTGAGCACGTAGAGCACCTCATCGGCCGCAAAGATCGTGCGGTAACTATCAGAATGCCTGAAAGCTGCACCGGGTGGCAGGCAGAATACCAACTGATGGATCATGCTGCTGGAAACATAGATCCAATCCGCCACTTGTCCTGAAATTTTGTCTCCCCATAAGTGACGTGTTACCGACTCATACGAAATGTGAGCCGGTCCCGTAAAAGTTGGGCGCGGCGATGATAGATAACTCATCATTTCCTCCTGGATTATGAAGCCAATAGGGCAGTTCCACCCCTTACGACCACGTAATGCGTTAGTTCTCGGGGCCAACCACTGGCGTGAGCTAGTGGCCAGGGCGTCCAACAAGTTCCCCTTGCCCTTGCGCCAAGCTGCCCTCGCCCCAACGCGGGAGAGGGGGTGGGGGTGACGGGGAATCCGATAGTGTGGATCAGCACGCGAAACCCAGCGCTGGATGAGGGTTTGGATCCCTGGAGGATCAATCAGCCGTGTGCTCGCCCCTCACCCTATGAAGGCTTCTCAAGCCTGCATCCTCTCCCGCGTTGGGGCGAGGGGAACCGAGGTCGATTAAGCTTCTCGAGAGACCACGAGTTTCGTCACTATACTCTGCGATCCTCACTAAGGTTGTCGAATCGCTCGACCCGTTCTTTTCCGTGACAGTTCCGGCTGTTCGCGGCGCACCACCGCGGCCGCAGCCCCAATGAGACCCGCGTCGGTGCCAAGCGTCGCTGGCAGAATAGGCAGGCTCCGGGCAGCCTCAGCCCAGATGTGGCTTCGGGTGGAGCTAACGAAACTGCTCCAGTATAATCCGCCCGCCAGTCCCAGTCCTCCCCCCACAATCACGGCCTGCGGGTCCAAAACATTAATCAGAAAGGCGACGCTGACCCCCAAGGCTTCCCCGGCTGATTTAACGACTCGAACGGCTATAGGGTCTTCCGTCTCGACAGCGCTTAAGACTTGTTCACCCTGGGTGAGCGGGCTGGCGCTCTCCTGATTGTAACGTTGCACCAGAGCCGGGCCGGAGGCAAACTCTTCCAAGACCGGCTTCAGAACGCTGCCACAGGCTGTACAAGTCGTGGTGAGAGGAGTACTTGAGAAAATGAGGGCATTGCCGCGGGAACCAGCAAACGGGCGCCCCCCCTGCACGAAACAGTGGCTGATCCCTGTCCCCACTGTGACATAGACAAAGAGCTGGAAGGGTTTTCCTGCGCCAAAGAGAGATTCGGCCAGGGCCGCTGCCCTAACATCAGACTCAACCACGACGGGGGCTATACGGGAAAAGCTCTCCTCTATTGGCAGCCCACACCAATGAATGGTTTGTTCACTCGTGATATTTCCCGCCAGATCCACTAACTCTGCAACGCCCACACCGATACCCACGACGTTAGAATCCAGAGCCGAGGCCTCTCCAATTAACTCGTCAGCAAGCGTCAGAGCCTCTTTGAGAACGATTTCCCCTCCACGATCTGCACCGGTTGGAATGATCCGCCGGACCAGCACCTGGCCGGAATCCGCAGCAACCACCCCTCCGGCGATCTTCGTGCCACCGACATCGAGGCCTATGGCACAAAGGGGAGAATCAGTCATGACCATGGACAAGAAATCCTTTCTCTTATTACTATGTTAAGTCATTCGACGATTCCTCGGGTGGCGCCTACATGGCGTAGGTTGCCATGTGGGCGTACGCTCCGCATACATCGCAAAAAACACAATGTATGCGCCACCCAGAAAGAAACTTAACAAAGTAATACTAGGTAGTACGTTTCATAGATGCGATCACCTATTTTGCTCAGGCTTCACAGCGATCCCCTCAGGGGATCGCTGCCATCACAAATACGGTAGTGTATTTATGAAATGGTGTTCTAAGTCAGCAGAAACTCATACGTAACAAGGAACAATGGATGCGGCCAATTTAGTACACCTATTGGGAGCCGGCGGTCAGAAGCTGAGTGGTGGAGCCTGCGCTCCCGCGCGCGTAACTAGCTTCCACAGAGCGGCCGCTCCCCCTCAATCGCAATTCTTGGGGTGTTTCTCTCACCTTTCTCACTCCCATTCGTCTTCTCACTGCTCGTCAGCGGGCCGCGTGTGGTCATGCAGGTGATGACGATCTGCACGGGCTTTGAATGCCTCAGGATGCAAATCGAGAGGACGAAAGCGCGAAACGATCGGGATCGCCCGGGCTTCCTTGGCTGCCTGCTGAGCGGCTTCGAGGACTTCCAAGAGATGAAGGTCCTGGGTCAGTTCAGCCAGAGGGGCACGGTCTTGGCGCAACGCCATAACCATTTCGTTCAGGCCGTCAGTCCAAAGCCAGGTTCCCTCTATGGGTTCATACTCTTTCCAACACCCCTCCTCGTTTCGCCAGATTTCGAAGCCCCGAGGGTCCCAGTCATCGCCCAGAAGGTTGGCTGTTCCTTCCGTCCCATACAACTCGAGCCCGGGGCGGCGATAACGCTGGATCGCATGGCTCGACACAACAGAGGAAAGAGCTCCCGATTCGTGGCGAAGGATGAGATACGAAACATCAGGATCAGGCTTGGCGATTTCTCTATCACCAACCCAGCGTGGTTTGATAGCAGTTGCTTCTGCGGCTAGAACCTCGGTCACTGATCCAAGCAGCGCGGTTAGACTCTTAAGGTTGTAAATGGAAAGATCTCCCAGCGGACCCACCTTACCCTCGTGATACCAGTTCGCCCAGGTCGACCCAGCATTGCCGTAAAGACCTCGGGCAGAATGCACACGACCGATCGCACCGTCCTGGATCTGCCCCCACAACGCCCGGAAAGTGGGCGCCAGGTGTACGAAAGGCGCGGTAAGAAGGTGCAGACCTCGACCAGCAGCCAGATGGACAAGCGACTCCGCCTCGGATCGAGTTGGGGCCAACGGTTTTTCAACTACAACGTGTTTCCCATGTTCAAGAGCCAGGCGCGTCAAACCCGCGTGGCTCTCTGGCGGGGTGATAATCACGACAACATCCGCGTCAGATTCAATCACCTCAAGCGGATCTGCCACGAGACGGATTTTGGGACGCCGCGACTTAAGGTCGGGCCAGACCTCGCGTCGCCGCGCACAAATCGGACCCTCGAAGGCATAGCACCGTGGGACGAGGCGATCCAATACCTGGAGGTAGGCCCAAAGGACATTGCCGGCTCCAATGATCCCCACTTCGACTGGGGACTGCCGTGCACTTTGATGTTGCTTCATGAACTTGCCCCTTGAGTGCCCTCGGTCTCGTAGGAGAGCATGACGCCGCCCGCCAGAGCCAGAACGATACCAACCCACTGCATCGAACTGAGGGTTTCCGCCAGAAAGAGTGTGGCGAACAGGATGGTGACCAGCGGATAGAGGGCAGTGAGTGGAATAGCAACTGAAGCCTTGGCGCCTGCTTCCAGCGAGGCGAAGAGAAACCACGAACCCATTCCATTAATGACCCCCGCCAGGATGCCTATAAAAACTTCTCGAGTGCCTAATGAAAATAGATTGGCGCCGCGCAAAAACCAAGGCAGGATCAGGAGGAATCCCACCGTTAGCCAAACCAGCAAGGAGCGCGCCGAAATTCGGTTTGTTCCCAGTTTTTGGAGTAGCCCAACCACTCCCCAAAGGACAATGGCAAGAAATGAAAAATAGATCCAATCAGCCACAGAGCTTCTTCATCTGGAAAGGATGAAAATAGAAACCAGCGCCACAAAGGCCCCGGCTTTCTGTACTTTGTTCATCCGTTCCTTAAGTAGAAAGAGGGCAAGCATCACCGTCAACAATGGAAAAAGGGCGGTGACTGGTCCGACAATGGAGGCTTTACCTCTGGCCATGGCGGCATAATAGGCCAGCAATCCCAAGCCCGTAAAAACCCCGTTGAGTATCCCATAGGTGACTCCCCAAAGATCCCTGTCAACCTTCCATCTGAGTTGAATCAGAGCGGCAAGCACGACGGGAATCATTCCAATCGTGAACAAGACTTGCAATTGCATAGGTGTCATCTTGTCGGCGCCTAGTTTACTCAGCCCACCCCAAACTCCCCAGCTGAGGATGCAGAGCACTGCATAAGACAGCCATCTGGGAAAATATTGGTTCTTGATCTTGTCCATAATGTCTGAAGTTTGAACTTCTTCATGGGGTAGGGCGCGACGGCTGGTTACGCTGCGGCGTCGCCCCTGCCCGTCAGTCAAGAACCCCCGACAACTACTGGGAACGGTAGTCATTGAGCCCGCTGCCGGCGACATTATTGAGCCCGCCGGCGCCGGGATTACAACAGTTGTTCCTTCCATGATTGTAGGTGTAAGAAGCGCTTAGCTGCCAGCCCCCACTAAAGCGCTTGGTAACTCCGGCCACCAGCCCGTGATAGCGGCGCTCACCCAGGTTGGTCAAGAGGTACATGGTGGTGAAATTGGGGTTGAGCCGATCCAACCGGCCGTTGTCCGCC
>JAKEER010000893.1 GCA_022616615.1 Acidobacteriota bacterium
AAGCGATTTGTCATTGGTCATTGTTCATTTCTCATCGATCATTGATTCAAGAATGACAAGTGACCAATGACCAATGACCAATGACAAATGTTTTCCCCACTAGCTCACCTGTTACCTCGTCACTCCTTCACAATGGAGTTCATCCACTTGGCAGTTAGTTCCTTCTCTGCTTCTCATTTCTCAAGTGCGCGTCGAACCAGGCAAAAGCGTCGGCCTGCATTTCCCGGTCGAACTTGTGCCCTCCGGGGTAGAAGTTGCAGCGATACCGCTGGGCTGCACCGCCGCGCTTGAAGGTATCGCGCAGCATCGAGTCAGCTCGCTGCATTTCCGCCACCGTGTAAAGCATTGTGCCTTGTCGCGCAGCCGCTTGGAACTCTTCTCGAACATAGGAACTCCCGACTCACAGCGGATTTCCGCACAAACGGCACCGCGACCGGCGCTTGGCATTGAGGCCGCTGCATCGCGAACAGCGGTGGTACATTTTGCCTGTGAACCATTGGGTGATGAGAGCGCTGACTCCCAGAATTCCTACCAACAGAAGCAGGTTGAGCAGACTGTCCATGGGTCCAATTTTTGGAAGATGAAATCGATCCGGCGCTCTAGGTTTTTGGGGCCTTCCAAGCCCCTTCCGGCGGACGGAACAGAAGCAGCAGCATGACGGCGGCGGCGGCCGCAACGGCCGCTGGCGCAAAGAACAGCTTTTGGAAGTCATAGCCACCATCGTTGCGGAACCAAGTCCCCAGCATCGGCCAGACAAAGTTTCCAACAAAGGGCCCCAATCCCAGAATTAGGAAGTTGAACAACCCCTGCGCGCTTGAACGGGCATCCTTCGGGAAGAATTCATCCACAAAGATGTAAACTGTCGCGAAGAAAAACGCATAGCAGATGCCATGCACGACGTTAATGGAAACAACCAGCCAAGGCTGGTTAGGCGCCAATGCAAACACGCCAAATCTTACCGCGTGTCCCAGGATGCCGAGCACCATGGTCTTGCGCCATCCGAGCCTCTTGAGGAAAAAACCCAAAATGGACATCGTTCCAATCTCGGCGATCTGGCCGATGCTCATCACTGGCATCACCCAGTTCCCCGGGATGCCAACACTGGGACTCTGCAGGAACGTGGCGGTCCAGATGAAGTAGCACTGGTGCACCGCAGCATCAAAAAAAGTGACGATGAACAGCACTAGGACGAACGGCACGCGCAGCAGTCTCATCGCTTCCAGCCAAGCAAACTTCTCAGCCCCCTCTTTGGCCAGCTTGGGCGGCGTGTGCGGCAGCATCAGGCTAAAAGCTGCCAGCAACAATGAGGCAATGCCCGAGGCAATGAAAATATAGGCCGTGGCATGCTGCAGCGCTTCACCCTGCTTGCTGCTGCCCAGAGCCTTGCCCAGCCATTCGCTGAAAGGCACGCTGGCAAAAGCCGGCACCTGCGCCCAATCAACCAGCAGAAATACAAACGGCCAGCTGGCTGCAATCCACCCGATGGTGCCCCAGAGCCGCACAAGTCCGAACTCTTTCTGGGCATCCTTCAGGTTCGCAAACGCAATGGAATTCGTGATGGAGATCGTTGGCACGTAGAACAGCGAATGCACTAGCATGAGCATGAAGAAGGGCCAGAAGCTCTGTGTCCAGGCCAATGCCAGGATCGAGACTCCTCCCACCAAGTGGCTTAACGCCAGAAACTTTTCCGCCGCGAAGTTCCGATCGACAAACTGCGTGCTGAAAAACATCGCTGTGAATGAGGCCAGAGCAAAAGCATTGAGAATCCACGACTGCTCAAGCGGGCCAAATCCGAGGCTGGGCAGGTAAGCGTATATGAGAGGTAGCCAGGCGCCCCAAATGAAGAACTCCAGAAACATCATGATCGACAGTTTCAGGCGCACACTCATGTTTTTGGGCCTCGGTTGGTTGGTGTCGAACAAATCAATTGGCCAAGGGGCACGAGCCGCGTCAAACCGGCTTCAAGCTCCTTGCGATCAGCTTCGGGAACCGGCACTCCCGGCGGCGGAACGGGTCGGATAGGTCGTTGCTCAGCAGGATTTTGGAGAGAAAGGAACGTAGATGCCAGACCCGCGAACAGGAAAACAAACCAGATGACGAGTTTTCGCATAGCTGTATTTCACAGCAAACCGAGGGAATCTCGTCATTCCCGCGAAAGCGGGAATCCAGAATCGTTGGATCTCTGCAACGACGTCAATACCGGGGCGGAATGCCCGACCTGACACATTAGGAACCAGGCTGATTGAGCCCTGTTCACACACGCTCCATGTGCGTGACTCCCACGCCTCCACACAGCAACCTAGACCGGCCGCCTCAGCCTTTCCACGGTGCGCTCTTGCCCCAGCGTCATCATTACTTCGAAAATCCCGGGCGCTACGGCCTTTCCGGTTAACAACACGCGCGCAGCGTTAATGAGCACTCCTGGTTTCACCTGGCTCTGTTCAGCAAAGCAGCGAAGTGCCGCCTCGGCGGTTTCGAGCGTGAATTCCGGCAAAGCTTCCAGTGTCAATGCCAACTCTGGCAACAAGGTCGCCAACGCAGACTCTTTCAGAAACTTCTCGCGGGCGGCTGGGTCAATCTCGTAGTCGTCGCTGAGGAAAGCTCGGCCGCTGCTGGCGAAGTCGGGTAACAGGCGGGCGCGCGTCTTGAGCAGATCAATCAGTCCCAGAAACCATGCCTTCCGATCGTTGTGGGCAGAATCCCAGAGTCCCGCCTGCTCAACCTCGCGACGAACTAGCGGAAAAAGCTCCTCCGCGGTGGTGCTGCTTAAATACCGGCTATTCAGCCAAGCCAGCTTGTCCAGGTTGAAAACGGCGTTGCTCTTGTTGATGCCTTCCAGTGAGAACCGCTGGATGAGTTCAGCGGTGGACATCTTCTCCGAGTCATCTCCGGGCGACCAGCCGAGCAGCGCAAGGAAGTTTCGGAACGCCTCGGGTAGAAATCCCTGATCACGGTAGGCCGTGACCGAGGTCGCTCCGTGCCGCTTGCTCAGCCGGCTCTTGTCGGGACCCAAAATCAAGGGAACGTGTGCGAACTCAGGGACGCCGGCATCGAGAGCCTGATACAACAGGATCTGTTTGGGTGTGTTGGAAATATGATCAGCGCCGCGGATCACGTGCGAAATCTGCATGTCGATGTCATCCACCACGACGCCGAGATGGTACGTGGGCATGCCGTCTGAGCGCAGCAGCACAAAGTCTTCGATGGTCGCAAAATCGTGTTCGATCCGGCCAAAGACCTGGTCGGCAAACTCGATCTTGCCTTCGGCTGGCACCTTGAACCGAAGAACCTTGGGCTGTCCTTCGTGTTCGCGTTGTCTAATCACGGCGCCGGTCAACCCACGGCAAGCTCCGTCATACTTCCAGGCTTGTTTCGCTTGAGCCGCTGCCTCACGCTTGGCAGCCAGCGACTCAACGGAGCAGAAGCAAGAGTAGGCTTTGCCAGACTCCAGCAGCTTCGCCGCGACGCCGCGATACTGTTCAAGCCTTTGCGACTGGAAAAACGGCCCTTCGTCCCAATCCAGCCCCAGCCAGAGCAGGCCCTGGAGGATGCCCTCGACCATCTCGGAGGAGGACCGCTCCGCATCCGTGTCTTCGATACGCAGGATGAACTTCCCCTCCTGATGCCGTGCAAAGAGCCAGTTGAATAGAGCCGTGCGCGCCCCGCCGACGTGGAGATAGCCGGTAGGGGAGGGAGCAAAGCGGACTCTGATCGGGGTCAAAGAGAAGTTCTCCTTGGAGAAGGAAACGGCGAACCGGAGAATCGGCGAAGGGGCGAAGGGGAGGATTTTTCATTTTCCTCGCCGTTTCTCCGATTCGCCGTCTCGCCGTTTCAGCCGATGTCACAAGACGTGACTCGACTCATCACGCCTTGGCCGTCAACGCACCTTTAGCCGCGGCCAAAGCAGCCTCGTAGTTCGGTTGGTCTGCAACTTCCTTGACGTACTCTACATGCCGGATGGTGTCGTTGGCATCGACGACGAATATCGCCCGACTATCGAGGCGCAGCTCTTTGATCAGCGTTCCGTAGGCCAGGCCAAATGCGGCATCACGGTGGTCTGAGAGCAGCTGCACTTTGTCTACGCCTGCCGCGCCGCACCAGCGTTTTTGCGCGAACGGTAGATCCATGCTGATCGTCAGGATGGCCACATCGCCGAGATTGGCAGCTTCTTGATTGAACCGGCGAGTCTGGGTGTCACAAACCGGCGTGTCCAGCGAAGGCACCACGCTGATGAGCCGCACTCTTCCAGCCGACGTGGCGGAACTGACTTCTTTCAAATCGTTGCCTACCACGACGAAAGCGGGCGCCTTGTCCCCCGCCTTGAGTTCCGGCCCTACCAATGTGAACGGGTTTCCCTTCAATGTCGTTGCTGCGGGTCTTTCTTGTGGCATCGGTCGATCTCCTTTACGTGAGTGTCAAAATAGTTTAGAAGGTGAAGTAATTCATGACTACGGCGTAAGAACGATGTGCCTGTTGCAAAAGCAGTTCTGCCCTAACCCCCAGCAGAGATGAGATGAAGCACTTTGGCCTGCACACCTTCCAGAATCGCATCACGCACGAACGTGCTTGCATTCAAGATCTCTATTCCAATTAATTCGCCTTTCTCATTTAGCTCGGCAGTGATGTTGGGACTGAGCTCAATGCTATTTGCTTCTGCCTCTTCGGAGATAACGAGATGGAGAATATCCTCGCGATCGAAATACGAAAGCTTTGGTTTTGTCATAGTCGAAACCTCCCTGTTCGCAGCCGAAAAGTAATCTGCTGCCGCGACGTGGTATGAACAGTGATTGGCGTTGCCGTTTGTCCATCTTCTTCATAGGGTATCATCACTAAGCGGCTCCCATGTCGTCCCACCACGACCATCCGCTGTGTGGCAGTATCGAAGTATCGCTCTTTAGAGAAGTGCACGACCTGGTCTAGAGCGGCAAGATCAAAACCGCGGAGTTGAGCCCGGTGCTTGAAGTATTCAGTCCAAACCACCATTCTGTTTCGCTGTTTCAAGCGTCTAAGGCATGGTCCCTTTCCCTACAAACGGTGTCCACCGAGATTCAAGCCGCTGTCACCCTTCTTCGTACTGCGACTTCAGTTTTGCAACCACCGTCGCATCCGCCAGTGTCGTCGTATCGCCTAGAGCACGCCCTTCAGCGATGTCGCGGAGCAGGCGTCGCATGATTTTTCCGCTGCGGGTCTTGGGTAGCTCGGCAGTAAAGAAGATGGCGTCGGGCCGGGCGATCGAACCAATCTTCTGAGCGACATGCTTCTTCAGCTCGTTTACCTTGTCCGCGTTTGCGGGTGTGCCTTCTTTAAGGGTTACAAACGCGGCAATCGCTTCGCCTTTGATATCGTCTTTCTTGCCGATGACTGCTGCCTCAGCCACTTCGTGGTGGTCCACCAGAGCGCTCTCCACCTCCATGGTGCTGATGCGGTGGCCCGAGACATTCATGACATCGTCGACGCGGCCCAGCAGCCAGAAATAGCCCTGCGTATCGCGCTTGCAACCATCGCCTGCAAAATAGACCTCTTTGCCAAACCGGTTCCAGTAGGTTTGCACATACCGATCGGGGTCACCATAGAGCGTGCGCGCCATCGACGGCCAGGGAGACTTCAACACCAGGTAGCCACCGCCTCCCAGCGGCACTGACTGGCCGGACTCATCCACGACATCGGCATTGATTCCAGGCAGCGGGAACGTCGCGGAACCGGGCTTGGTGGTCGTCAGGCCTGGAAGCGGCGAGATCAGGATACAGCCGGTTTCGGTTTGCCACCAGGTATCGACGAT
>JAKEER010000894.1 GCA_022616615.1 Acidobacteriota bacterium
AAGGTGCCGTGGGTGCCGCGCGTGCCGGAAACCTTGGCGAAGTTGCTGGTGCGCGACCTCAAGACGGAGATTCCCCCACTGCGCGAAGCGGTGGAGAAAACCCTCGACAGGCTTCAGGAGGCCGGTTACGTGGCCCGCGACGAGGCCACGGGCGAATGGAAGTTCCTCAACGAAAAAGAGCGCACCATTGAACAGACTATTCAGGAGATGGTGCGACCAGGAGGGCCGAAGAGCATTAGCGTAGCGGCCGTTCGCCGGACTTCGCAGGAGATGGCAAAAAACGATCTGGTCACGAAGAGGAGACTGGCAAACTTCACGGTCGTCTACGGAACAACGAAAGCCACGTTCCCCTATGGGGTCTACCTGGACGGGGAGGCCGTTGAGACGGGCTCGGAGCTGGAGGTGCACCTTGTCGGGCCTCTGGCTCCCGGGCGAAAACAGACAATCGATGAAATCCGGCAGCAGAACCAAGCCGCTGGCGCGAAGGGGCGCAGAGTCTGTTGGGCCGCCGCCACTCCTGACAACCTCGAAACGCGATTCAAGCGTTACGAGGCCCTTGTGAAGGTAACATCCGACAAAAGATTCACCGACGACAGTTCGGGCGATACCCGGGATGCCCTCGCGGAGAAGCGGAAGGAGCGCGATGAGCTCCGGGCCGCGCTCGTGAAGGACCTGGAGAAGGCTTTCCTCGCCGGAACTGTCTTCTATGGGGGTCAGGAACAGGAACTCGAGGGAGTTGCGGATTTCAAAGAGCCGGTCCAGAGTGCCTTCACCGCCATCATCCCGAACATCTACGCCAACTTTTCGGTTGGTGATCGTCCCTGCGACTTTGGCAAGCAGCTTAAGGCGATACTCAATCCCGCGACATCTTCATTGCATGGGGTTGCCCCGGACCTCGATCTGTTCGATACGCAAGGGAGTTTGCAGCAGCAATCTGCGCTGGTGTCGCAGGCATTGGAGGTGATTTCGGACCTCGACGACGAAGACGTGGATCCGGTTGGATCACTCCTTCTCGAAGCGCCAGATCGCAAAGGATTCCGCGGCTTCGAGCGTCCGCCCTTCGGCTGGTCAACGGAGCTTGTTAGGCTCGTGCTGGCTGCATGCTTCCGTGCCGGCGCGGTCTATGTCGAGCGCCCAACGCCCTCAGGTCCGGCACCCCTGTACGACTACAAGGACTCGTTCGACTTCTTCGCGAAGATCAACACTTTCAAACACGTCACATTCCGCGTGGCGGAAACTAGCCTTTCGGTTGACCAGATCAAGCGCGCCAACAAGGAGTTGATTACGATGGGCGTGACCGGCACGCCTGAATCGGGGAATGCGATCGCCGCTGCTGTGCGAAAGCTGGGTGAGACCCTGCACGCCGGACTCCAGGAAGCGAAAAGCCACGCGGAGCGGGGACTTCCGATTCATGATTCCGTACTGTCGGCCGCAGCCGCGCTCGCCGAACCGACGACAGCCAAGGACCCAACGAAGATTGTTGCGGCCTTCCTGGCGCGTGCGGGAGAATGGAAGTCCTTGCACCTGTCTCTGGAAGCACTGCGCGCCTTCCTTACCGATCAACGCCACTTCGAATACGACACATCGCGCCGGATTGCCGAACTTGCCACAAACCATCCAGTCCCATCCGATCATGGCTCGCATACAGCGCTGGACAGGGCACTGAAGGACATGCAAGCCATCATCAGCGAAAAGTCGGTTGTGGAGAGGTGGTCCGACTACCGGCCTGCCTATGACACGGCACAGCGGGTGTATCGTGATTGCTACCGCGACGCGTACACAAGCGTCCAGCAGGCAATGGAGCGGGCATCCGGCGAGATCCTTGGCGGCGCTGCGCACAGGGCAGCCCCCTCGCCGACTCGTGACGGTGTGGTTGACAAGGTATTCGGACCCGGAGGACCGTGCCATTACCCGAAGCTGTCGCTAGGCTCTGCCTCATCGCTATTGGACGCGGCGGCGAAGCACAGTCTTAGTTCCCTGACCCAGGCACTGGTGGCATTGCCTGGCTATCAGGCGCAGGTGGAATCTGCCCTTCGCGAGCTGGTGGTTCCCCCACCTCCGCCGGGGGAGAAGGTGTGGGAATGGCGTCCCTCCTCGGTACTAGCGGGCCAGCACTTCCGGAAAGAAACCGAGGTGGATGAGGCACTCGGTCAGGCGGGTGAGCAAATCAAGACACAGATCCGACAGGGATACACGGTGGTCGTAAAGTGAACGGTGAGCCACAGGCACTTTTGGACGAATTCAAAGATGCCGTCAAAGGCTGGGTGCCTAAGGTACGCGATGTCCTCGACAAGGATTTCACTGCGGAGTTGAAGCGCCTCGGGATACCTCCGACCGGGAAACCCACTCCAATCGACAGGATGAACCTCCCGGAGGAAGACAGGCAGGTTCGCGCGCGGGCTGAGGCGCTGCTTCGTCGCGATTCGATCTCGGAAGGCTCGGAGCAGAAAGGCTATGAGAACGTTCGTCGTGAACTTAGCTACACCTGCCTGAACCGCCTGGTGGGCCTCAAGTGCATGGAGGCGCGGGAACTCTTGTATCTGCCACCGCCAGGCGCTGTGGGTGCTTCACCTGAACCAACCGAGGTCATCACGAACATTCCGGGGCAGGCGAGGTCCCGTTACCTTCGCGATCTGCGAGCCGCAGGTGGAAGCCGGTACAAGTACAGTGACAACGCAGAAGAAACCTTGTTGCGGGACGGGCTGACCGCCGCTTACCGCTTCATCACTTCCGAAATCCGAATTCTATTTGACCCGGATCACGAATACGCCTGTGTGTGGCCGACCCACGGATGCCTGATGAAGGTGATCGGCATGATCAACGACGACCTTCCGGACGGCGTTTACCGCGCCCAGGACTTTCTAGGGTGGGTTTACCAGTTCTTCAACCGCGACGAGAAGAAGAAAGTCCGTGATGAAAACAAGGGCACGCCACGGAGCTCTTATGAGCTTTCGGTCATCAACCAGTTCTATACGCCGTCGTGGGTGGTGAAGGCGTTGGTTGACAACACGCTGGGGCGGTTATGGTTGCAAATGCATCCGGATTCCTCGGTTCGGCCCAAGGTGCCTCCCCCGTCGCCCAGCGACGGAAACTGGTATCAGCCGGTGGCGGACTACTTGGTGCCGAACACCGGCG
Organism: Acidobacteriota bacterium; assembly: GCA_022616615.1. Taxonomy (GTDB): domain Bacteria; phylum Acidobacteriota; class Terriglobia; order Versatilivoradales; family Versatilivoraceae; genus VFZK01. Next base: position 3,136 of record JAKEER010000894.1, read on the forward strand.
AGAAAATCCGTTATGAGCGTCTCACGGAAGATGGCCAGGTCGAGACATTCAAACGCGCGGCCGACATCGCCCTGCTCGACCCGGCATGCGGAACCATGCACTTCGGCCAGTATGCGTTTGGCCTTTTTCACCAGATGTACCTGGACGAGATTCGCCACGTCGGCGAGCCGGGATGGCCAACAGAGCCATCGATCCGCGATTCCAAGTTGATTCCGGCCACGATCATCGAGAAAAACCTCCACGGAATTGACATCGAGGCACGTGCCATCCAGATTGCGTCCTTGTCTCTGCTTCTGACTGCGAAGGAAGCCGCCGTTCGCAACGGCGATTCGCCCTTGGACGTGCGGCTACGGAAATCCAATCTCGTTGTCGCGAACGCGGTGAATATCGGTGAGGACCAACTTCGCTCCCTTGTTGGGCGCCTGGGCGACAGACTCGGTTCGCCGAGTCTTCAGGAGGCGCTCTTCAAGACCATGTGGGAGAACCTCCAGAATGTTGGAGAACTCGGCAGCCTCATTCAAGTGCGCGAGAGCGTGACGCGGGTCCTCGATGAATGGGTGAATCGCCAGGCGAAGGACAAGGGAATCACGCGAATCCGGGCGCGCAGGGACACCGGACAGCTCGTGCTCGAAACCATTGTGAGCGAGTTGGAGCGAGACCAACGCAAGCAGATGGAGTTAGAACGCCGAGTCCTAGAGGACGAGGCCGAGCAGATCCGGCAGGAGTTGCTTGCAGGCCTGGAGGACGCTGCGAGGTCTGATGCCGATCCAGCACAGCGTCTTTTTGCGGAAGATACCGTACGTGGCTTGAAACTACTTGAACTCCTTTCGAGGCACTACGATGTCGTGGTCATGAATCCCCCCTACGGAGCCTTTGTACCCAAGGTGAAAGAATTCATCAACACGGCCTATAAGCTGACCAAGAACAATATCTATTCTGTCTTCATTGAACGTGCCGCCCAACTGGTGCATGCCGAAGGGTACGTTGGCGCATTGGTCTCCAGCACATTCGTGAATCTCAAGGATTTTGAGAAACTCAGAACGGAGATTCTTCTCAAGCGAAACCCAATGATTCTCATGCTCGACCTTGGTTTCGGAATCCTGGACGACGCAACGGTTGAGGCAGCGGCCATCGTGCTGAAAGGCGGCACGCGATGACCGGGATTCGATGGCGCTGGGAGGAGCAGGACTTTGGCTTCCGGTTCAAGAGCGGAAAAGGCAAGAACACGGCTGAGTACTATCAGGCTTCGAAACCGGGAGAGTACTACGTCGTGCCTCCTGGTCAACGCAAGCTCGACAAAGAGCAAATGGATTCGTTGGCCGAGGGCGCTACGATTCCCACTGCCTCCAATGTCATCGTTAATCCGTGGAGCAATTATGATCTTCACTGGGACTGGATTGAATCCGCTGATGGCATTTGTTTGAACTACGCCGGATGCCTCCATCAGGAGGAGATCGCGCGCAGAGAGGACGAAGGCGTGGCGCGGGCGAGAGAGTTCCTGGTGGGGCTGCTAGATCGACCAGAACCATCGCCCCTCACCGTCAGCCTTGTTCGACACGTTCACCGCGAGCTGATGGGTGACATATATCCATTCGCTGGGGAGTGGCGCACTGTCGCCTTGCACAAAGGGGATGGCCCAACCAAATGGCCCCTTCCTCCCTCTGGCATCCAACCAATCATCGACACCTTCGAGCGTGACATTTTGAATCGAACACCATTTCTCGCCGACGACAACGAGGCTGTCTATTCGTTTATAAGCGAGCTCATGAACGAGTTTATTGTGATCCACCCATTTCGGGAAGGAAACGGTCGCACGGCCTTCATCCTCGGAGATCTGATTCTAATGCAGAACAGCCTCCTTCCATTGAGCGAATACGATCAACACCGCCATGAAGCGGCCTACTATGCCGCCTGTGAGGCCGGGCGACTTCAGAAGAATTACGGGCCACTCGCTCACTTGATCGCTGAGTGGGAGGAAGAAGCCAGGGCGCGTTGGGAGGGAACCACCCATGAGCAGTAAGCGGGTCGATCTGAAAAAGATACTTGCTGATTCCGATCTCCGTCGCAAACTGATGGTATCGACGATCCAGGCCACGCAGGCGCGGGAGGGAATTCAGACTACCGCTGCACAGGCTAGCCGTGCGTACTACGTGGTGACCGAAGGTGAGAAGACTGCATTTCTCGACCTTGAGAGATTCAAGCCTAGCAAAGGGATTGGGGACCGTCGGCATGAAGTATTTGTACAGACCTTGCTCGGCAGCGCTCACCAGGTGCGAGTTGACGTTGCACGTCGTGATTTCGCGGCTATCGACGGTGCACCATTGGATTTCCGAGGAATCGGAGCCGTTGCGCATATATTCCGTGAGGTCTCGGCTCTAGAGCCGGGGTGGGGTATTGCCAGGCAAGGGAAGGCTACTGGGGACGATCCAAGATGGGTCCGCCAGTGGTGGGAGGTCGTGCCGGAAACCGGATGGGTTCCATTCGCGAAAGGCGGTGAGTACTGCCGTTTCTATTCCTCGGTTGATCTAGTTCTGGACTGGCGCCCGGAAAAGAGGGGCGCATTGAAAGAGTCTGGGAACGGACTACCGAGTGAAGAGCTCTACTTCCGTCAAGGTCTCACTTGGCCACGCCGCACCCAACGAGGGTTCAACCTTCGTGTTCTTCCCGGTGGATGCGTGTTCGCCGACAAGGGACCATCCATCTTCCCGAACAAGGACTCAGACAGCTTCTATCTGCTTGGAGTGGCTAACTCTGCACCGGCTGAATATCTACTTCGCGGACTGATGTCTTTCGGCTCTTGGGAAGTCGGAGTAATTAGAAGATTACCGATCCCCGCCCCGCCGATCGAGCAAAAGGAACAGGTCGGCCGCATCGCAAGAACCATCTATGAACTAAAGGCCAAGTGGGACAGAGGCAATGAGACTTCCGTCGGCTTCAATGAACCGTGGTTGCTGATTGAAGAATATGCGCGGCGCACTTCGATTTCTGCCGCATTGGACAGCCTAGTAGGCGACGAGGCGGCTCAAGATCGTCAAATACAGGAACTCTACACGGACCTCAACGATCACGCTTACAAGCTCTATGGGATTCCGACCGACGTGCGGAAGGAGATTGAGCATGCCATGGGAGATCGCCCGGCTGAGATCGTATGGGCACAGATGGAGGGGAAGACGCGTGACCAGAAGAGGATGGAGCATGTCTGGCGCCTGCTCTCCTACGTAGTGAAGCGAGTCGTGGAAGCCGATGAAGATGGCATCGTGCCCTTTCTCCACGTCTCCGGCGAGACGCCCTTGCTTGATCGTGTGCATGCGGAATTTGCGAAGCTATTCCCCGGGCGCGACGTGAACGAAGTCGAAGTCGAAATTGTAAACGAGTTGAAGCGCAAGGTGAACGGCTACCGCCGGGTGGAAAGCATCCGAGAGTGGCTGGAGAACGTCTACTTCACCTACCAGGCGTCGCTGTACAAGGAACGACCGATCTTCTGGCACATTGCCAGCAAGCAGGGCAAGAGTCGCGCTGCCTTTGCGGCACTGGTCCACTATCACCGGTTCGACAAAGACCAGCTGGCGAAGCTTCGAGGCATCTACCTCCGGGAGGCCCTTGGAGTGTTCCGCCGCGAAGCGGCGCTCGCGGCCCAGGAAGGCCGCGCGGAAGACCGGTTGGAGTGGCAGGGCAAAGTCGAGGAGGCCGAAGAACTCGATCGTCGGCTCCAGCGGGTGCAGGAAGGTTTCCTTCAGGGCGCGGAGGACTACCGGATCCTAACGCCGTGGAAGACCGAAAGGGAGCGACCTAAAGGCTGGGACCCTGACATCAACGACGGCGTAAAGATAAACATTGAACCGCTCCAGCGCGTTGGAGTGCTGCGTATCCCCGAGGTGGTGTGAATGATTCTTGCAGCGCTAATCGACGAGTTCGCGCGACGCTTCCAACACGAGAAGCGGGCTCGGGTCTGCCTGTGGTTTGACGAGAAATGCGAATTCGACGCCATTCTACCGAAGCTGCAACAGCAGCTGGCCTCCGTGCAACCGGCTCCGTTTGCACTGCTTCAGTATCAGCAGTCGGCTTTCCATGGCCAGATCTGGCTGAAGGATCAGGTCCGCCGCTGCCCGGCCGATCACCGCTTCGTGCTCTATCTGCCCCTCGCCGAAGATCGGCTGGACTCTCCGGATTCGAATGGAGAGTACCATCTCGAACTGCTGGCCGAGTACCGCTTAACTGGCATTACGTGGCGGCTGAATGGAAAGCAGCCCACCTTGTTCAGCTTCCTGCGGCAGGCGGGCGTCGATTTGCCCGAAAATCCGGCGGAGCAGCGGAGACTGTACGACGGTGGCCGGAACTCCCTGCTCGCCAAGTACGCGGCGAAGTTTGCCGAGCGGCCGGCATCCTTCTGGAACGGTACGCTGACGGAGGACCGGGCGCAGGAGCAATTGATCGGAGACCTGGAGAAGACCGTCCTCGACCTGGCTGCCGCGCCCGAGGCGGAGTGGAAGGCACTGGAAGCGAAGGGTCTAGTGACGGAATTCACCGGGATGGTTCGGGATCGCTATGGGTTCCACGCGCCGGCAGCCGGTCCGTCAGTGTGGCTCCGAGGGCTGGTTGAGATGCTCGCGCTCACTGAGACCTATTTGGGCTATGGCGAGCCGACCGATTTTCCTTTTCCCGACCGTCTTCCGCCGATTCCACTGCGGGAATACCACCGGCAATTGCTCGGGCGCTGGCTGAAGGACGCCGACAGCCGCCCCGTCTGGGAGCGCTGGATCAGGGAGGTGGAGCCGCACCTGGATCTCTCGGAGTGGGCCACCGGCAAGCAGGGTCTATCGTTCGCGCTGCCGCACCTCGTGGCGTTCCGCTGGAGGCGGACGCTGGGGGAGTTTGAAAAGGCGGCCGATCGCGCGTCGGCAACCGGTGAGTTTTTTGAGAGGCATCGTGCGACGATCCGCCGCGAAGTAGAATTCGGCAAAGCGAACCCCTCTCCGGTCGGGGCCTGGGCGCTGCTTGCGCGGCTCGATTCCTTTCTGAGTTCCTGTAACGATGCTGCTGGCCAATTGGAAGGCGCGAGCACGGCTGATGAGTTGGCGCGCCTGTTTGCGGCGGAGGCTGCGCGGATTGAAGGGCAGCACGTCCACCTCCGAAGTGGAGCGATGAGCCAAGGTCTTCCGTCGATTGGCAAGGTGGCGGATCGGGCCTATGCCAACTACACGAATCCGCTCAACGAAAAATTCTTTGGGCTTTACGCGGCTCAGGGGAGTTGTGAACTCGCCGGTTTCGAACTGGTGACCACTCACCTGCAGCGTGAAGTATGGGGCCGCTCCGGACGCCGGGCGGTGATCATTGGGGACGCGCTCCGGTTGGACGCGGCTTTTGCAATCCAGGATTCCCTCAAAGGTCATGAAGTGGAGATTCACACTGTCCGTGCGATGCTGCCAACCGTCACGCCAGTCGGCATGACCGCAATGTTGCCCTTGAAGGGCGTTCGCTTAACATTTGAGGTGGAGGGAAACAACCTGCACCCACAAGTGAACGGAAAGGACGCTGCGCTGCGCGCCAACCGCGTGGCTCTGTTGAGAGCGTTCGGCGCTGACTGCCGTGAGATCGAGGAAGTGGAAAACACACCTGCTCCAGCGGGCGCGTTCGGTGGCCTCCTCGTGGTCTTCGGTCACGAAGAGGTGGATCAGTTCGGCCATGGCAGCGCGGAGACTCTGATCCGGCACGTCGACCGCGAAGTGGAGCGCCTGGCCTTGCTCATCCGGCGATTGCATCGGTGGGGTTACCCAGAGGTGCACGTTGTAACCGACCACGGGTTCATCCTGCTCGATGAAGAGAAGCTTCCGCCGCTGGTGCCCTGTAACAAGGACTGGTGCTACGTTCGGAAGGAGCGGTTTGCTCTCGTGCCAGCCAACGCAGACCTGCCGCTGGTGACGTTTCCCTTCGCCTGGGATGCCAGCATGCGAGTTGCGCTGCCGCCTGGGCTGGCCTTCTTCATGGCGGAGAAGTCGTTCTCGCACGGTGGCGGGGCGCTCCAGGAGATTCTCATTCCGCATCTCATCTCACGGATGGAAGCCCAGCAGAAACGTGTCGGCGTAGAGGTCTCTGTGGCGTCGGCGGAACTCTTGCGCAGCGCCCTTAAGGTGGTTCTCCGGCCGAAGGCTCAGACTGGAGCCGGACAGATGAGCCTCTTCGTTGAGATCGGACGGACTCTACTACTCGATGTAGTGCGCATAGCCTCAGGCGAGCGGAAATCCGTGCTGGCAACTGGGCGCCCGAAGGACGTGCGGATCGAGGGGGACAGCGGGGACGTGACCGTGAATCTTTTCTTCCACACCGCGGAGTCGTTCCGGCGCGGCGACGCGCTCGAGTTGGATGTGCGTGATGCGGACACCCTTGAGCAGTTTCCGCCCGGAGGCGTCAAGCTGACCGTGGGAAGGGACATGTAGCCGATGACTGACCAACCTATAGTAATGGACGAACTCGACCAGATCGCCAACGAAGTGTTTCCGGGGTTGGTCGTGCGAAAAGACTTGTTGCGGCGAATGCGGAGCGCCTTCGGTGTGCCGGCATTCGTGATTGAGTTTCTGCTTGGCAAGTACTGCGCTTCGCCGGATGAGGAAACGATAAACGAGGGGCTGGAATTTGTTCGTGAAACCCTCTCGTCCAAGTATGTGAAGCCGGATGAGCGCGAAGCCGTAAAGTCGGCCATTAAGCAGCACAGCAACTACGAAGTCATCGACAAGATCTCCGTCGAGCTCGTAGAGACTCACGACAAGTACTGGGCGCGACTGGCTAATCTGAACCTGGATTACGTCAATATTGAAGAGAGCGAAGTCCGAAACCACGACCGCTTGCTGATGGGAGGGATTTGGGCTGAAATCGGACTCCGATACGATGAGTCGTTCATCTTCAAGAATCAGAACCGGCCATTTTTTGTCGGCAGCATCCGACCGATCCAGCTCTCGAACCGAAATATCGAACAATTCATCGAGGGTCGGAAGCGCTTCAGCCGCGATCAGTGGTTGGACCTGCTGATGCGGT
>JAKEER010000895.1 GCA_022616615.1 Acidobacteriota bacterium
AGGCAACGGAAACCGAACAGGCCGGCCACGGACACGGCTTCGATGCTGTCGCCGGCTCCATCGCCGGACTTCAAGGTGGCTTGCATCACCATGCGGATGCCGAGTCCGCCGCGCGCCACCAGTTCGCCGTCGATGTAGAGCCGCTCGCCGTTCCACGGATGGTTCTCGAAACGGATGGTGTGCCCCTTGTAGGGCACTTCCCAGCGGATCCTCGCGAATGTCGCTGCCCCGATGGCGGCAAAGCCCAGCCCCGCAACGATCATGGGTTGCAGATTCACACCGTGAGAACCCCTGAGCGCCGCCCCGGCAACGATCAAAAGGAAAATTCCCATGAAGATGCTCCCGTGCTGGAGCAATCTTTGCTTCCTATTCGTAGCTTCGAGGAGTTTTTCCAAGGGCTGCGATTGTATCAGACGATGGCTGAGATTTCCATCTGGCGAGCGGACAACTGCCGCTCTGATGAAGCTTGACCTTGTACCACGGTAGAGACTCTAAAATGTGGGCACTGCCGACCGCGCCCGTTGAGGGGAGTGCTCACACGATGGGCGCTGCTGGAAAGCAGGTTATGGGATGGATTGCTGTCGCTCTTTCAACCCTGGTGGCCAGCTTCTGGGCGTACTGGGGGGCTAACGAGACGTTTCACGAGGGTTGGTACTACCGGGATTGGATAATGAACGTAGCAATGACTCTGGCGCAGTACTTGAGTCCAATGCTCGTGCTGGTGGCCGCTGCTTTTGCGGGAGTGGCTTGGCCGCGGGCCGGTGCATCGCTGCATTTAGCTCTCGCTGCAATCGTCGGCTGGTGGTTTGGATTTCGCGCGGCAGTGTTTTTCCTGGTGCCGCCACTCGTCGTGCTAGGAGGTCTTTATTACTACGGTCGCCCCCAACCAAGGAGGTTGGCTCTGGCCGCCGTACTCGTGATTCCCTTGCTCACAATGCTGACGAGCGGCGCATATCCTGCATACCTTGCCAGCCAGCGATTCGATGACGGAGACTACGGGTCACGGCTTATTGAGGGGAATGAAGTACGACTTGTCTGGGCTCCCGAGGGTCCAGGCTGGCCCGATTCTGGCGTGAGTTGGGAAGAAGCGCATCACAATTGTCAGTATCTCGATGAGGAAGGCAAGAACTTGGCAGGCGAAACGCGAAATATCTGGCGATTGCCAACTGTTGATGAAGCCGTACGCAGTTCGGTTCGCAAGGGAAGCAATGCCGGTGGCGCGTGGAACCCACAGACGGGCACGGCTACTTACCAGATGCAGCCGAACAAGGACTCGCCGCTATGGAAAACCTATTCGAAGGTGATTTACTGGTGGACCGGGACAGAAGTGGATAACACTGCGTACCGCATTGTCTGGAACGGCCAAGTGCACGCAATGCCGAAGAAAGTGCGATGGGGATATCTCGCCTACCGCTGCGTCCGGAATCCGGGTCCTCTCGATGGCAAATAAAGCACCAAGTCCGGCGACCTGTGGTAAACGTGTGGCGCAATGCATTCCTGTCATCCTGTCTTCCTTTATCCTTCTGGTCATGCCCGCCGCAGCGCAACAGTCTCGCTGGAAGAACCTTCAGTCCCAGGCAGAAGGATTTCTTGAACAACGCAAATACAAAGAGGGGCTGCAGGCAGCTCAAAAAGCACTTGGGGAAGCAGAGCGGACCTTTGGTACTGAGCATGGGAGGTGGCGCCGCCGGCGATGCATCAATTCATGCCAAGCCGGGTGAGATTGATCGCCTGGTGTTCTTGGGATCCCTGGCATCCCTGGCGGGAGGCCGACCCGAGAAGCTCAAAGGGCGCAAGCTTTTCATCGTGGCCCGCGACGATACGCGAGGGGACGGAGTTGTGCGCCTGGTTCAGATTCGTGAGCAGTTTGAAACGGCTCCGGTGCCAAAGGAACTGCTGATCCTCGACGGTTCGGCCCACGCGCAGTCCATTTTCGAAACGGAAGAGGGGGAGCGACTAATGCGCGAGATTCTGCGATTCCTTTCCGAGCCGTAAGTCACTGAAATAGCGCTACGCTGCAAGCGTATCAACCTGAGAGGGATTCATCGGCTGCCTTCGTAATTGGTGCTATCTGACGTTTGGGCGCAAAGTATGAGACGTTTCCCAGCAATAGCAGCGGCGTTGGTCTTACTGACCTGTGGAGCGGTTTTCATGTACGGTCAGTCAACTCGGGAGCAGCACCTTGCCCGGGAAGAAGCTCGCGTAGCGGCGGAAAAGAAGATCTTCGAGTATCGGCGGAGATTACCTGCACAGCGCGTTGAGATTTTCGGCGACGTGGCCTTGCCACCCGATCACGCCAGATTGCACAAGAAGGACGCTCCCCCTGCTGCGGACCCTGCAGAAGAAGGGTGGCTTAAGACGGTGGCCCCCCTGGCCAATGTTGCGGTTCTGAAAGACGATTCTGTGATCGAGCAGTACATTGCGCTTTTTCCCCAGAAAGATGTTATCGTCATCCAATTCGGGCAGGGCCCCTCCTGGCTCCCCTTCACTTTGGTCGAGTTCCCTAAGATAGCGCCTGAGCTTTCCGCGTTCTACAAAACGGGGCTTGATATCACGCGCGGGCCGGAACGATTTGAACCGTTCTTGGCAAACGATTTGCACGTTTACGCTCCTATGGAGGATTTTACGGGGCGCAAAATGACGCCTGTGGAAGTACGCCGGCATGCTGTGGTGGCACTGGACCAGATGTTCCACCAAGTTTGGATGGAGTTCGAGCTACGCCATTTTAACCCGGACGGCGAGACGATGGACGTGGCTGACTTGACCAGATTTGAGTCGCGGATGGCGCTTGTTGAAAAACGCTTGCGCGCGAAGAAGCGGGAACTCAACGCGCTCGGGGCGCGATCCCCTGCGCACATCGCCGCGTGCCTGCCCTATCTGCGACGGTATGCGGG
>JAKEER010000896.1 GCA_022616615.1 Acidobacteriota bacterium
CCGCAAAAAAAAGCCCCGGTCGGTCAGACCATGATCGGATCCGGGCCGGCTAATCAGAACTGGAGCTTCATGCCAAACTGGATATTTCGAGGCGCACTGACGGTGCCGTTCCACATCCCGAACCTGGGGCTCGAGACATCCTCGTTGAATGCCGAGTAGTAGGGACCGGTGAGGATGTGCCAGTTGAACAGGTTGAAAAACTCGGCGCGGAATTGCAGGTTGACGTTCTCCGTGATTCGCGTGTTCTTTATGAGGTTGAGGTCCACGTTGTGATAACCGAAGCCGCGCAGGTTGGAGACGCGCGGTCCCTTTCCCCAATAAAAATTGAAGCTGTCGGCGGATTCGAATGCGCTCTTGTTGAATAGAGGCTTGTTCGGATCGAAACTGCTGTCGGTCTTCTGAGCGAACGGGTTCGCTCCCGGGAGAATTGCTGGGATGCAGCCGGCGCGGAACTGGGCCGGGACATTGCAACCAGCGAAGTTGCGGATTACGAACGGAATACCGGAGGTGGCGCGGACAACGCTGCTGAGTTCCCACCCGCTGATGAGCCGGTCAGCCGCGCCGGCGCTGTTGATGAATCGCTTGGCTTTTCCGAACGGCAGCTCGTAGGTCATGGCGACCGAAAGCGTCTGGGGCACATCCGTTATCGACAGCGACTTGTTGCGCTGGCGCTCGAACGGAGAAATCGCGCCGTTGGCGCCGCTCCAGGCCCCCGCGTCCGGCTGCGTGTTGTGGTTGTCGTTGAGTATCTTCCCCAAGGTGTAGGAGGCCAGCACCCACATGCCCTTTGAGAAGCGATGCTCGGCCTTGAGCTGCAAAGAATGGTAGCTGGAGTTTCCGGCGTTCTCGTTCTGGCCGGCCAGGGCGCTGCAATACTGCGGGTACGGCAGCAGGGCTTGGGCCACCGACGGTGCACAGCCGGTCATCTGCTGCACCCAGCCCTCGTAGGGAAGAGGAACTCCGTGCAGGTGAGTCTGACCTGGTTGGAATTGATCGTAGAGCTGCTGGCCCATGGCGAGGTACTTCGGGTCGAGCGCGTTCAGCGGAGCAACTCTCGACGGCAAGCGGGTGCCCTTGTTTGCAACGTAGGCCGCGCTCACGTAGAAGCTGTTGGTGAACTGGTGCTCGATGGTGAGGTTCCACTGCTGCGAGTACGGCAGGCGGTTGGCGTCGAAGGGCCGGTAGTTCAGACCCTGGCCGTTGCGATAACTGGAATCGATGAACGGCGGCCGCACAAAGTTCTGCGGCAGACCCTGGCTGAGGAGGAACGCCGGCTCGAGGCCGCCCTGCGAGCTCGAGACGCTGTGACCGGAGTTGAAGCCATCAAGCGCAATGCCGCCGTTCCAGCCGGGATAATAGGCCTGCTGGATAATCATCGCATAGCCGGCGCGGACGGCCGTGGCCGGTGTGAGGCGGTAGGCCAGCCCCAGGCGAGGCGCCAAGCCCTTGTACCACGTCTTCTCAGGGTGGCGATCGCCGAAGCTCGCCGCGCCATAGTTATCTCCAGCGAAAGCAAGCCGGCCCGGACGGTTGCCGGCTCGGGGGTTCGGACCGAAATCGAAGAACGACAGGCGGTCATATTTCTCGACCGATGGCCGGGAGACGTCCCAGCGAAGGCCCCAGTTCACGCTCAGTTTTGGGGTGGCGCGCCAGGTGTCGCCGAAATGCAAGCTCCAGGCGTCCGCGCGCCCGTAAAAATCCTCGACAGTTCTGAACTGGCCCGAACCACTTGCCACCCGGCCGAGAATGAAGCTGGCTACCGAGCTCCCACTGGTGATTCCGAGCAGTCCGGTGTTGAGCCGCGAGAATGCGAACGCGCCGGAGCCGTTGTCGCGGTTCACTTGGTTAATTCCGAGCTTGCGGTACTCGCCACCGAACTTGAAGGTGTGACTGCCGCGGACCTTGGTCAGGAGATCGTTGACGATGTACGTCGGCCGGCTGCCGCGCAACTCACTATTACAACCCCAACCGCTGAACTCTGCAAGGTTGATGACGGGCGGGTTGTTGTGGTCGGCGACCCCGGGGATCTGCGGTAGGATGCCCGCGAATTCCTTATCGAGGCATTCTGACTCGACAAACGTATCGTTATACCCGATGGCAGCGTGATTCAGCAGCGTCGGGCTGAAAGTGTGGTCCCAACTGAGTCGAGGCAAAATCGACCAGTTCTTCTGATAAGGCCGCTCGGTCGCAAGCTGCGGAGGCAGGAAGGTCGTAAGGGAAGGGACGGATCTGCGCGAGTGATACGTGCCGAAGAAATGGTCCTTGTCCCCGAAGTGGTGGTCGATGCGCACGTCCCACAGGTTCGACTGATTGAAGAGTTGCGTATCGCGGGCGAACGGCGCGACGTAGTTGTTCAACGGCCCGCCGAAGGTGGGATTGGGCAGGAACTGAAACCACTTTTTGGCGAGCGAGTTCTGCAGACGCGGGTCGGACTGGCAGATGACGTTGGGGCTGTTGCCGTCGCAGCCCATGAATTGGTCGCGCAGAAAGGGCAAATTCGTTGCTCCTGTTGGGAGGTTGGGAGCGAAGTTAGGGTTGGGCCGCGTGGTGGCGGGATCGAAGACCGGAATCAGCCTTCCGGCACTATCCACCCAGTCGCTGAAGTCGCCACTCCGCTGCTTCAAAGAGGGGATGCTGAGGATGGGAACGGTCGCGCCACCGCGGATCCGGAAGCGTTCGTGCGCCAGGAAGAAATAGGACTTCCGCTTCGCCGACCACACGCCGGGAAGCTTGATAGGGCCGCCTATGGTGCCGCCGAAAGCGTTTTGGTTATTTTTGGGCCGCGTGGGGACACCGAACTGGCGCGCGTTGAGGACCGTATTCCTGAGGTACTCAAAGAGCGAGCCGTGGAACGCGTTGGTGCCGGACTTGGTGGAGGATGTGACGACGCCAGACAATGTGGAGCCGTAATGGGGCTCGGCGTTCGAGGTCAACACGCTGATTTCGCTGATGGCCTCGACCGAAATAGGGTTGTTGCCGGACGACAGGGCGGCGCCGGTCTCCGTGTTGAGGCCATCCTGAATGCTAATGCCGTCGACCAGGGCTTCATCGCCCTCGTTAATGCCGCCGTTGATCTGCGTCTGATAGGTGTTAGAGCCCGCGCCGGTAGTCACGCCTGGCAGGAGCGTGACGAAGGCGATGGCGGTTCGTGGCCGGCCGCCCAGGATGAGCGGCAGCTCGCGGACTGTGTCGGTCGTGATCGCCTGCTTCAGTTCCGCGTTCTCAAAATTCAGCGGGGAGGCATCCTCCGTCACCTCCACTCGTTGGGTGATCTCTCCCAACTCGAGCACGAAATCGATTCGCGCCACTTCGCCAATGCTGAGCTTAATACCCGAACGAACGATCTGTTTGAACCCCTCCATCTCCACCAGGAGTTCGTAGGTGCCCACTTCCAGGAGTCCCACGGTGTAGTAGCCGTCCTCGTTTGTCGCTACCTTTCGCTTGATTCCCGTACTGACATCGGTGGCGGTGATTCTCACGTTGGGAACAACGGCTCCTGTTGAATCCTTAATCCTTCCGTCTATCTGAGACTTCTGCGCTACTGCAATCTGTGCGCTCGCCAAAAACGAAAACGTTAAGGCCGCACTGAAAAGGATATGTTTCATCATTGGTCATTCCTCCAAAAGGGTTACTTAGAGAACATTGCGAATTATGGTGACAACACCCGTCTGTGCATGTTCGCTGCGGTCGCAGGCTGGATTCGGCTCCCCTCGCCCCAACGTGGGAGAGGGGTTTGGGGGTGAGGGGGAATCCAATAGAGTGGATCAGCACGCGGAACCCAGCGCTGGATGAGAGTTTGGAACCCTGCAGGATCATCCAACCGTGTGCTCACTACCTCACCCCATGAAGGCTTCTCAAGCCTTCATCCTCTCCCGCCTTGGGGCGAGGGGAACCGAAGTCTACTGAGTTTTTCAGGTGACGAAGACTATCGTCACTATATTCAGTAGTCTTCAATAGAGGTCACTTAGTACACCGTTTCAGAAATACACTAACGTATTTGTTATGGCAGCGGGATCCCCGGAGGGCATCAATTTGAATAGCCACGGGTGGAGCGTTGGCACGCCAGTGCCCGGAGCGTAACCCGTGGTTAACGAAACAACGGTTGCCAACCCCGAAGGGGTTGAATTCCCGTCCCTGTCGATGTTCAACCCCTTCAGGGTTGGGTCGTCAATGGGTCAGGGCCACGGGTTCCGCTGGGCGCGTCACCCGTGGCTATTCAAATTGATCCCCTCCGGGGATGCAGTAAACCTGTGAGCAAAATACTACTTAGAGTGTTCTGATGCCAGTAAGTCTGACTGGTTTGAGAATCTTCTGGCGACCAGTGATTCAAGGTTCTCAAACCTAATCTTCAAATTGTGAATGGAAGTCAAAAGATCCGTCGCGGCCCCTTCGACATTTCCTGCAGGAAGGTTTGTATGCGCAAATAAGCGGTGCGTCAGTTGCTTGACTCGTTCCACCGCACCGAAGACTTGAAGAGTCTCACCAGCCCAATCTGGATTTGCTCCATGAGACATTTCGGTCCACCCTGTTTTCTGGCTGCTGGACGCCAGATCATTTCTTCCCGCGAAAGACACAAGGGCCGGTTCCAGCAGGTTATTAGAACGTTTGATCTGAGCGTCCAAGCTTTTCATATGATCTTTGACCATGACTTCGAGCAGCCATCGAGCGGAAGGAAGGAATGCGTCTGCTTTTGCTGATGCGTAACGATCTGCCAGTCGGCGTAGGGCCCAAACCTCGGACATGGCAGCCTCTGAAAGAGAGACCGCTTCTGTCGAAAGCTCGTCAATCTTTCGTCGAATCCCAATGGGCTCTTTTTCGTTCTGTCCCTCCCGTGGGCCGCCGGCGTTAGGGACCTGTAAGAAATACCGTTCCAATTGGTCTTGAATTGGAAGCTTGCGACTATGGATCTCGACAATGCCCGAGGCTTCGGACAGTGGCACGTCTATGTTCTGGCGCGCTTCATCCTGAACCTGGGGTGCTGAAGATACAGCCCTGTTGGCTTCCTCAACTGTTTGAATCTTCGCCGCTACAAGTGGTATCCCCCCCAGCGCTGCCAGTAGTTCGGTCTTGCGCTCCGCAGTCTCCGCCAACCCCTGGACCACGATTTGACCGGAGGGACCTCTAACAATTTCGATTGGTTCACCTAGACATACATTCAGACGGTGCAGCGCATAATGTGCCTCGATTTCCGCTGCCGTTAATTCGACTGCAGTGGGAGTTACGGGCGGTGCAATCGGCGTCTGTGCAATCGCAAGCGGCGCCTGGGACAGGTTGAGGTCTGCGAATATCGAAGGGCTCAGAGAATTCAACGCGACGACCTCAAAGGCGGCTTCGCTCAACGCATATTCCCGCAATCCTTCTTGCCCTTGAACTTTCAAACGCTGCTCAACGGGGTGCCAGTCTGCAGCGCGAATGACCAGGTTAGCTTCTATGATGGCATTCCGTGCAAACGGGCCCGGAGCTACCGTCTTAAGTGTCAAGGCCTCTCCCCCGTCCGGCAGCGTAGTCTGGATCACTTCTCCGGCTTCGTTCCGAATGGATCTACGCCATGCCTCATAAGAAGCAGGGGACAAAGGTCGTCGCGGGTCCATATGATTCGCCTGGAAGACTTGCCCCAATTCAGCCAGTATCGGCGGGAGGCTGGATGGATCCTCACCCGTGTTGGACACTCCACTAACCCTCTTCCTTGACAGGGAATCTGCGTCTGGCAGGGGCGCAGCGTCGCTCGCTTCTAAAGGGAGCAGTCGTGGTCCGCTCGCATCTTCGACCCGTTGCCTGGAGCGGTTGTTAGTTGCATCATTCCAGATTTCCCAGGTGAGGAACTCCGGGCGCCCCGGCACGGAAGAGCTCCGGCGGAGCTGAAGCTTTTGATACACCACCGCGCTCGGCAACTGACGGATCCTTTGAGCTTCGGCCCGTTCCGCGCGTTGCAGAACTTCCTTTGCCGAAACGGGCGGGACCGAACTCAATCGGATGAAAAAGAATAGGATCAAAGAGCAGGCTAGGAGGAAGCTGGCATACCTTAGCGAAAAGCGGAGATGGAAAACCCCAGACCTTAGCCATCCGAAAAAGTGAGAAAAGAGGCGTGAGTCGCCACTATCCAACTCAAGATCGCTCAATTGGGCGGCAAATCTTGGGAGTGCTTCAGGAGGAAAATTCAGAGAGCCGGCCAGCAGAGTCTTGCGCTGCTCCATGAATGCAGAAATAAAACGTTCAATTTTCTCCCGTTTTACGCGACAGGACCAGCAAACCCTCAGATGCGCCTCTACCTTGGGGTTTGTCTTGGCCTGAATTTCACCATCCAAGTACAACAGCAGTTCGTCAATGGACGGGTGCCACGATTGGCGAAACACGTTCTTGTAGTGATAGCTAGTCCTAGTCCTAGTCATAGATTTCTCTTACTATCCGATGAATCACTCGGCCCACGAAGGACACCAGGGTCGGGGTGCGCATTCCGAAGACTTCGGCTATCTCCCGATAGCCCAACCCCTCCCCCCGGAGTTCCAAACATTCCCTTTCTTGGGGCGACAGCCGAGCCAAAGCTGATTGCAACCTTTCCTGTTGCTCTTGCTCCAGCAACCTATTTTCGGCATCGGGGACGGGATCTTGTTTCCGTTCACAAAAACTCTCCCAAGCGTTGGCATCGAATGGCTCGAACCTGCTTTCATTCGTTCGTTTCTTGAGCGCCAGGTTGTGCGCCACCTTAAAGACCCAGGCGCGAACGTTACCAATGACTTGACCCTTGTGAAGACTAACGCACAGCCGCAGAAAAACCTCTTGCGTCAGATCTTCCGCTTCTGACCGATTGCCCAGAGCGACCACGAAGTATCGGTACACCGGATCTCGCAAAAGCTCAAATATCTCGGCAACCTTATGCTTCAAATCGGAAGGACTCTGCATAGTGCACAGCAACTCCCGGTCAAGGCACATCTCCGCTGCAGCACTGTGCTTTGCCTTCACAAATAACTCCCAAATCCAGGACCGAGGAAACGACCCACTCAAAAATGAGGAAAAAGGTTATCGGGCTTGAACACCAACCTCGTCATCCAAGAGAAAACTCTGTTTCCTCTTCTCATTTGGCTTCGACTGAAAGATTCATTGTGCCTCTTTATTGTAAAGATCCTCGACAAGTTGATTTTATGAGAGAAGATTAAAAAAAAATTTTGGCAACGTAACTCCCGACCGAGAGACACCGCTCCCGATCTCCCCCTAGTGAGTCCGCAACGAACCTGGCGCTAATAAAATAAGGCCACGAATCCGGAGCAGGCGTGCATTCTCATTTCTACAGGCTGGCCAAGCGCTGGCAACAGGCCCGTCGAGGCCCGTAAGTCGTTGAGTCGAGGCAGAGCCCTTGCTGACGCGCGGGCTACTGACTTGAGCCTTGGCCTGTTCAGTAGCCCGACCGTGAGGGAGGGCAGAGAACTTTGATGGAACCCTGAGCGTTGGCAAGTGAGCCTTTTTCCCCCAGGGCGGGTGAAGTGGTAGAATGAAGCCAATTTCTTACACAAGGTCGAGGTGCTGCAGAATGGTGTTGACCCACATGGAGAGGCGAAAGGGGAAAGGCGAAAGGCGAAAGGGTGTCAAGGCCACTTTGCTGTTGATGGCTGGCCTCATGGGCACAGAGTCGCTGGCCGGTTCAAATTCACCGGCAGAGGACTTGCGGCAGGCCCAGCAGCTCATTCAACGGGGAGACCTCTCTGCAGCTCATGACCGGTTGACTCAGGCCTTGAAGCAGTTCCCAAATGAATTCAATCTGTACAACTTTCTGGGTGTTGTCGAAGCCCAACAAGGGAACTACCTGGCCGCCGAGTCTAGCTTCCAAAAGGCCATCGCGCTGGCGCCCCGGGTTGTGGGCGCTTACTTAAATCTAGGACGTCTCTACCAGGAAAATGGGGTCAACGATCCAAAGGCGCTTCAGAAGGGATTGGACGCTTATCAGCGGCTCTTGCGATTCCAGCCGGACAATGCCGAGGCCAACTATCAAAGCGCGGTCTTGCTGCAGCGGTTTGAGCGATTCAAGGAATCCCTGCAGCACCTGTCGCGTCTGCCTGCGGAGGCGCAACGGAGAGCCCAGGTGCTGGCGCTTCGCCTGGCCGGTGAGGTGCGTCTGGGAGAGGAGACAGAGGTGGAGCAGAGGCTGCGGGAGTTGACCTCTGCCTCAGACCTGCAGGAATCCGATGTTCTGGCTATCCTGTCTGTGCTTGGAGCTCAGGGTAGTCCGGACCTGCGACAGAAGCTTCTGGAAAGTCTAAGCTCTCGTGGCCTTGCCTCGTCAGTCACGCTCCGTCAATTAGGGTTGCTTTACGAAGAGCGGCATCAACTGGATTTGGCTCGCCAAACTTTGGAGAAGTCGGCCACGAGCAGCTCTGCTCTTTCTGCCCTGCTCATCGACTTGGCCCGGGTTGCCCACAAACAGCGGGACCACCTGGGAGCGCTCGGTTACCTGGCTCATGCGCGAGATCTCGATCCCAAGGACGCGGGCATCCACTTCTTCTTCGGAATGGTTTGCATCGATGCCGAGCTGCCGCTCGAAGCCCAAAAATCCTTGCAGGAGGCCGTGCGGTTGCAGCCAGACAGGGCCTATTATCAATACGCACTGGGCTCGGTGTTATTGCAGGGCCGGGATCCCAGTCTGGCCATTCCTCCCTTTCAACAGTATTGCCAGTTGAAGCCAGAAGATGTGCGTGGCCGTTTCTCCTTGGGCACAGCCCATTTCTACAGCAACGACTTCAAGCAGGCCCGCCAAGAGTTGCAGGCAGTAGCGGGACGTCCTGAGACAGCGGCCGGAGCTCACTACTTTCTGGCTCGGGTGGCCAAACAGGAAGACAATCTGCTCGAAGCCCTGGAGCACCTGCACCAATCGCTTAAGGCCAATCCGAACTACGCCGAGTCTCACGCCGAGCTCGGCTTGATTTATCTTCGCAACAAAGAGTATGAAAGGGCAGAGAAGGCGCTGCGCACCGCGCTGGAACTGGATCCGGAAAGTTACCGGGCCAATCTGAATTTGCTCAACCTGTTTCAGCGAACCAAAGATCCGCGCGCTCAGGAGCAAGCGCTTCGTTTCGAGGCTATCCAGAAGAAGAAGTCAGAACGGCAGCAAACCCTGCTGCGCCCCATCGAAGTGCGGCCGTATTGACTCCCATGAAAATCCCCTCTCTGGAGGGGTGGCGCGCAGCGACGGGGTGGGTCGTCGCTTCGAAGGCGCCACCCACCCCAGGGCCTGAAGCTGTGAAAAAATTAAATGGTAGGGACGCGCTGCTGCGCGTCCGCGACGGTAAACCCAACACGGACGCGGAGCACCGCGTCCCTACCGGATCAGG
>JAKEER010000897.1 GCA_022616615.1 Acidobacteriota bacterium
GGGAGACTCTTGATAAGGCGTTCCACAATAGTCGTGGCCACAGAAGTTCTTCTTGCTTCCAGGAGCTGCGTGTTCGAGAGAATCTCAACAGCTTCCATCACTGGGCTGATTTCGAGCCTGGAAGACAGTTCTGCTTTTTGGCCTACGGTGAGTGTTATGCCCTTCGCAAGGACCGGCCGAAACCCGGCAGCGCTAATCCGAACGGAATACTGTCCGGGCCTCAAGCCCAGAAAAGCATACGATCCGTCATCACCGGTTGTGAAAGTCCGCACGAGCCCAGTGTCCAGCGTCTGAACGTTGATGGCCGCCCCAGGGACTCGGTTGCCAGACGGGTCCGATAGCACACCATGCAATTCCGCTGTGTTTGTTTGTGCCGAGGCAGTCAGGATGCACCCAGGAATGAACATCGAAAGGAAGTGGAATATCCAAATGCGGCTGTAGATCAACCTGTTCATAAGACTTGTCACGCTTCCTAAAGCTTCCCTGATATTAGGGAGCACGAGGCCTTGTCACCACCCAACGAGGTCGCCGCGATCCATATAGCAGCCAGAGATCCTGCTGGGACTCCGAATTCGGCCCCTTGCTAGATAAGATGTGCGGAAAATGGGAGAAAGTCACATGGGAATGTCTTTTTCTTGCCGTCAAGGGCAAGTACCGGAGGATTTCTTAGGGAACCAAGTGTGAATCCGCATTGAAGGGAGCAACAGAGGGCTGTTGCTCACAGAGTAAGACTCCCATGGGCGGCAGCGATTCTTGAATTTGAGGGTCCTGTCTATGAGAGCATGCCGGTTCAAGGTGGGGAGGGTAAGAATGTGCTCCTGAATGAAAGACAAGTATCTAAGCAACTGGGAGTGGCTGTGCGGTGTCTTCGTCGGTGGAGAAATGAACGCAGAGATCTGCCGTTCATCAAGCTAGGGCCTTATGAGAGGAAGCGGATGTCGGTAAACTATTCTATTCAGTCAAAACGCACATTTTCAATACGGCAATGTCCTCCCTGCGACGCGAGAGATGACGGACTCGGCCCTGCGCCAAGACGTTCGATATAGTTGAGAGAGCCGGCGTCGGCGCCTCCTAGCGCCCAACCATGAAACCAGCCCCCAGTTACGAGAGGGTATCGCATAATACGGGGCAAACTCTCACACGGACAGTTGAAAATCAATCATTTAGCTAATGCAGATGTTTTTGCGGAGTACAGCCAGCCAGGGAAGCGTTCAATCTGATTGGAAAGCTTTTTCGGTCCTGATTCTGTTCCGCCCTTGTCAAACAATTTGCACGCTTGTTAAAGAAATTTGTTTCACACCGAGTCTCAGTCGTTGTACAGTTACGCTGGCCAAAAAAAAGATCAATAACTTACCCAACCAAATCGCCGGTGGTGCTAGTTTTTGTACATTGTGCATGCCGTAGGACCCTAGAGTGGGTTGGAAGGGGCGCGATGTATGCGTACACCGAAGGTCAAGTCTCTAAAAACTTGGTTTGCAATTCTGGCTTGTTTGTCGCCGATGTTTATCGGTGCTCAGGGCTTTTTCTTGGGAAGCGAGCCCGTGCCGGAGGAGCAAGATGGGGCATTCCAGTTCTGGAATAACTTGTCGAAATTCTTCTTGATTGTAGCTGCTGACAAGTATCTGCCGGGGTCGCAACTGCCCTTTGCCAAGGTCGACGCCGATAGTGTAGCGAACAAACTTACAGATTTTCATTACCAGAAAATCGACATCCTCACGGGCGAGCGAGCTACAAGGGACAATTTTATTACCGCTTTGAAATCGATTAAGTCCGTTGCTTCTGACAGCCTGGTAGTCATCTATTACAGCGGCCACGGAGTGACCGATTCAGCAGGCAAGAATGTCTTCTTGCAGATGTATGGTCAACCAGTCATTGATGCTAATTATGGAGTGACATTGAGTGAGGTAGTAGACACCGTCCGTCAAGGAGGGTATGAGGGACAGCTTGCAATCTTTATTGATGCGTGCTTCAGCGGACAGGGAGTTCTCTCAAGCGCGCTCACTCTCAAAGATGTCGGCAAGAATACAACGATTCTGACTTCTTGTTCCGAGACTCAGGAATCGTACGCTGTGGAGTTGCCGGGTAAGAAACAAATGAGTGCCTTCACCTATCTTCTCTTGAAGGCGTTAGCTGAGGACTGGGATGTTGCCGACAAAGATAATGATGGAATTATGGAATATGCTGAACTCAAGGCCTATGTTGCTGGCAAACTTGAAATCATGTCAAAAAGCGAAGAAATCAGTGGGCCTATGCTTCCCTCGGAGTTTTCCAACTATTCAGAAATGGTGTTAGCACTGGATAGGAAAAGGACCAAGAACTGGAAATCCCTACGTCGCGCCACGTTCGTAGCTATAAGCATTCTCTTTATCAAGCCTGTGGGCGGGTCTTCTTCGACTACAAAAATGACCGCTATTTCGTCCGTTGTCTTCAAGAAAATTCGCAGTGCCTCGGATACCGGAGAGCTCGTCAGGATCATATCTGGTAAGCCAACAGAACCGTCACCCGATGGAACAGTTGGGGCTAAGGTATGGGCCGAAGTACCTCAGGGGGTGTTTGATGCAGTCTGTGAATTTAGGGATACTAAGGGGAATCTGATTGAAAGCAGATTCCTTGGGTTTTCTTCCAATGCTTTAAAAGGTATTACCCTCCCCTCCGGTTTCAAGATGCTTGGAAACAAACTGATGATCCCCTCAATCAGTGCTTCAATCGAGGTTCAGGCTTTCGAACGTGTCCAATAATTCCAAAAACTCAAAGAGGTAACCAATGAGTGATGTCAATCGCCTGAGAGTCCCAGTGGGCGGTATTCTAGTGTTCGTTTTTCTCGCTACCGCAGCGTGCGATCCTGAAAAAATCATGAATGACTATTACGCCAAGATGGGCCTCAACCGCTTGGCGGCTCCCAGGGATGATATCGAACCTGGCGGACTCATTCTAAGCAAGAACAACAAGGCATTATATGCAGACAACATGTTTGACTATGTCACGGCTGTTGATTCGGCCAACCAATATGGAATTACAGCTCTTGAAAAGATCGGAGACTTTAACGCGATTCTCAAAAAATACGAAGGTGAGAAGTCACTGGATGCGGAGACGGCGATTAAGTTTCTTGAGAGTCTCTTGCCAATTAAATTAGGCGGAAAGCTGAATTTGACAGGAAAAGTCAATATTGAGATGGTCAGCGCAAAGGTGAGGAGGATGAAAATCCCAACCATTCAGACGTTCCTTAATCGAACTAAGGAGAGTGAACCCTTTGTGGAGGCGGTAACATCATTCCTGAGTGATGGGAATCGAACGTATTTGGTTTACGAAACCTGGCGAACCAAGAAGCTGAAGATTACAGGAGAAGGAGGGAAAGAAATCTCGTCCAACGCGGATATCGGGAAAATCATGCCTCTCATCGACGAGAGTTCCATTAAGTTGTCCTATAAGTTCAAGAACAAGAGCGAGCTTGAGATCACAGGGGACAAATTCTATGTATTCGCTGTCCGAACTGGGGAACTGGTGAAGGGAACGAGTGCTCGGACCCTCACGTTTAAGCCGACGAGTTTTCAAAAACCCAGTGAATGGGGAATCAAATCTGCTGGGACTGACGAGCAGTACTCTGCGCCCATATTAGGGAACTTTGAAGGGGTCACGTTCCAGCAATGAACTCAGTGGGGCTAAAACTATTCATTTAAACATTGGTGCGAAGTGGGGTCACTCTAAATGAATTGGGTTCGGACTGCGATCTGGTTTTACTGCAGTATTCAACTTGCCGCCCCTTGGGCTAATGGATATGGAGCCGCCGAGCCCGTGTGTAAAGAATCCAACGTGCTGGACCAACTGTTCAAGTCCCAGCGCATTCGATTGATCGAGGATTTTCAAAAGAAATCCCAGGGGATTCAGGGATCACTAGCAATTCCGATATCCTTAACGTGGACCGATGCCTCACTCTCACTGAGTATCCACCTTGAAAGAACCACCTTCAAGAAGGTACTACATTCTATTCCAGTCGTGCGAACTCGCGAGGAGCATTTCAGCGTGGAAACACCAGCTGTCCGCCAAGTTTCGAAGAAGGTGGGCCAATATCCTGAAATGCGTATGAAGGGCATTCAAGTGGAAGTAGTTTGGCGCGACGTCACAGCTACTGTACCTGAGACTTACATCGAAAAAAAAGATGTACGCTTGGAGATCCCGGACTTCCAGTTCCGCCAGCAAGCAGTATACATTCCAATTCCAGGTTTCTCCTTGAGCGAGGAGAAAATCGTCGTCCGCGTCCCACGCTTCTCACGTGAACGTTTCCCGACTGGCGCCGCCCAGCGTAACGAAATGATTGACAAACTCAATTCTGACGTTCAAGAGTTACTCGTTAGATTGAAAAAGCAGCTAAGAGACCTTTTGACCGAGCGCCTTGCTACCCTCTTCGAGTGTTATAAGGACAATTTGCGTACCGCGAGAACCGGTACTCTCCTTAGTTTTGACGAAGCGATCCGCAAATTTGATGATTGTCTTGCCTCGGCTACACTAGGGCAGGCAGTCGATGCGGCAGCAAGGATTCAGAAAGGGCAACGGGAACTCTTAACAAGACGGAAGGAGGTTGAGTCATCATTCAAAGGTCTGATGGAAGAGCTTGAAACGGAGCAAGCCAAGCAGCTCAAACTCGTTGCCGAATTGTAGCGAACTCAGCGCTGACTACCCCATTGGCGCAAATGTGTTTTTGAGAGGGGTTTGCGCCAATTACCATAACCTGTGAATGCATTTGATATCGCTAGCTCAGAACTCCCAATCCCTGTGTGCTCCCGCTATTTCTGGCGTATCTTGGCTGAGATGTCGCACAATTACTCGGCCGATACTGAACTTTCCAACTGCCAGCACAATCCTAGCTATCAGCAGCCGCAAGCGTTTCAGTGCCCTCGCAAGGGACAGGCGTGCTGGTGGAACGTATTAGTCATCGATGTTGATAGTGGCTCCATTGATGCCGTCAATCAGATTGTTGAGGAGTGTCCATGGCAGTTTCCGCGATCTTCTATTGGGCAACGACCTGGCTATCCTTAGTGAGGCGACCGCTGTCTTTGCATCGAAGATCAGACATTACCTAGCTCGACGGTGATTGCCTCGGAAGAGATTTCTTTTCGGCAACTGGAAACCTGCCGACTCTAACTCGGCGCTCTTACCGCCCTTGGCTCCCTCTAGTCCCATCCGCCAGTTACCAATCGGCTAGCAACGGCAGTGGTCTACTAATCCCCATCCGATCGTCGTTGCCGCCGGGCCACGCTCCGCCCTGCGCCTGCCGCGATGTACCTCGCCGCATACTATCTATGTATCAGCAGAGTGCGCCGACAATGGCGTTGTCGATTATGTTCCTCTCCTACGAGCTGTTCCCGAGACTACCCCATCAGGCAAGTGACTCCAGATCCAAAGTCCCAGGAGCGCCGGTACCGGAGTAATGGCGGATTCTCGCGTGACACAAGCTATTTCACACGGAGTGGATATCGAAACCAGCCCCATCCGGCTTCGCGGATCGCTAAGCTGTATCTCCCTGCTTCAAAGGCGCTGGTGTCCATCTCGACAGTCAAGGCATTGATGCGGTTTTTCAAGGCTGCGCGGCCCTTCGCCATCAGAACTTGGTCCCGCCTTCCAGAAACACGGACTTCATAGTTACCTTCGTCGCTGCCAAAGGGTAGGTAGATGGAAAGCCTCAGCCGCCCCTTGGGTAGAGAGAGTTCACCATCTTGATTGCTGTTCTCTCCGCGGCTGATACCGCGTTTGCGAAGGTCTAGCACGACAAGCTGAAGCTCGGGCAGCCTACGTTCTCGCACTGAAGGTTCCTTAGTCTGAGGCGGGGACGCCGGCTCTGGTGGAGTTTTGACGATCCCTGGGGGCTGTGGCCCATACGTACCTCGATTTCGCATGAGTGCCCACGATACCCATGCCGCGATGCCCACCACAATCAAAGCCACTGCCGCCACTCGATAGACCCATTGCCGAGACTGGTATTGGCGAATGAACTGGGTCAGTACCTGGGAACATGGCGAGCAACGACTGACGTGAGAGACGACCTCCTGAACCGCGGGAAACGTTTCTCGACGGGCTAGCGCCCTAAGCGTCGCCTTGTTGGGACATCCTTCGCGATTCGGATTTGGAGATTCGCTGGCATAGGTTTGCCTCAGCGCTTCACGAATCTCGCGCTCTTCCTTCCGACTGAACCGATTGTCTTTCGACTGCTTCGAAGTGGTCTTGGCCATGGTTCTTAACCGCGCTTCGTGCGGTGATCTTCCAGCGACCCCTTCAGCTTGCCACCTTTGGCCGTTTGGCGAAGCTGGCGTAACAATCGGTAGCACGTCTGTTTGGCACTTTTGGGGGTCATTCCCACGATGGGGCCAATATACTTCCAAGGATAATTTTCTGAATACAGCCGGAGCAGGATTTGGTCTCGTGCCTCCAGTTTCGAAAGCAATTGGCGAATGAGCACACGATCATTGACACGATCTTCCCAGCCTACATCAGGATGTGACTCAATCTCCTTTTCAGCCGTCTGTTCTGATCGCCGCTCCAAGTTTATCAGCCGCTTGAACTCCCGATACGCTGCGCGGAGCGCGTATCCAGGAAGGTTCTTCACCCGAGCTCGCGCTTTGATGACCCCGACGATGCTCTCCTGTAAAGCATCCGCCGCAGAATCTGTGTCATTCTTCTTCCTTGCCAACTGCTCTTTGGCGACGTTGTAAGCGTTCAGAATAGCGTCATGGTCTCGCTTATCCATGATAAAGGCTCCGGAAACCCTACAGGCTCAGGTGAGACTAAAACTGCTAGCGTGTTACGCCGACATCACCAACAGCACTCTTTGTTCGAGAGAAGCGAGACCACTTCATGACCGCTAAGCAGGTCTATTGAAGAAGATGGCCTCACTCATACGGTTTTGTCACAACCGCTCCAAAAAAAATGTGGTCTAACACGAAAACGTCATTTGATCAGTTCGTTAAACAGGTCGTTGTCGAACATGACTCCCTCGCGGGCGCAAGCGCTCTTCACGTCAACGACCAGGTCAGCGATGGCGTAGCTAGCCAACCCCATGTGATTTTCACGAACCCGTCGAATGATTCCAGCCAAAGCTTTTCGTCTTCCACCTAGGGTGCGCAGATCGTTTGTTGCCAGGATCTCCTTCACGAAGTAGGCGAAACTATTGATTCTGCACTCAGCTCTTTCAAACACGGTTTGAATCACGGTCTTGACCTTTTCGATTGGAACCTGGTCGACATGGTGTTGCAGATAAGAAACCGTGTCCGTCTGAAGCCAAGGATTCCTGGTGACGCTTGTGTATGCGGTGACCGTTTGAGTGAGGTGGTCGAAACGCGGCTGTTTCACGCTGCCCAAACCAGCTTCGCTGCGATCGAGAAGTGCATCGTTCTCTCTCCGCGCAACGCGCGCCTCCTGTGGTACGGTTGTTGGGAGCTGTGGAAAACTGAGCGCTTCTCTGCTTTGATGATGATTTGTATTTAATAAATCATCATCTTTATTGCTGGCCAAATTGACCAGGGTGGTCATTTTGACCATTTTGTCGGGAGTGGTCATTTTGCCCACGGTGGTCGTTTTGTCCAGGGTGGTCAAATTGGCCAGGCTGCCGGGGACTCGGACTCGAAACTGGAGTCCTCGGGTCCTGCCCCCAAGGTTGGCTCCTTCACGCACGATGAGCCGCCGCCTCTCCAAATAGTCGATGGCCCGCTGAACGGTCTTCTGGCTTGTGTGGGTGGCAGTTGCCAGCTTCTGAAGGCCGACAATGCAGCTCTCGTTTCGGTAGCCGTGCGAGAGCCGATAGAGACGAAGGTAGAGTAAGGCAGCAGCTGGTTCCAGGGCTGGGAGCAATACGTCTACGATCGAGTTGGGAACGTGTAGGGTACCTTTGACGGTGGTCAAATTGGCCAGGCTATCTGGCGTGGTCAATTTGTCCAGGGTGGTCAAATCGGCGACGGTGGTCGTTTTGACTGGGGTGCCGCGTGGACAAATTGGCCACCCAGGAGACTCTCCTGTGGCCACGGTGGTCAAATTGGCCGGGCAGTTTTCCACAGCGACATGCACAGACCCTGTGCCTGGACAAGGGTCTGGCTCTATAGCTTGTTCAGCAGCTTGTTCAGCCTCTCCCACTTGGTCTAGCATCGCTGCACCAGCCTCTCGTATTGGCTTTGACACTACGGGAAGAGGTTCAATCTGCTCCAGGATCTTGCCCTGCCCGAGCAAAACAGACGGCCAGGTTCAAGGCGACAGTCGATTTCCCACAGCCTCCCTTTGCATTGGCAAGCGTACATGCGTCATGCTCGCCCTCCAATCGTCTCATTGATTGCCTCGATCAAGACCAACGGGAAGGACAAACGCACGGATGGCGGGTGACACCTTCAGGTGACACCAGGTGGGTAAAACGACGAAAAAGGAGAAGAATGTACGAAAAAGACGGAGACAGCAGGAAAAGAGCGAATTTCTACCTATCGTTGAGGTTCCGCTCTATTCACTTGTCATCTTTTGACTTGTCGGTAGAGGACCCAGATAATCCCTCCCTCTCCGCCATACCTGATCATTTCTTTTTGTTGCAATCACTTACAAACAATCCTAACCGCTTGGTGTCGGGGATTTTGAAAAAATAGACACC
>JAKEER010000180.1 GCA_022616615.1 Acidobacteriota bacterium
TCGAACGTTTCGTGCCGCAAAGGCTCTTCCTCGATACGAAACGCTTGAATGACGGTTCTCGGTGCATCCCTCAGACCACCCCCGTGCCGCTGCGCGACCGCCGTCGCTGCGCGGCACATCCCCTCCTGATCTCAGGAGGGGAGCCAGAAAGACGTCCAATTCGCAGATTCTCGCATTCGCGGGAATGACGAAGACCCTTTTGTTTCGGGTTCAACGAGACCGGCCTCGATTCGGCTGTGGATAGAATCTGCTTGGGAATTCCAGCCTCGTGGCCCACAATGGTTTCTAACCCCGCTGGCGGCCGCGCAAAAATCGGCCGAGGCACTAAGAGACGGAGACATTCATCCCGCCCTGTATTGCCCGTGGTTTTTCTTTCTCATCTTTCAACGTCAAGTCTCGTTTCAGAAGGAGATCCTTTGTCAGTCGAGCTGAACATTCCCTTTGAGAAGTACCGGTTGGATAACGGCCTCCAAGTTATTCTGCACTACGACCCAAAGCTGCCTGTGGTGCATGTGAACCTCTGGTATCACGTGGGGTCGAAAAATGAGAAGCCGGAACGCACCGGATTCGCCCATCTTTTCGAACACATGATGTTTCAGGGTTCTAAGCACGCCGACGGCGAGTACATCACCTACGTCGAGAAAGCCGGCGCCAACCTCCGTGAAGGCGGAGTGAATGGCACGACCAGTTTTGACAGGACCAACTATTTCCAGACCGTTCCGCGGGAGGCGTTGGAGTACGCTCTGTGGCTTGAGTCAGACCGAATGGGCTTTTTGACCGACGCACTGACTCAGGAGAAATTTGACAATCAGCGAGCTGTCGTCAAGAACGAACGTCGCCAGAGCTACGAGAACGTGCCCTATGGCCGGGCGATACAGATGATCTTCGAAAACCTTTTCCCCAAGGGGCATCCCTATTCCTGGCTGGTCATTGGCTCGCAGGAACACCTCGACGCCGCGACGCTAGAGGACGTGAAGAACTTCTTTAACACCTACTACACGCCAAACAACTGCAGCCTCGTCGTAGCCGGCGACTTTGAGATCGAAGAAGCCAAACGCCTGGTTGAAAAGTACTTCGGTCCATTTCCGCCGGGTCCGGCGCTGGAACGGCCGGTTCAATGGGTACCACGTCTGGAGGGCGAGAAGCGCATCACTGTCGCCGACCGCATCCCGCAGGAGCGTCTATATCTGGTCTGGCCTACCACGGGCTACTTCCGCGCTGACGACGCGGAACTGGACCTCGCCTCGCACATCTTGTCCCAGGGAAAGAATTCCCGCCTTTACAAGACGCTGGTTTATGACAAGCAGATCGCCTCGGATGTTTCGGCGTTCAATTACTCTCTGGAAATTGCCGGCTTGTTTGGCATCATCGCGACGGCTCGGCCAAGCCAGAGTCTAGGCGAGTTGGAGCAGGTTATTTTGGAAGAGGTTAACCGGTTCGCTGAACTTGGACCTTCGGAAGAAGAACTGCTGCGGGAAAAAGCAAAGCAAGAGTTCGATTTTGTTAACGGCCTGGAGCGTCTGGGCGGCTTTGGCGGCAAGGCCGACCTGCTCAATCAATACAACACCTATCTGGGATCGCCCGGGTATTTCGCAGAAGATTATGAGCGCTTCGACCGGGTGAATGCCGGAGGCATTCGCCACGTAGCCCGGCAGTATTTGAGCACGCCCAATCGTCTGGCTGTAACCTTTACGCCCGAAGCGTCAGATCGCCCCAAGGCCGTTGAATTTGACCGTAGCCGCGCGCCCGCTTTCGGAGTAAAGAAGCCCTTTACACCTCCAGAGCTTCGTTCGGCCCAGCTCGCCAATGGTTTGCGCGTAATTGTCTGCGAACGGCGCGCTTTGCCCAAAGCGGCCGTCGGGCTCGTGGTGCGCTCAGGTGGCGCCGATGATCCGGCCAATCTTGCAGGAACCGCCTGGATGACCGCCGAAATGCTCGACGAGGGGACAACCTCACGTTCGGCGCTGCAGATCCAGGCGGAACTGGACTTGCTGGGAACGTCGCTGGGAACTTCGGCCGAGTCTGAGGTGTCGCACGTGAGCCTCGAGACGCTTCGAAAGCACTTGCGTCCGTCGCTGGAGGTGATGGCCGACCTGATTCTGAATCCGGCCTTCCCGGAGGAGGAACTGGAGCGGCAGCGCCGGCAGCGGCTGGATGGCATCCTGCAGGAGCGCAACAGTCCTCCCAACATCGCGCGCAAAGTTTTCCGGACTGTTCTGTTCGGGGAGAATCATCCCTTCGGGCGCGAAGTGGCCGGCCATGAAGCCTCGGTCCAGACAATCACTCGCGACAACCTGGAGACATTCTATCGGAGCTACTGGAAGCCAAACCACGGGGCGCTGATTTTTGCGGGCGACGTCGATCTGGACGAAGCAGTCAGGCTGGCGGAAGACCTTTTGGGAAGCTGGCAACGGGCCGTGATTCCGTCAGCGGAGATGCCACTGGTGCGGCCTCCGCAGGCCTTGCGCGTTTGCTTGATTGACCGCCACGATGCGCCACAGTCGCAGGTTCGCTTTGGATCGATTGGTCCCCGCCGCAGCACCGAAGACCTGTACGCCATCGAGTTGATGAACACGGTGCTGGGCGGGGCGTTCTCCAGCCGCCTGAACATGAACCTGCGCGAGGACAAAGGATACACCTATGGCGCGTCGTCAGTGTTTGCTTACGGCCGCCGGCTCGGATTCTGGGCTGCGGGCGCCGGAGTTCAAACCCAGTTCACGCGCGAGACCTTGCTTGAGTTTCGCAAGGAGCTTCAGCAAATTCGCGAGGAGAGGATGATCACCGCCGAGGAGCTTGAAATGGCGAAAACGAATCTCACCCGCGGGTTTGCGCAGCGCTTCGAAACCCTGGGGCGGCTGGTCGATCAGGTGGTAGATGTCGTCTCGTTTGACTTACCCTTGGAAGACATTCAGCGGTATCCCCAGGCTATTCACGAGGTTTCGCTGGTGCAGGCCCGGGAAGCGGCCCGCCAGTACCTTACCCCCGACAACGCCGTGGCTGTTATCGTGGGCGACTTGAAACAGATCGAGCAGCCCATTCGAGACCTGAACCTGGGAGAAGTCTCCATTCTAGATGCACGCGGCAAGCCGGTCAGGTAACTGCGCACTTGGGGACGCGGCGCCCCGTGTCCCCTTTGCGGTTTTGCTCTTGTTTCGAGCGAATGCGCAGCAGCGCATCCGGGCGTAGTTTGCCGAGTCCTGTTTTCCTCTCCTGAGAATCGTCCTCGTACTCGAAAAGCCGACGCCGAGAAACGGGGCGATATTTTCATCGGTTTGCTGGTGTTGTAAGCCACATCAGCGGCCCCCAAAAAACCGCGATCCCTTCGCCCTCCTTCTGTTCCACAATTCCCCGGATAAATAGCGATCTCTGTTAAATATAGCTAAGGATTCTACTATCCACTGTCGATTCGATGGGTGCTTGAAAGCCTGGGAGTGTTCCCACACTGCCCGCTACGCCATGACTTTCAAGCAGGATAGGAAGTCAGGATGAAGATACTGATTGCTGAAGATGATCTGGTGTCACGCATCGTGCTTAGCGAGCTCCTGAACAAGCACGGGCATGACGTCACCGCTGTTGAGAACGGCCGGTTGGCCTGGGATCTTTATTCCAAACAGCACGCGCCTTTACTGATTTCCGACTGGATGATGCCGGAGATGGATGGTTTGGAACTCTGCAGGAAAGTTCGGGCGGAGAAGCGATCAAGCTATACCTACATCATCCTGCTCACGGCATTGTCTGGTAAGGCGAACTATCTGGAGGGGATGGAGGCGGGCGCCGACGATTTTGTGGTGAAGCCTTTTGACGCCGATGAGCTCCAGGCACGGCTGCGCGTGGCCGAACGCATCTTGACCCTGCAGCAGGAAGTCCGCCAGCTGCGAGGTCTGCTGCCCATCTGTTCTTACTGCAAGAAGATTCGCGACGACCGAAACATTTGGACTCAGTTGGAACAATACGTCACGGAACATTCCGAGGTGTTGTTTTCCCACAGCCTTTGCCCGGAGTGTTACGACAAAGAGATGAAGCCTCAGCTCGACAAGCTGAAGTGAGCCGTCAGGAAGACCATCAGAGGAAAAATCAACCTGGATGACATCAAGCCGGGGATGAAGCTGGAGAAGGCTGTCAAGGAGCGCAGCGGCCGGGTGCTGCTGCGGGCAGGAAACGCAAATGGTTGCCGAAGAAAGGAAAAGTAGAAGTGTCTTGA
This sequence comes from Acidobacteriota bacterium, assembly GCA_022616615.1. Lineage (GTDB taxonomy): Bacteria > Acidobacteriota > Terriglobia > Versatilivoradales > Versatilivoraceae > VFZK01. Next base: position 4,202 of record JAKEER010000180.1, read on the forward strand.
TTGCCGAAGACGATCCCACCTCCAAGCGTCTTCTCCAGGCTACCCTGGAAAAATGGGGTTACGCCGTAGAGGCATATTGCGACGGCCAGCAGGCCTGGGCGGCCCTCCAGCGCGATGAAGCTCCTCCCCTGGCGATTCTGGACTGGATGATGCCGGGCATCGATGGCTTGGAGATCTGTCGCCGCCTGCGCGCCTTGCCGCAACACCGCCTTTGCCACGTCATCCTGCTCACGGCCAAAGGACAGACGGAAGACCTGGCGGAGGGTTTAGGCTCGGGAGCCGACGACTATGTTACCAAGCCATTCGATCCGCGCGAACTCAAGGCACGCCTGCAGGTCGGGGTTCGCCTGCTCCATTTGCAGGAGGCGCTGGCGCGGAGAGTGTCCGAACTGGAAGAAGCGCTGGCCCAGGTGAACCTGCTGCAGGGCCTGCTGCCCATCTGTTCCTACTGCAAGAGCGTTCGAGACGACAACAATTACTGGCAGCAGATCGAGAGCTACGTGGCCGCGCATTCGGAAGCCCAGTTCAGCCACAGCATATGTCCTGCCTGCTACGAGCGCGTCGTCAAGCCCGAGCTCGAGAGCTTCCAACAGTTGCTGAAGGAGCCGCTGCCAACGGTGCGCGGCGAGGAGTGAACTCTTTGAATCTCCGAGTCGATCACGCATCCGCTGAGGCCCGAGCAGCGATGCTTGGCGGAAGGCTGTCCCGACCCCGCCTGATACAGCCGTTCTCACGTTTCCCGTTTTCAAGGGAGTGACCCGGAAGATGCCGAAAATCTTGCTTGTTGATGAATCGGCCGCAGATCGCCGTCACACAGCAGACCTGCTGCAACGGAATGGCAAAGCCGAGGTCATTTACGCAGGCAGTGGCAGTGAAGCGTTGTCGGCTATCCAGCGGTTGTCTCCCGATGTTGTCCTGGCAGCCTTGCCCGCCCAGGGCGCCGATTTCCTGGCGGTGCTGCGCGACATTCACGCCAGGCATCCCAGCCTGCCCATCATCCTAATGACGGCAGAAGCAGTGACGCCACTGCTGTTGCAAGCATTGCAGCAGGGCGCCGTTAGCTTTGTGCCCAAAACCAATCTGGCCCACTATCTAGCCCGCACGCTAGATCATGTCCTCGCTTTGTCACGCACAGACCGTCGCCATCGTCTGGTCGGCTACTTGTGCCAGGCAGAGTCCAGCTTCTGCCTGGAAAATGACCCGGAGCTAATTGCCCCTCTGGTGGCTCATTTGCAAGAGGGCGCCGGTAGGCTGAAAGGCATGGATGAAACGACCCGGATGCAGCTGGGCATCGCACTGCATGAAGCGCTGCTTAACGCGATGTATCACGGCAATCTCGAAGTCAGTTCAGAACTGCGCGAAGCCGGCGAGACCGCTTTCTTAGCAGTGGCTGAGCAACGGCGGCGCAGCTGTCCGCACCGGGAGCGCCGCGTTCACGTCAAAGCCACGATGACGCGTTCGGAAGTCGTTTTTGTCATTCGCGATGAGGGGCCAGGGTTCAATCCAGGTGAAATCCCCGATCCCACGGCCCCCGAAAACCTGGCCAAGGCCAGTGGCCGGGGCATACTCTTGATGCGCGCCTTCGTGGATGACATGCGGTACAGCGAGACAGGGAACGAACTAACCCTGGTTAAGAAGCTTCCTGCCGGCGGGGAGACACCATGAAGGTTCTGATTGCCGAAGACGATCCTGTATCACGCATGCTGCTCCGCAGAACATTGGAAAAGTGGGGGCACGATGTAAGGTCTACCGGCTGGGTTCGAAGGTATCCCCTAACTGCTTGCCGTCTCTGGCGTCAACGACCCTGCATTCTCAAGCATGCTCCGGAGCACTTCGAGGACGCTACTGTCATCGTGCACCACCGGATACGCTGGCACTTCCAGTATCCAACACTTCGCGGACCTTGGTGGTCAGGCCTTTCGGAGTGAAGGGCTTTTGCAAAAAGGCCTCTCCGCGCTCCAGCAGTTGGTGATGAATAATGCTGTTTTGCGCGTAGCCGGAGATATGTAGGACTTTCATCTTCGAACGTGACAATCCCATGCGCTGAGCCAGCTCCGGGCCGTTCATCTTCGGCATCACCACATCGGTTACTAGCAGATTGATAGGACCTTGGCGCTGCCCGGAAATCATCAAGGCTTCTTCTCCGCTGCAGGCCTCGATGACCCCGTATCCACTCGTCTCCAGTATCTCCCGGGCCAAACTCCGAACGCGAGCATCGTCTTCCACCAGAAGGATCGTTTCCGATCCTTGACGCTTTGCAGAAGGCACTGCCGCTGGTACGCTAATTTCCAGTTCTTCTGTGGTTTGTGGCAAGTAGATTCTGAATGTTGTTCCGACTCCCAATTCACTGTAAACCCAGATGTATCCTCCGCTCTGCTTCACAATCCCATACACGATGGAGAGTCCCAATCCTGTTCCTTTGCCTAGGTCCTTGGTCGTAAAAAACGGTTCAAAGATCCTGTTCTGAGTCTGGACATCCATGCCAATTCCGGTGTCACTCACTGCCAAGATGACATAAGACCCCGGTTTGACTGGTAAACGGTCGCTTTGGGCGTAGCTTTGGTCCAGTTCAATGTTTGCAGTTTCCAGGGTGAGCTTGCCGCCTTGCGGCATTGCGTCGCGGGCATTGAGTGCCAGGTTCAAGATAACCTGCTCGATCATTCCCGGATCGGCCTTGACTGAGGCCAGATCGGGAGCTGCTATGAACGTCAAGTCAATGTCCTCACCAATCAGTCGACGCAGCAGGGTGTTCAGCTTGCTGACGAACTCGTTCAGATTCAAGATTCGCGGGGAGATGATCTGACGACGGCCGAAGGTCAGGAGTTGGCGTGTCAAACCCGCCGCATATTCTGCTGTCTTTGCGATCTCTGCCAGATCTTCGTGAACAGGATGTTCCGGCTCGAGCTTTGCCTGTGAAAGTTGGCTGTAGCCCAAAATGGCAGTCAGCAGATTGTTGAAATCGTGCGCCACTCCACCGGCCAGTTTCCCCATGGCTTCCATTTTCTGAGAATGCCGCAGCTGTGCTTCAAACTGCTTGCGTTGAGTCACGTCTCGGGCAATGCCCAACACCGTTGAGACTTTCCACTCCTGATACAAAAACCGAGTACTAACTTCCATCGTTAGTTCACGACCGTCTTTCGTGATGAAAATCAGTTCGTCGGCAGCGGTGGTTGTTGACAACTGGCGTTCAATCAACCGAGAGACCAACTCTCCACTTGAAGGGGCCACCAGCTGGACGATGTTCATTTGCAGGATTTCATCACGCGAGTAACCCGTGATCAGTTCTCCTGCTCTATTGATTGAGGTAAAGTTTCCTTCAAGATCATGGGTGTAAATAATCTCAGAAGCATTCTCCACAAGTTCCCGATAACGATCCTCGCTGGCTCTCAGCGCCTCCGCAGCCAGCTTCTGTTCGGTAATGTCTTCGACCGTGCCCTCATAAAACAAGATCGCTCCCTCACTGTCGCGCATGACCCTGGCATTCTCTCGAACCACAATCAGGCTGCCGTCCCGCTTTGTCCAAACCGCTTCCAAGGCTCTGACCTCACCCTGCCTCTGAATTTGTTGGTGGAATTCATCTCGCGAATATCCGGGACCGAACCCCTCCGTTGCCAGGTCACGAACGGCCAATTCACCGAAGGAGTCGTAACCGAGCATTCTCACCAATGCTGGATTGGCATTGAGAATGCGCCCGTTTGGAGTGGTGCGATAGACACCGGTTGGGACGTTTTCGAACAGGGATCTGAAGCGCTCCTCGCTGACACGAAGCGCTTCTTCGGCCAGCTTGCGCTCGGTAACGTCTTCCACCATCGCCTGCCAGCAGCGGTTTCCCTTAACAAGAATGGGCCTGAGGCTGAGCAAGGCATTGTAGCAGGAACCGTCTTTGCGTCTAAAACGTGCGGGGTACTGATCAAGATAGCCTTGCCGCTGCGCAGTGGCTAACGCTTGGCTTCTTTCAGTTGCGTCATAATAGAGAAGTGCTACATTCCGTATTTTTTCGATGTCTTCTCGATTCCAACTACCCGGTTTGAGCATGGCATCGTTGAATGCGATCAGATTACCCTCCGGATCGGCAATCCCTAAGCCGATGGGAACCTGGTCAAAGAGGGAATGAAAAAGCGCTTCACTCTCTTCGAGCTGTGCTTCTGCCCGTTTGCGCGAGGTGATGTCCACAAAGGTGACCACCGCACCGATCATCTCGCCGGTTTCCGGCTCTGAGAACGGAATGGCGGTAAAGATCGCCCAGGAAACCTGCCCATCGGGTCGGCGCACGCCGATGGTAGTTGCCGGCTGAGGTTGCCAAGTCGCCAGGCATTTCGATACAGGGTAGTCCTCGACCGGGCACGCTGTTCCGTTCTCCCAAAACGTCTCCGGCTCGAAATCCGAGACAAAACGCTTTGTCAGTTCATCGAAAGACAATCCAAGGATGTCTTGCGCCACTGTATTAGCTTTAAGGATTGCGCCCTCACGCGAAACCACCACGAGACCACAAGGAACCGCTTCAATAATCCTCCGATTTAGCTCTTCACTGGCTCGCAACGCCTGATCCGCACGCTGGCGTTCAGCGATCTGAGCCTTCAGCTCGGCATCCGTTGGCTTCCTTTTCATCTTGGGCTCTCTGGGTTCGGAAAGCAGGAATCGTTCAAAGCGGGGCCTTCCCCCGAAGAGAACCGCATGACCTGCGATGAATTGGGCTTTGAACGAGGATTCACTGTTACTTCTTTCGATAGTGACTAGTCTTATATTATGGTGTGCCAGTTCGTGCAAGCGAAATGTCGAGTCATTTCTTCTGATCTGCACGTTGTTGGTCAAATCGAAACCGACGCAGGAAGGAAGGGACTCCCCACCCGTGGGGGGTCTATAGAAGAGCCCCATATTATCTCCTGACATTGGGTCGTCCGCTCTTATCAAAATGCGCACGATCACCAGCGCAGCGGTCGAAATTACCAGGCGGCAGCGAATTGAGAAATCCGGATTCAAACACCTTGGCAGCTGCACGAAATAGGCTCCGCGAGCGAATCTTCGATGATTTCGAGTGAGCGTCAACTTTGTGCCACTAGGATCACTTGCTGGCGACGAAGTTCAAAGTTCGGTCTAATTTGATAACTCCCTCTCCCGTTTGTGGGGAGAGGGTGGCCAAAGCGACGGCGGTCGCGGAGGCCGGGTGAGGGGGCAGGAGCCAACGCAGCCACGTCCCTCGGCGGTCTGAGGTTGCTCGCTACCTTATAGATGGGCCCTTTTGGGATTCCGGCTCGTCCAGGTTAGGATGTTGAACTGTGACAGACTAAAGTTCAATCCTTCTAGCCCGGACGAGCGTCTAAACAGACTTCGTTCAGGGCTGCGCTTAGTAGCGAGGGGAGACTTGAAGAAGGGAGTTCACCGGAGGAACGAACGCAGTTCCCGCCTTCGCGTTTGGCGGAGAGCAAAGCCGCGTCTGCCGCATGGATCAGTTCCTCGGGAGAGTGGAAGTTCTTGTCCTGAAAGGTCGCCACGCCTAGGCTGATGGTTACTTTGAGCGTTTGATCCGCAAAATCATAGACCTCCCTTCCGACCAAGCAGCGCAGTTTCTCAGCAAATATCATGCTGCCGGCTTCATCGGTCTCAGGCAAGACGAGCACAAACTCATCTCCCCCATAGCGGCACTTCAAATCCGTGGAGCGGGAGTTTTTCATCACAAGAGTTCCAAGGCGCTGCAATACCAGGTCGCCACAGCCATGGCCATATTCGTCGTTGACTTTCTTGTATCGATCAACATCGAACACCAGGCAGCCGAGGCTGCGGGCATGGCGCCGGCTGCGCTCGAACTCCAGATTCAGCTGGGAGCAGAAATAACTTCGGTTGCTCAAACCTGTCAGGTAATCGGTATGAGCCCTCTGAATGAGTTCTTGGAGGCGCTGCTTGTTTTCCATCCGCTGCCGTTGTTTATCCAAGGCCTTTTGGACCGTCGCCCTCAACTCCAAGAGACTGACAGGCTTGATGAGGTAGTCATGGGCGCCATCCTGCAAAGCCGTTACTGCGGGCCTGACCTTATCTGGGAGTTCGCCAGTCAGCAAGATCACTTCGACGAGTTCGCTCGTTTCCTTGACCCTTCGCAGAATCTCAAAACCTGACAGTCCAGGCATGATGACGTCCGTGATAACCACGTCGAAGTTGCCTTGCTCAAGAACCTCAAGAGCTCTCTTTGGATCGAAAACGCTCACCACGTCATAGTCCGCCCGAAGCCCCATTTCGAGCATATTGAGAAGATTGAGATCATCGTCAACCAACAAGATTGCGGGTTTTCTTCGGGTGGTCATGGTTGAAGCTTCAGGAAACGGATGGATCCTCTCGTCAGCGAGCTGGAAACCTGAACTTGCGACGAGCGTTGGAAACTCTCTTTGTTCTGGCACCCGAATATTTCCATCTGCATCCACGATGGAGCAGAATGTTTCGATCAGGTCCGGATCAAAATTCGTGCCAGCCTGGTTTCGGAGCTGATCCAGCGCATAGCTGACCGGCATCGCTTTCTTATAGGGTCGTTCACTGATAATCGCATGGAAAGAATCGATGACAGCAATCAGGCGTGCTTCCAGCGGGATTTGAGTTCCTTTCAAGCCGGCCGGATAGCCTGATCCGTTCCAGCGCTCATGGTGGCATTGAACAATGGGCACCAGTTCTGCCAGAGACTCGATGGGTTGCAGAATCTTTGCCCCGAGGGTGGGATGCTCACGCATGATCTGCCACTCTTCATCGTTGAGGGGGCCGGCCTTTCTGAGGATCTGCTCAGGAACACCGATCTTTCCAAGATCGTGAAGCTTGGCAGCCATCTTGACTAGTTCCAGCTGCTTTTCTGGGAGCTCACAGGCCCTCCCTAGAGCCTCAGCGTAAATGGTAGCTTCTTCAGAATGATTCTTGGTGTAGCGGTCCTTGGCATCAATCGCGCTGGCTAGGCTTTCGACAATCTGCTGCACTACCGGCGAAAAGATGGGCTCGCCTGCTAATGCTTCCAGGCGTGCAGCAACGTCGCTGGCCACCTGCGGTCCGGTCTGAAAGTGTTCGGGATTGAGCATCGCACTGAATGCTTTGAGAGCCATGGTCCTCATGGCGTCGCTCCCAATGGTGCTGACCTGATCGCCTCCACCGTACCGCGCCAGGCAGGCTGCTTGCCGGGCCAGGAAAACAAGTTCGTCCTTGTCGGTAGTGTGCACCGGGTATGTGGCTATACCGACGCTTACCGTCACCGGTCCCAGATCGTCGTCAGATTGGTCGGAAACCAGTTTTCGAAACTTTTCAGCAACGAACAGAGATGTCTCAAGATCGCATCCACCCAAAGTCAAAGTGAATTCCGTATCACCAAATCGCGCCAGCACATCAGTCGCGCGAGTTTTCCGGCTCAACAGCTGGGCGATATGCCGAACTGCTTTCTCCCGCACCGAATACCCAAGCTCGCTGATCTCTGCCATGTTATCGATGGAAAACAGCAGAATGCCCAAAGATGAGCCGTTTCGGTTCGAGCGTTTCAGTTCAATCTCCAAGCGCTCCAAGAAATGCTTCTGATTGCAGAGCCCTGTCAATTCATCGGTGCTCAAACGGTCTTTGAGTCGCTTGACGGCTCTGAGATTGGTCAAAGCGATTGCCAGATCAACCGCAGCCAGTTCCAGGACAGCGTAGTGGTAGCCGAGAAGCCGCTTCCCGTCAGGTATAAGGGAATCGAGACTGCCAACCACCTCCTGGCCGATCTTGATCGGAATTGCCAACTCCATCCGCGGCTGAATCAACTCCTGAGAAGCGACTGGGCCAGCGACATAGGGTTCAAGAACGGTCTGTGCGGTCATCACCGCTTTGCCAGGAATGGAGCCCTTGATATCTACACTGGCAAGATATTCCCTTCTGAATCGATAAATCCCTGATCGCGATCCGGTCCCCAGCTTTTGCTTTTCTGGATTGACAAAGTACAGCGCCAGATCTTCCAAGTTCAGAGTGGTGCGCACGCCGTCCAAGAATTCTGGAATGCTGGCTTCGTTTTCAATGGAAGTAAGCAATCTGAGACGAATCGGTTTGAGGGTTTCGAGTATGCGCCCTAAGTTGTCGAGATTTCGCAGGGTTGGGATCATGAGTCACCTGACCTGTTTTTCGGCCATGGGCCCGTTCGTGAGCATCGCTGGCATGCGGAAGATCCGTGTCTCTTCCTGATCACAAAACTCTTTCAAAAGGCCTCGATGTTCTGCCCGCATCTCCACAAAAACCAGGCCATTGCCCGGAGGGAACGTCTGGTAGTGCAAAGGTTCGACCTCCGAGACATGTTGAACCACACGGACAACTTTAGCCTCGGCTTTCAGCGGGACCGTGTTCCCGGGCAGAGTGAAAGCCAATTGAGCTAGGGTGCCAACAGGATCGGGCTGAGAATTACAGACAAAGATGCCACCGAGGCCGAGGTTGCTCGCATAGAAAACCTGGCGATTCGTCCCAACGGCGTAATGAACCAGGAATTTCACAGGGAATCGGCGCGAGGTTCTGAGGTTGTGCCCCTGAGGTGGTAGGATGGCAGTCACCAGGCAAAGCAGCTCTTCGAGCGGGCGTACTTTGTTAAAAGAGGCACGGATGGCTAACTCGCCGCGAACGTCAACGAATCTTTCATCAAGCAATCCACGGATCGTAACGATGAGCTGAGTGTCTGTACAGCACTCGTCTTTCTTTAGGACCTTCAGAAACCGCAAGCCGTCCACCCCTGGGAGAGACTCGGGGTCGATAATTAACAAGTCAACAGGCCGCACTGAACTTCTCAACTTGCGATAGGTGGCTTCGGAATCCGAGGCGGCGTCGACGTTGTAGCCGACCTCTCCCAGGACGGCCATGAGGTCGTCAAGATGGGGTCCGGGTTGATCAACAACCAGAACTTTAAACCGAATTGGATTATCCGCCAAATGCGCGTTCTCCGATAAAGACCCTGCGTTTTGGTTCATTGCTCAAGCTCCCTGCAATTGTCTGCGTATCAATCAATGATGACGCTTGTTGTCTTTAACTTCGACTCGCCTCGCTGAGAACAGGCAGCCGGTCCCGCGGTCCCGCCCGCACTGATGTGAATATCTGAAGCGTTCAGTTCGACGGCTTTTTTCAATACCGCATTGAACGTATCGAAGATAGCCATGATTCAAGCGACCAAGCTCTGTTTTGTCTTAAACCAAATCTGCTCGGGAATATTGAGGAAGCACTCGACCAACTCAGGGTCAAACTGAGTGCCTGAACAACGGATAATCTCTTCGCGAGCCGTTTGGTAGCTCAGGGCCTTGCGATAGGGCCGGTCCGAAGTCATGGCGTCGAACGTATCGACAACGGCAAAGATCCGCGCCCCTAACAAGATTTCTTTTCCTGCCAGACGCTGTGGGTATCCTGTGCCATCGAACCTCTCCTGGTGCTGCAGAACCATTCGAGCGGCCTCTTCGAGAAAGTCAATTCCCTTGAGAATCTGGTAGCCAATCTCCGGATGCTTGCGGATTTCCACCCACTCGTCTTGCGTCAGTTTCGCCGGCTTCAAGAGAATGTTATCGGAAATCCCGATCTTTCCGATGTCATGCAACAACGCACCCCGCTCGACATCTACTAATTCGGCCAAAGGAATGCTCATTTGTTGGGCTATCAGCAGGGTATATTCACTGACCCGTTTGGAATGTCTTTGAGTCTCACGCTCACGGGCGTCCAGGGCATTGATGAGGGCTTCCAAGGTATGGGAATAGGCATTTCTGATCCCGACCAGGGCGTTCCGTAGCTCGGCGGTCTGTTCTTCCACCCTTCGCTCCAAGTCAAGTTGATACTGCCGGTTCTCGAACACGAGCCGGCGGCGGTCCAGAGCCTTATGGAGCTTGCTTTTCAGCTCAAGCACATTAAAAGGCTTGGTCACGTAGTCATAGGCTCCGCTGGACAGCGCATGGACCGCCGATTTGACATCGCTCACCCCGGTGATCATGATCACCGCGATTTCCGGGTAATGGGTCGCGACATGCTGAAGCAACTGTAATCCATCGAGGCCGGGCATTGTGATGTCGGTTAACACCATCTCATATTCAGCCTGGGCCAGCTTCTGCATTGCTTCTTGAGCGTCCTGTGCTGTGTCGCTCTTGAACCCTTCGGCGGAGACCACCTTTGTCAAGACATCACGAATAAAGTGCTCATCATCGACAACCAAGACTCGCTCAGTCCTTTCCTGAGCGAATGGATTTGCACCTGCGGGCAGATAGGTTTCTAAGCTTTTTGAACTTATTTCTAACATTGCTTACTCCCTCCTTGCTGGCTTCGAAAGTTTCCCGAACCCCGGTTTTTGAAGGCTCCATCAGTTACTCCAGCCAAGTGATCGACATGAGCTTTAAACAGGATTAGCGAAACGTGCAGAGTCCAGACCACTCCGGGAAACAACCGCTGTTTGCTGCAAGCCGTCAAAGTGGCTTCACAACGTCGCGACAGACCCTGTTTCGCTCTGTCGCAAACGGAATCGGTTGGACTAAAAACCGCTGTCGAGGTAGGGAGACAGCTGGGAGAGAAGTTGCTCGATTCCACTGGGGTTGCTGGTACCATGAGCGGTGAGTATAGACTTTTGATCTCCTTTTCCAACCAGTTAACTTCCTGCAAATTTTTGACCGACGAATGGATCGGATACAATCCCCATAGAGTCGGCACAGACCGGCCGGCCCAGCATTGTAGTCCAACCAAATCTTTGCGACCGTTCACGGAAGCCAGGTCTGCTAAACGCACCGCCCGGTCGCGGGCCCTCGCAAAGATTCCTATTCGTTAGGCAGTTCTGGCGAGACGCACAGCGGTCGGGGTTGCTGCGTATCCTCAGGCAGGCGAAGCGATTTTGCCCTCGCTCGACAAGGTGGCCGAGCTGCTGCGACGACGTTCCGTCGCTTGCGCGCCAGCGGACTCTCTTGATACCCTCGTCGCCGACCATGGGAAGGAGTTCCAAAAGGATGAAGTATTTCTTGACGGGAGCAACCGGCTTCATTGGCGGGCAGGTGGCCCGGCAACTAGCCGAAGCCGGCCACCAGGTGATTGCGCTCGCCCGTGATCCTTCCAGCGCTACTGGCCTCGCTGCTCTGGGCGTCGCGCTTCATAAAGGCGACGTCACAGACAAGGAAAGCATGCGCCGGCCAATGACCGGAGTTGATGGTGTATTCCACATTGCCGCTTGGTACAAGATCGGCGAGGGTAATCCGCATGCAGCTCAAGCGATCAATGTGCAAGGCACACGGCATGTGCTGGAGCTGATGCAGGAACTGAAGATTAGAAAGGGAGTGTACACGAGCACGCTGGCTGTCTTTTCAGACACCCGAGGCAAAGTAGTGGACGAAAGCTACCGTCACGATGGCCCCTGGCTGAGCGTCTACGACCGTACAAAGTGGGCGGCGCACTATGAGGTGGCTTTGCCGATGATTCAACAGGGCTTGCCGCTGGTCATTGTCCAGCCTGGCCTCGTCTACGGCCCAGGAGACACGAGCTCGGTGCGAGGGACCATAACGCAGTATCTGCAACGAAAACTTCCCCTGGTGCCCAAGAAAACGGCTTTCTGCTGGGCTCATGTAGACGACACAGCGCGAGGGCATGTACTGGCGATGGAAAAAGGCAAGCCTGGCGAGAGCTACATCATCGCGGGCCCCGTGCACACACTGGAAGAAGCCCTTGACCTCGCTGAAAGAATAACCGGCATCCCGGCGCCAGGATTTCGCGCCTCTCCCGCCGTGATGAAAACACTGGCAGCACTGATGCGGATCGCAGGCTCCGTTGTGCCTCTGCCTTCATCCTACACGGCCGAGAGCTTGCGCGTCACTGCCGGTTCAACTTATCTGGGAGAAAATAGCAAGGCGCGCCGTGAGCTGGGCTTTCACCCCCGGCCATTGGAGGAAGGTCTGCATCAGACGTTGATGCATGAAATGAGTCTCCTGGGTATGGCTTTGCCAGAGACGAAGGAGACGGAGAAACGGCGAAACGGCGAAACGGCGAGACGGCGAGAAGGCGAACCGTAAAGGATAAACTCGCCGTTTCGCCGTCTCGCCGTCTCGCCGTTTCTCTGTCCGGCCGTCTCTCTTCTGTCTTCCCTACCGACTCTTCAGCTTGTCCCGATATTCCTTCCGGAACTTCGCCATCTTCGGGGCAATCACCAGACGGCAATAGGGCTGTGTCCCATTCAACTTGAAGTACTCCTGGTGGTAGTCTTCTGCCCTGTAGAATTCTTTCAAAGGCGCGATTTCTGTCACGATGGGGTCGGCCCAAAGCTTCGCCGCCGTTGTCTCTTGGATCACGCGCTCGGCAATCTGCTTCTGTTCAGGATTGTGGTAAAAGATCACCGAACGATACTGTGTGCCAGCGTCCGCTCCCTGGCGGTTCAGCGTTGTCGGGTCGTGCACATGAAAGAAGATCTCCAGAATCTCTTTCAGCGTAATTACTTTCCCATCGAACGTCACCTGCACCACTTCCGCGTGTCCCGTGGTACCGGTGCAAACCTGCCGGTAGCTAGGGTTCGCCACCGCACCACCTGAATAACCAGACTCCACGCGTTCAATGCCCTTCAGTTCTTCAAAAACCGCCTCAACGCACCAGAAGCACCCGCCGCCAAGCGTTACGACTTCCTTTCCTTGGCTGTCCGTCTTTTCTCTGCTGGAATGGCTCATCATCATCAAATCCTCAGACGTACCAAACAGTATGACGCTGCCCCAAAACAAGGTTCTTAGAAACGATCGCTTGCTCATTGGACTCACCAACTCTCCCTTACTCTTCGAACAAACAAAGTCACTGACTCGTCTGAAGAGATTCCGTATCCACCACTATACACCCTCTCCTGAAAAATCGTCCTCGTCGGCGTCCTCGTTCTCGAAGAGCCGACGCCAGAACGACAACCAGGACTAGTTCACTTGCTGCCAACGAAGTTCAAAGTTCGGTCAAATTCGAAGGCAACTCCCTCTCCCGTTTGTGGGGAGAGGGTGGCCGAAGGCTGGGTGAGGGGGCCGCGGCCGACGGAGACGCTACCCTCGGCGGTCTGAGGGTGCTCGCTACTAGTAGTACAATAATTTCCTTTGGTGCTGCCGCAAGGCGGCATGGTCCGGCCCATTAAAGTTGTCCTCGCGCTCTTGCTCGATGAAGCCGACGACGAGGCGTGTTGGCATGGGAAGTTCCCTTTCCTCATATTGCCCGACAGGGCACAAAAAATTTCATAACACCGCGCATGAGAAAGCAAACTCGGCTAAACGGTTGCGCGCCGTGAGCGTTCGCAGCTCGTACTCCTCGTCCGCCTGGGTCGCGTGCGGCCCCTCCAAGCTCTTCAGTGGAATCTTCTCCAGCCACTTCTGTTCGACGGTCAAGACCAACACCAAGTCTGCATTCCTCGCGCTCCTTGCCTCTTCCCATCGCCCCCACTGTTTCACCTGCTCTCGAATCTGACCGAACAGCTTCCGGTCACTGCTGCGATCGCTCAAGTGGACCGTTTTGGCGGTCAGAAGTTCCTGTGGCGCTGTCTGGGCAAGAGCGCTTCCGGTTAAAACGGAACTCAACAAGCCAAGCAAATAAGCCTCATGGGCAGCCTCTTCACGTCAAGATGACGCCGTCTCGGTGAGCTTGGCCAAGTGAGTGTCGCCCAAATTCAGATATTTGGCAAAGACACTTTCGGTAACTTCCCGACCCGCCAGACCTCCTGGGAGCGCGTGCGTCCTCGGCAGGGCCGGAGGTGCGGTCCTTGGCCTGCGTTATATGCTGCGGGCGAGACGCCCGCGCTCCCAGGAAGCTCGCTACTCTCGCCTGCCCGGCAACGATTTTTCTCTTGACAAACTCGCAATTAGTACTAATTATTTAGTACATGAAAGCATCCACTTTAACCAAACAGGAGCTGGAAATCATGAAGGTTGTCTGGAACCGCCAGAGCGCCACCGTGCGCGACGTCTACGAGACGTTGCGCGAGCAGCGCCCAATTGCCTATACAACCGTGATGACCATGATGAAGATCCTGGAGAAAAAGAAATTTCTCAAGAAGACGCAACAGGACCGGGCTTTTGTCTACCAGCCAGCGCGTCCCAAAGAGCAGGTCATTAAGACCATGGTGCAGGAATTCGTGACACGGGTCTTCGACGGCTCTGCCGAACCGTTGTTGGTGCATCTGGTCAAGGACCGGCATCTCTCAGAGAAGGAAGTTCGCGAGATCACTCGCATGATCCAGGAGAGCAAATGACCCTTGATCTTTGGCTCGACAACCTTCTCGCTTACAGCGTGCAGATCGCGGCGCTAGGGGCAACGGGCACGGTTTTGCCGTTCATTTTGAAACTCCGCCACCCGGGTGTCTTGCTGCGCTACTGGCAAGCGTTGCTGGCTGCTTGTTTTTTGCTGCCGGCCATCCAGTCCTGGCGGCCTCTGCAGGTTGAAACTCTGGCGCTGAAAGAATCTGGCTCCGTTCATATCGAGACAACATTCGCTGCAGCTGCCCAGAGTCCCATCAGTCTCCCAATCGCCGAAATCTTAGCGAGCGTGTTGGCGCTCGGCATTGTAGCGCGCCTAACCTGGTTGGGTGTGGGTCTCTGCCGGCTGAGATTCTATGTGAGAAACGCGCAACGGCTGCATCCGCTTTCACAGAAGCTGGCTGACATTTGCGCGAACATGGGGGTCGCTCCGCAGATTTACCTTTCGAGCGACATCAGCAGCCCGGTGGCTTTCGGCTTATGGAAACCTCTTATCCTGTTGCCAGCCAGTTTTCTCCAGATGTCAGCCGGCTTTCAAAAAGCGATTGTCTGCCACGAACTGTGGCACGTACGCCGGAAAGACTGGTTTTTCAACCTGCTGGAAGAAATGGCCGTGGCGCTCTTCTGGTTTCATCCTGCTGTCTGGTGGCTCACGAGCCGAATTCAAGTGTCGCGGGAGCAGGTAGTTGACCGCCTGGTGCTGAAGACTACGGACGAACGCAAAACTTATCTTGAAGCCCTTCTGCAGATGGCCCTGGCGCGTGGTCGGCCTGAACTCACTTTCGCTCCTTTGTTCCTCACCAAACATCACCTAACTCAACGCGTTGCGTTGATCTTGATGGAGGTTGCCATGTCACGAACTCGCATCGTTGTTTCTCTGACGGTCTTGTTGGCCCTGCTTTCCTTGACCGGGAAACTGGCCAGTCGAGCGTTTCCTCTGCGGCAAGGACCGACAGCCCCTTTGCAGCATGCACAGGACCCAAGCTCTGGTAGTTCCAGCAGCTCCTCGGTGGCCATTTCGACGGACGAGTTGTCGCAAAAACTCGTGAAGAAAGTGAATCCGTCTTACCCGATCGAGGCGAAGATTCAGGGCATTCAGGGAGAGGTGTTGCTGGCAGTGAACGTAAACGAGAAAGGTGAAGTGGACAGCGTCCAAATCCTGAAAGGACATCCTCTACTCGTCGGGTCCGCTGTGGATACGGTAAAGCAGTGGAGATACTCCCCCTATCTGAAAGATGGCGTTGCCGTGCCGGTGAGTTCTACGGTTTTTGTTAACTTTGTTCTCTCGGGCTCCCCCAAGGCGGGACAGCAAACCCCTGGACCAGCAACTGTCCGCCTGGGCAGCAACGTCATGGCTGCCAATCTCGAGTCTCGCGTTGAGCCTGTCTACCCGATTGAAGCGAAAGAAAAGGGTATCGAAGGTGAAGTGTTGTTCGAAGTCACCGTCGACGAGCAAGGCCAGGTGATCGACGTTCAGGTAGTCGGTGGCAACGCCATACTGGTCGCTGCGGCTTACGACGCTGTGCGCCACTGGCGCTATAAGCCAGTCTTGCTGAACGGAAATCCGGTTCGAGCTAAGGCAAACGTCTCGGTGAGGTTTGAATTGAACCCGAAAAACGTCGCTGCCAGCTCATTGCCACTGGCCGCCATTTCCCAGGAAGAACATCTCCGGAGGGTTGCATACGCCAATGAACGTTTTGCCTCCGGAGGCAAGTCAGGCTCGAACACAGATCGCGGACGTTTTTATGTCGACTGGGGCCCGCCAGACCAAATCGAGGCGCATCCCAGCGGCGGTCCGGGCAAAGAGGATCCCTTCGAAATTTGGCGCTACCGGCGTTCACAAACAGGAAAGCCGATGGAGGAGGCTTTGCTGGTGTTTGTCGGCAAAGAATACAGGCTGGAGTCAATGAATCGGCTGCGCAAATAAACTGCTATTCTCCGAATGTTCAAGTGAACGCGTGCATCGGTTCAGCTTCCAGCCCTTAATGAGTGCGTCAAGGGAACCGAGTGCGGAAACTCCTTCTTGATCACTCCGGCAACTTGCGGCAATGAATCTGAATGCAGCGCTTCGATCCTATTGTCGAGAGCGCACTGATTTCTCGATTTTGTTTTTCCCCTCAAACCCGAGGATTGTTTGGACTCTTCTCTCGATCTCCATAGCGGCGCCGCTCTGCTTCGCCTTTCGCAGCGTGAGTGCCCAGTCCTTGAGAGCGGTTGCCAACTCCGGATGGCTCGGTCCCAGAGCTTCCTCTTGCAGCTCCACTAAACGCTGGTAAAGCTGTGCCGCCTCGGCGTATCGGCCCCGCTTCCTGCAAAGCCCGGCCAAGTTGGCCAGGCAGGCTAAAGTGTTTGGGCGCTCGACCCCGAGCTGTTTGGCGCGGATCCTGAAAGCCCGATCCAGTAACCGCTCAGCCGCTTCGTACTTCTTCTGATGGTAATGGAGCATCGCGAGATTGGACAGACTCAGAGCCACATCCAGGTGTTCTGGCCCCAGAGCCTTTTCGCGGAGGGCGAGCACCCGGCCCCATGCTGTTCACGGCGACTGCTGGATACAGAAAAGCGTGTTCTGGCCGCGCAGGAAAATCTCGCCGTCAGCGATGGCCGGCGTCGCGATGAAGAATTGTCCTTCGAGAGTGTTGGTTGCCAACACCTCAAAGCTTTCCCCCATTTTCAACACAACCACATCTCCGTCCTCAGTGG
Source organism: Acidobacteriota bacterium (assembly GCA_022616615.1). Taxonomy (GTDB): domain Bacteria; phylum Acidobacteriota; class Terriglobia; order Versatilivoradales; family Versatilivoraceae; genus VFZK01. Next base: position 21,091 of record JAKEER010000180.1, read on the forward strand.
AAACATACAGCTTGCCATTGGCACCCACAGGAGACGACTTGATGTTGGTTGCCTTCGGTAGACGGACCTGGGAATAGTAAGGCCTGCCCGTCGCCGCGTCCAGACAGCTCACCATGCCGCTGTCGGTCACGAAATAGAGCTTGTTGTCGTGGAGGACGGGTGAAGCAGTGTAGGCATTGCCTCGGGTGTTGGTCCAGACAATGGCGTCGGTGCCGGTGAGGTCACCTTTGCGATCCAGGCGTATGGCCAGCAGATTGGGCTCGCGGTGACCGCTCATGACGTAAACCATGCCGCCTTGCCGAACGGGCGCCGGGATCGTGTTCGTTCCCAGGCCGCCACATTCCCAAACAATCTCGCCTGTCTGCAGATCATAGCTGCGCACTTTGCGGGTGGCGCTCACCACCACTTGTTTCCGTCCCTGGTGTTCCACCACCAGCGGAGCTGCCCAGTTGCTGGGTTCATCGCGACTCACCTTCCAAAGTTCTTTCCCGGTGTTCTTATCCAGGACGACCATCACATCTTCGCCTTCATGATCCATGTTCAAGATGAGGGCTTTGTCATGCAGGACTGGCGCCGTCCCCTCGCCGAAACCGAGTCGCATCTGCATGCGAACTCCGACGTCCTTTTCCCAAATGAGCTGTCCTTTCAAGTCATAGCAGTAAATGCCGCGTGATCCAAAGTAAGCGAACACGTGCCGGCCATCAGTGACGGGCGAGTTGGAGGCAAAACTGCCATACATGCGATGGTAGCCTTCGTGAGGGGTTGCGACGCGAGCTGTTTTCTGCCACAGAATCTTGCCGGTCTTTCGGTCAAGGCAAATCAACTCAAACTTATGGTCAACCAGCGGACCCGCGCCCCCGCCCCCGCCGCGGCGCCGACCGGCAGAGTCTGCGCCTGGTTCGGGCCTTGAAGGTCGCTCGCCTTCCGGCTCCGCTCCGATGGGAACGGCTGTCGTGACAAAAATCTGATCGCCCCACAGCACGGGAGAAGAATGGCCTCGGCCCGGAATGGGAGTCTTCCATTTCACATTCTTGGAGTCGCTCCAGGTTGTGGGCGCCTCACCACGCGCCATGCCCGTTTCGAAAGGTCCCCGCCAACGCGGCCAGTCCGCATCTTGTGAGGAAGAGTTATTGGCAACCGAAGCGCCGCCAACAACCACTACAGCGGAAAACAGTGCCATCAGCGAGAGGGTTCTGATTCTCAGCATTATTCTGTCTCCTTGTTGTCTTGTCTAATAAACAATGGCGCTGAGGTTAAGACGTTTCAAGCGGGATTTGCGTTTCAAGCTTGCTAATTCGAAACTTGAGGCCCCAAGTCCCCTCCTCAGCTGAGGAAGGGATGCCGAGGCCATTGCCAAGGTCCTGGGCTCACCTCCGCCCTTGACCCGTGCGACCGATACTAATTCTGTCCCAGCGTGGGTCCCCGGTCGCACCGTAGTCCTTCGGCAGCTTCTCCCAATCCAGTCGCGTGAGACCATTGAGGTCATAGACGACTTTTCCATCGCGCAGGGTCAGCTCGCAGGTCAGCTTTTGCGTCCCACGGAGCCGGGCGCCGTGCATATCCACAAAGCCATAACTACCCTTCTCCAGCCGCAACACCGCGACGTCAGCCAAGGCGCCGATCGAAAGATGGCCCAGCTCTTCGTGCTTGATCTCGCGGGCGGGATTCCACGTCGAGCGCAGGATGACATCTTCCAGCGAAAGTCCCATGGCCAAAAACTTGTCCATGACATTCAGCATGTCTTTCATGCCTGCGTTCATGCTGCCAATGTGCAAATCTGTGGAGATGGAGTCGGGCAGGAAACCTTCTTTCACGGCTGGCGCTGCCACTCGCCACACAAAGCTGCCACCTCCATGGCCTACGTCAAAGAAAACGCCGCGCTTTCTGCCTTCCCAGAGCGCCAGACTTACCTTGCCTGATGGGTCCTGTTCATTCCGATTCCCGGAATGAACGTGAGTATAGATGTCTCCGGGTCGCAACTTCTTGGTCAATAGTTCGCTGATAGGGCGCTGCGGAAGATTGCTTCCGAAATCCACCATCACAGGAATATTGGCAAGGTTGCCCGCTTCGACGGCCTGTTCGACTGGCTTCCACTCCGGTCCGGCGTAGTGCGCTGTTTTGACGCCCACGACTAGACCGGAGTGACGACGCGCCATTTCCGCGGTGGGTTTGGCCTCCATGTCCGCAAGGTCTTGTTCAAACTTCCCGCCGCGCATCCCGTGTCCGACAATATTGAGGAATGCCAGCACGCGCGTCGCCGAGCGGTCAATGACGCGCTGCTTGAAGTCTTCGAAATTGCGCCAGCCCGCGCATCCCGCGTCGGCAACCGTTGTCACGCCCACGCGGAATGTAAAACCGTCGGGGTACACACTATTGTCGCCGGCGTAAGATCCTCGTTCGCCAGTGCCTGTGTAAACGTGGACATGGATATCAATCAACCCGGGCGCGACGTAGAGTCCGGAAGCGTCAACCACCTTGAAGGCTTCAGCCGCGTCAATGCTCGCCGCAACCGCTGCAATCTTGCCATCCAGGATGGCGAGGTCGCGCACGGCGTTGATCCTGTTCTTGGGATCGATCAGGTGTCCGCCGCGCAGAAGCAAGTCGTACTTCCCTTGGGCCAGCGCATACCCTGGTAGGGTAAGACAAAAGAACAAGACAGCGACCTGTTTGACATTCAGTGCCATTCGTTCTGCCTCCGATCAACAAAGTTGTTTGCCATAACTTGGGTGGCGCAGACATCGCGTTTTTGGCGATGTCTGCGAGAGCGTTCGCTCACATGGCAGACCACGCCATGCGTGCGCCACCCAAAGCCGGAAACATGCCAAGACGCTTCTTGCCGGCACTATAGGCTGGTGTCTGCTCCCAGCTGGGTCCGCTGGACATGAAGGGTGACTCACTCTAGCGCCCTGAGCGTTTGAAGCAACCCTACCTGCGCGGGCTGTCCTCCAGCCAAATCGCTAAATAGCGCACCTTACCCTGGCGTTCCAATTGAACCACAACGGGCTTGCTGGCATTCAACTCACGGACGGCTGACCGGAGACTTTCCAAATCCGCGACAGGCACGCGATCAATAGAGTAGATCACGTCTCCCGGCAGTAGCTGTTCCTCACCCGGAAATACAGTGGAAACCCGAGCCGCCACCAGGACTCCAGCATGCTTTCTCAAGGGCGGAAGTTCCTGCGCCGTCTTGGCATCCACGGTAATGCCCAGAATGCCGAGCCGCTGGACGCGATTATTCTGGACACTGACATTGGCTCTGAAACGCTCCGGATCTGGCTCTCTGGCTGCCACGGCCACCGCAAGCTTCAGTTTCTCTGCTCCCCGCAGTACTTCCAGCGAAACCCGTTCGCCGATGGCCTGACGGTAGAAATTTACTTCTAACTGGCGAGCGTTCTCCATCACTTTGCCATTGAGCGTCAGAATCACATCCCCTTCCTTCAGACCTGCGCCATCTGCCGGGCCGCCCGGGAACACATCGCCCAGAATCACTCCCCAGTCGTTCGGGAGATTTAGGCCCTGAGCCAGTTCCGGAGAAATAGTTTGGGCGTAGACGCCAATGGTTCCACGGCGTACCCGGCCCGCTTTGCGAATCTGTTCGAAGACGTTCCGCACGATGTTACCGGGCGCGGCAAAGCCGATGCCCTCGCTGCCGCCCGACCGCGAAAGAATGAACGTGTTGATTCCCACGACGCGGCCCTGTAAGTCCACCAGTGGCCCGCCACTGTTGCCAGGGTTGATCGGCGTGTCGGTCTGGATATAAATCATCGGATCTTCAACACGCAACTGGCGTGCCGTGGCGCTGACAACGCCCATCGTTACGGAGTTTTCCAATCCCAGAGGACTTCCGAACGCCAGAACCAGTTGTCCCTGCCTCACCTGATCGGAGTCACCAAGCGCCAGAAACGGAAGACTCCGTTGCGAGATCTTCAACACCGCCAGATCTGTCTCAGCATCGATCCCAATCACTTCGGCAGAGAATCTCTTCCCTCGTCCTTTAAGGATAGACTGTTTGGGCGACCCCGCCTGCAACAGCGCTGGAAGCAAGACCTCGACCGCAGCTGCCCCTTCGACGACGTGCGCACTGGTAACAATATAACCTTCGGAATCCAGCACCACTCCTGAGCCAACACTGCGGCTCTTGCTGATCAGGCCTGGATCGGAAGGGCCATCTTCCGGGTTCACTCGAAAGCCTGAAGAGAAAACCTGGACCACCGCCGGGCAAACCCGGTTCGACAACTCTTCGATCGACTGACTTAGCTCGGCAAGCTTGATCGACGGACCGTCCTTCGGAGTCCCCTGCCCCCAGGAGTCGTTCGGCTCCAGAAACGTGGTGGCCAGAAGCAGAAGAACCCATGGTTTCTTGATTCCGATTCGTTGGTGTTTGTTCATGGTCGAGGCTCCTGAGGAAGTCGATTCGGTGCAGACCTTTTATCATGGCCTCCGCGAAGCAACAAGGCTTGGAGCAGCTGGCAGAAATTTATGTGAAACCATGAACGAGGCAACTTCGTCGTTAAACTATTGCGGATAATGGGTATGGGGAATAGACAGTCGTATGTGAAGCTGCCGCAACCCTGCCAAAAGTTGCTCTTCGCAAAAATCAGCAAACTGTCTCAACATCGTGAGACTTGTATTGATCCCTCACGATTGGAAATATCTCGAATGAAGAAATGGATTGTACTCCTGACGGTTGCCGCCCTGACGGTTTTTCTGGGATTCCGGGTAAGCCAGGCCCTAAAACAACAAGCCAAGCCTGCCGCGGCACTCAGAGTCTCTGTTCCCACTGTGGAAGTAAGCAAAGTACGGCTGGGCCCGCTGGCTGAAAAAGTCTCGCTGGTCGGGGCGCTGAAGCCAGTCGCCCAAGTGGACGTCATTTCCAAGATGACCGGCAGAATCGACCAGCTCAAAGCTGAAATTGGAGATTGGGTCGACAAGGGGACCCTCATCGCCAAGGTAGATGAAGACGAGGTGCGCCAGCAGGTGAACCGCGCAGCGGCGGCACTTGAGGTGGCAAAGGCCAGCCTCAGCCAGAAGCAAACCGACTTGGAGATTCTGAAGAAGGAGCTGGATCGCACCCTCGAGCTGCATGAGAACCAACTGATTCCAAGGCGCGATCTCGACACGGCCGAGGCGCGTTACCGGGGCGCCATCGCGCAGGAGAAGCTGGCTGAGGCTCAGATCGACCAAGCCCAAGCTGAGTTACGGGAGCTCCGTGTGCGGCTGGACAACACGCGGATTCTGGCCCCCATCTCCGGCTTGGTGGGCAAGCGCCATGTGGATAACGGCGCGTTGATAAGCCCTAGTATCCCGGTAGTCTCCGTGGTCGATCTTTCGACCATGGTGATGGAGATCAATGTTCCAGAGAAAGACTTGGTCAAGATTCGCAGCGGTCTTGAGGCCAACATCGCGCTTGACGCCTTCCCGGAGCAGAAGTTCAAAGGACGTGTGATTCGCATTTCGCCCGTCCTGGACGCAGCCACCCGCACCGGATCGGTCGAGATCGAAGTGCCAAACCCGAAGATGATGCTGAAGGCGGAGATGTTTGCTCGGGTGGAGCTTGATCTTGGAACGCGGCATCATACGCTGCTGGTTCCCCGGGAAGCCTTGGTGAGCCACGAGCAGCAGCGAGGGGTATTCAAGCTTGACGAGGATACGGCCCGCTTCCAGCCGGTGGATGCCGGCGCAAGTCAAGGTGGAGAAGTTGAAGTGATCAGTGGACTTAAGGAAGGAGAAGCGGTCATCACTCTGGGAGTGAATCTGGTGAAGAATGGAGATAGGGTTCGGCTGAGGTCTGCCAAGCCTGCAGCCACGGCACAAAAAAAGAAGGAGGGCGCATGAAGCTTGTTGAATTCTCCATTAAGCGCCCGGTAACCACGTACATGATGATGGCGGCGATCCTCCTACTGGGAGTGATCGCTTTTTTTCGGCTGCCGGTGGACCTCATGCCGGAAATGGAGTACCCCACGCTGACCGTGGCCACCACCTATCAAGGCGTGGCGCCGGAAGAGATGGAAACGCTCATTACTCGCCCGATTGAAGAAGCCGTTGGCGCGCTGGCCGGAGTTGAGAAGATCCGCTCGAGCTCCTCAGAAGGACAAAGCTCGGTTCGCATCAGCTTCACCTGGGGGACCGATTTGAATGAAGCTGCCAGCGATGTCCGAACCCGCTTAGATCGGCTGAGGCGCATCTTGCCTGAGGACGCCGACCCTCCGACGCTTTTCAAGTATGACATCACCCAATTCCCCATCATGTATCTCGCCGTTGCCAGCAGCGAGATGGATGCCCTGGCGTTGCGCCACCTGATGGAAGACCAGCTTCAGTATCGTCTGGAGCGCGTGCCGGGTGTGGCCGCTGCAGAGATTCGCGGCGGGCTGCGGCGCGAAATTCATGTGGACATGCTCCTGGAAAAGCTGCGCGCGCTGAATATCTCCGTGGATGAGGTTACGAACACTCTCCGTCGCGAGAATCTCAATCTGCCGGTCGGCCCGGTTGAAGACGGCAAGTACGAACTGCTACTGCGCACCCAGGGAGAGTTTCAGTCGGTGGACCAAATCCGCAACGTTGTGGTCACCGCCAGGAATGGCATACCCATTTACATTCGAGACATCGCCCGTGTCGAGGACTCTCACGAGGAGGTCCGCCAGATCGTTCGCGTTGACGACCAGCCCGGGCTCCGCCTCTCAATTCGCAAACAGGCGGGCTCCAACACCGTGCATGTTGCCGAAGCCGTTCATGCGGAACTCGAAAAGATTCGGCGCGACTATTCCCATCTCACCATCGTGCCGACGATGGATTCTTCCATCTTTATTCAGCGATCTATTTCCAACGTCCGAGATTCAGCGCTCTCCGGCGCCGTGCTGGTGGTTCTGGTTCTCTTCCTCTTTCTGCGCAACATTCACAGCACGCTCATCATCGGCATCACGATTCCCATTTCGATCATTGCGACCTTCGCGCTGATGTACTTCTATGGCTTCACTCTGAACACTCTTTCGTTTGGAGGGCTGGCTTTGGGAGTGGGCATGTTGCTCGACAACGCCATTGTGGTTCTGGACAACGTCTTCCGATTTCGAGACGAAGGCAAGCCGATTCGGGAGGCAGCGATCCAGGGGACCTCGGAGGTGGGAACAGCCATCATGGCGTCCACGCTAACATCAGTGGCCGTGTTCGTGCCGCTGGTTTTTTTGACCGGGTTTTCGGGAGTCATGTTCAAGCAACTGGCCTACGTCGTGTCGTTTGCCCAGTTCGTTTCGCTGTTCGTGGCCTTGACCATCATTCCATTGCTTTGCACCAAAATGCTGCGTCGCCGGGAGCCTGACGCCAAACGCCATCCCTAGGCCCACGCCATCATCGAACGCTGGGCAGCCGTGTTAGACAAGCTCGATGCTGAGTATCAGGAAATACTGCATTGGAGCCTTACGCACCGCAAGACAATTGTTGCCCTTTCGGGGGCGGTGGTTGTTGCAAGCTTGTACCTGGGCCAATTCGTAGGCTTCGAGCTGATGCCTGAAACCGACGAGGGTGAGATCCGTGTCGATGCAGAACTGCCTTCCGGAACGCGCATCGAGGTGACAGACCAAGTGGCGCAGCAGTTGCTCCGGATTATCCGCGAGAATGTGCCCGAGGTACAGCGCGTCATGACAGAGATTGGGGGAAGCGGCCCGGGAGGTAGTAGTGGCGGGGGACGGCCTTCATCGACGCACACGGCAGAGTTTCGGGTTCAACTGGTGGACCGCGAGAAGCGCCAGCGCACCGCTCAACAGATTGCCACGGCGCTCCGGCCCAAGCTCAACATCCAGCCAGGAATGATCGTGCGAACTCGTTCGGCCGGAAGCAACTTCATGCAGCGTTTCTCTAGCACGGGTGGCGACCGCGCCTCGGTTCTGATCCGGGGACATGATCTGGCCGCCGCGATGGAGCTGGCCAAAAACGTAAAAACCCACATGGACACGACCCCTGGTTTGGCTGACGCTCAGATCAGCCGCCGGGAGGGCCTGCCAGAAGTCTTGATCAAAGTAGACCGTGACAAGTCCTCGGTATTGGGGCTGAACGTTTCCCAACTGGCCGGTGCGCTGCAAACCACTGTGGGCGGGACGCGGGCTTCCATGTTTCGCGACGGAGGTGATGAGTACAACATCCTAGTCCGGTTAGTGAAAAGCGATCGCAACCGGCTAGAGTTCATCCCGCAGATTCCCATCAATACGCCGTTGGGCAAGACGCTTCCGATTGGCAGTCTTGTTCAGATGGAACAAACTCAGGGACCGGTCTCGCTGGAGCGCGAAGATCAGGAAAGAGTGATCACTGTTTCCGGAAACCTGGCCGGCCGCGACCTGGGCAGCGTCATGCGGGATGTGGAAGCCAAGACGAATACCCTTGAGTTGCCCCGTGACTTCACCATCACGATGGGTGGCGAGCTGGAAGAACAAGAGAAGGCCTTTAACGAGCTGATCGTGAGTCTAGTGCTGGCCATCATTTTGGTTTACATGGTGATGGCCGCCCAGTTCGAATCTCTCCGCGACCCTCTTATCATCATGTTCTCCATTCCTCTGGCTTCGATTGGAATCGTTCTCGCTCTGCTTCTGACCAATACCACTTTCAACATTCAAGCTTTCATTGGCACGATCCTTCTGGCCGGCATTGTCGTCAATAACGCGATTGTTCTGGTGGACTGCATCAACCAGTTGCGCCGCGAGGAAGGGTTGTCTCTTCGAGAAGCGGTGGAACTGGGCGGGCGACGGCGGCTGCGGCCCATCCTGATGACTACGCTGACGACCGTTCTGGGCTTGGCGCCGATGGCGCTTGGCTTGGGAGAAGGCGGCGAAGTGCAGGCGCCCATGGCCCGCGTCATCCTGGGAGGACTGACCACGTCGACGTTAATCACGCTGGTTTTCATTCCCATCCTCTACACTCTCGTGGAAGAACGAACAGATAGGGCTCACAGACGGCAGGCTGCTGCGGAAGCAGGCGTGGCGCCTGTTCCAGTGCAGCAGTAGGACCGGACCTGACCGCCCATCGCGCCCTGTAAAGGCGCCAGAATCTCTTTTTCGATGGCCACCTTCTACCACGCCTCCGGTAATCGCCCCTTCGTGCAATACGCCGGCGCGATCGCTTTCGCCTAAGATTTCTTCCATGTCGCTGCTGATCCTCAGAATCGCGACCCCGCTTTCGGCCAATGCTACGCTGACTTGATAGATTTCAGCCGCGGTCTGAAATGTAAATGATGCTGACTCCCTGATCCCTCAGCTCTTTGGCGACTTCCAGCAGGCGTGCCGTTTCGGTCAACCTCAGGCTCGAGGTTGGCTCGTCCATGATCACTGTGTCTTGGAAAACTTAGATTCCTAGAATTTGGGCTGCTTCTGACTATAATGACCGCATGCTGGTTCGCATGATCGACTCTATGTAGGGTGCCGAGGAATCTCTCGGGGGAATGGGAGTTCGACGCATCATGAATGACGTTGCGCGCCCTATGTGCGAGCTGAGCGTGTCCCACCAGTTTTTTGCCGGACACAGAGGTTCGTTCTCTGTTGTCCCCGGAGGGGACTCTGGAGATTGGACGTTCTCCGGTGTGCTCGAAGCCTGCAGATGCGGGTTTCAGCCCACCAAGAGAGCAAATCAATATTTCGTGCGTCATGCGCCCAGGGGTTGCAACGAAGCGGGGGCCTGCCCCAGGCGCCCTGGAGGGGCGCGGGAGAGTAGCCTGGGGCAAAGCGTCAGCGACGCCCCAGGTTGGCGTCCATCCGCTTCGGTTACGCCCCAGCAGGGGGCGCCGGAATGCTGGCTGGACGCTGATCCCACGCCCCTGCCGGGGCGGCAGAAGTTCACGATGGGCCGGATCCCTGGGGCGTCGCGAGGGACCGCTGTCCCTCGCTCTGCCCCAGGCTACCGTCCATTGCCCCGTCCGGGGCAAAAATGTCCAATCTCCGGGAAGTCGAGGCGTTTAATCGCAATCGGCCTGAGGTGTATCACTTGCCCTGACTTACAGGTTACACCACTCCATTCAGAGGGTTCACCCCATTGGCAGCGAACTATACGATTTCGCGTCGCGCCTTTCTCGCCGGGCTGGCGGCCGGGCCGCTCGCCGCTCCTCGCTCGGTCGTCATCGACACCCATATGCACGTATGGACGAACGAAACCGAACGCTTCCCTTTTGCCCATCCGTTCGAAGCCAATTTCAAGCCGCCACACGTGGCTGGAACGGTGGAGATGTTCGTCGAAGAGATGGATCGCCATGCGATCGACCACGCCGTTCTGGTTCAGGTTATTTACTACGGATGGGATAACCGTTACGTCGCTCACTGCCTGAAACGCCAGCCACAGCGTTTCCGCGGCCATGGGTTGATCGATCCGACCGACCCAGAAGTTGCTAGCAAGCTGGAGTATTGGATGCGCGAGCACGGACTCTCAGGAATGCGCTTCAGTCCGATCTATTACGCGGGTCGTGACGAGTGGCTCACATCGAAACCTCACCGCCGGCTCTGGAAAAAAGCGGAAGCGCTGAGGGCCATCTTCAACTTCTTCATCGCTGCCAATCAACTCGCCAAGCTCGAGAAGATGTTGGCCGATTATCCCGCGGTTAACGTCGTGATCGATCATTTGGCCCGTGTGGACCTCACTAGCTCAGACCCGGCCGGGGAAGTGGCACAGTTGACGCGCTTGGCTCGTTACCCGAACGTTTGGGTCAAGGTATCGGAACTGAGCATTCTTTCACCTTCGAAGAAATACCCCTATGCGGACACTTTTCCATCGTTGCGACGCGTCTACGACGCCTTTGGGCCGGATCGGCTTCTTTGGGGAACCGGTTTCCCAGGCGCGACGCGCACTCAGGCAGGACGCCCTTCGCTTGAGCATGAACTCACACTGATTCGCCGGGAGATTCCGTTCTTTTCGCCCCAAGAACGAGAGAAGGTTATGGGACAAAACGCGGCGCGCCTCTGGAGATTCGCTCCATGACGGATAGACCGCAGTAGGCAGCCGAGTGGTTGGACTTTGCCTCCGTCGCTCAGACAATTCTGGGTGGGCAGGCTCTTCAGCATTCCTTGGATTTCTCTTGTTAAGGAAGTCGTGGCATCGCTTGGAAAACAAACCGCCAGCAGAGCTGGGTTGGGCGCGGCTATTGGGACGGGCATCGGCCAGGCACTGGCGCCAGGTCTTTACCAAAGGAAACCAGCTTCAAGGCCCGGCGGTAACGAAGTGGATTTCACTCTCGAGCGTCCAGTTCAAGTGACTCTTAGACCGGGGAACAGCACGGTCCGCTGACCATCAGAGTGTGGCGGTAAACCAAGAGAACAAAGGAAAGGAGATTCTGATGAGCAGAAACAGATTGTTTCAGTTCCTGGCTTTCTGGCTTGGCCTGCTGAACGCGGTTCCTGCGATGGCTCAAAACAGATTTGAGTTTGGTCCCTATGGTGGAGGCTCCTTTTTCTCACAGGCCTTCTTCCGGACTTCGACTCCGAACCCCGACACGTCAGTCGGATACAGCTTTGTCAATGGAGGCGTGCTCGGGGTGCGGGCGCGCGAGAACTTAGCGGAGCACTTTGGATTGGAGCAGTCGTTTACGTTTCTGGGAAACAACAACGCTCAGTTTCCCGGCGCACTATTAGGGACGCGCCTTCGGCAGTTTTATTTCAATGGGAACCTGATTGGTTACGACAACGAATCCCGCGTGCGGCCATACTTCTCCGGGGGAGTTGGGGTGTCGATGTTCCGGCCGACCGACGATGCGAAGCAACAAGCGGCGCCCTTGCGGGCGCCAATCGACAGCAGCAACGAGTTTCACTATAACGTCGGTGGAGGATTGAAGTTCAATCTCACCGAACATTTTGGCCTGGACTTCAGCCTGCGGGACTTCATACACAAAACGCCAACATTTGACTGGCCGTCGGTGACCGAACGGGACTGGATTCACAACCTGCAGGTACAGGGCGGATTGTTGTTCATGTTTGGCAGTTTTGCTCCGCCCATCGTGCATACGTTCAATGCAGGAAATGCGATCCAGGCAGGCAACACGACGTTGTGTCCGGGGGAGACGACGACGTTGCGGATTCCTGCGAGCGACTCGATTCCCACGGCGAAATTGACTTATCGATGGACGGTGAAGGGTCAAGAAGTCGGGACAGGGCCGGAATACACGTTCACAGCGCCGGGAACGCCTGGTGCCTACGAAACAGCAGTGCGAGTGTTCTATGACACTGCCGGGATGACAAAGCGGGAATTGAAAGCGGTAAAGAAGAACCCCGGTGTGCCGGTGGAGCGGACCCTCAACATCACGGTGAACGAGTACAAGGCTCCGACGGTACGAGCCAACGTGGATCGGACGACGGTGCAGCGTGGAGAGCGCGTGCGGTTGACCGCGGATTCGGTCGGATCTGCGTGTTCCGGCGCTTTGTCCTATCGCTGGACTACCGACAAAGGCCGCTTGACTGGCGATGCTAATCAGCCCTCAGCCGAACTCGACACCAGTGGCCTGAGCTTTAGTGAGACGACGCAGGAAAGACAATGCCAGCCGATTATGGTCACCGTGGAAGTCACCGACCAAAAAGGAGGCAGAGCCACGGACCGCAAGGAAATTCAGGTTTGCTATCAGGCGCCACCACCCCCGCCGCCAGCCCCTAAGGCAATTCAGCTTTCCGATATCAACTTCGGTCACAACAGCGCTCGTGTGAACAACTGCGCCAAGCGAATCCTGGCCAACGAGCTGTACTCTCAGATGACCGACTCGCGCTACCGCGACTACGATGTTCTCCTCATTGGCCACTACGAGGGAAGCGAAAGAGCCGCCATTCGCGGCAGAGGCAGGAGCGCGCCAGCCTCCAGTCTCGACCGGGAACGCGTGCTGAACGCCGCTGCTTTTCTCAGCGGCCGGGGAGACACCTGCAAGGATATCGAGTTGAGCCGCGTGAAGGTCGCCTGGGTGGGAACGCAGCAGAACAGCGAATTCAAGTCGACGTTCTGCGACGCGAGCACAAAGGAAAAGAGGGTTGATACGGTTTCCAGCGCTGACGAAAAAGCCAAGTTGCGGCGCGTGGAAATCTGGTTGGTTCCTAGAGGTGCAGCGTTGCCCCAAGGCATCAGCGCGGCTCAGGAAATTCCACAGGATGAAATCATAAAGAAAGGATGCCCAAAATAGTTGTTCTACCGGCAGGGACCTCCAGATTTGAGGCCCCTAGTATTACTTTGTTAAGTTTCTCTGGGTGGCGCATACATCGTGGTTTTTGCGATGTATGCGAACTCTACGCAGACATGGCAAACTGCGCCATGTCTGCGCCACCCGAAGCATCGGCACAAGACTTAACAAAGTAATACTAGCCGGCAGCGCCCCGTCAAAGTCGCGAGCCCTCCCTTACGGTCGGGCTACTGAACGGATCCGAGGCTCAAGTCAGTAGCCCGCGCGTCAGCAAGGGCTCTGCCTCGACTCAACGACTTGTGGTACTTGACGGGACCCTGCCCTAGCCGGGCTTGCAGTTGGGGCTGCGACCGAGTACTGTTTAAGCATACAGTCAGGTATTTTCGTAGGCCTGAAGAGGAAACCTTGAAAAACTGATCCGGCCCAGCGGCTCTCCCGCCCGATGTGCGGAAAGGCTGTGCCTTTCTACATTCTGAGCCGGCCCCTTTGTCCCCTTTGGCAAGGGGGACGCCGCGCTTTTTGCGGCAGGGGTCCCGAGAATGCCCAAGACCCCCTATGGTCTCCCTTCGTAAGGGGGACAAAGATGAAAGCCAGACCTTTGGTCTGGCTTCTGGAGACTGAACATTTTTTGGAGTGGCGAAGCCCACCCAGGGAGCGCGGGCGTCCCGCCTGGCGTCCCGCCCGCCTTGGAGCGGCCGGAGGCCGCTCCAAGGGCCTGCGGCCACAATTGCGGGCGGGACGCCCGCGCTCCCAGGGTGGCTGCGTCAAACGCACGCTTCGTGTCGAGTCAGTCCGTTCCGCCAGCGAAACGCTTGTTTTGGTTACGGCTCCTACACAGACCGCGCTCTCCAGAAGCCAGACCTTTGGTCTGGCTTGGAAAGGCCGTGCCTTTCCGCCGTCGCCTTTTTCATTGAAATGGGGCTATTGCCCGTGCCGCTGTGACTCATCTGCTTCTGTGTCTCCCGGTGCGGTTAGTCTCGCTTTGGAGTGATTGGGATCTATGTCAGCCAGGTTGATTCGAATGCTCCTGCTCATGGTGATCTGGAGTCCGTGTCTGGGTGTCGCCGGATGGCAGCCCATCGGACCTTATGGGGGCCACGCACTCAAAGTGGTGATTGACCCTCAGAACCCGAGCCGTCTCTTCGTTGCCACGAAGAATGGCCAACTCTATCAAACAACCAATGGCGGCGATTTATGGAATCGCGTACGGCTGCCCGCAAAGTCTGGCGTTTCGCTGAACGCGCTCGCGATGGACCCGGCAAACCCCCGCATCTTATATGTGGGGACGGTCAAGGATGCTCTGGACACTTCCCCGAGCCCGCTCGCAGCTATCTGGAAAACTGAGGATGGCGGGCAATCCTGGAGGCCCCTCGACTCGACGCTGGCGTGGGGCGTGTTGTCTCTCGCCATTCACCCACAAGAGGCTCAAACTTTGGTAGCCGGCGCCTTAGACGGTGTCTTTCTGAGCCGTGATGGCGGCATTCAGTTCCGGCAGATCTCGCCCCCGGGGCATCCTGAAATCAGGAACATCGTCTCAGTAGCATTCGACCGGGAAGATTTGCGGGTTGTTTATGCCGGAACGCCACATTTACCCTGGCGAACGACGGATGGCGGTCATACTTGGACTTCGATTCATCAGGGCATGATCGATGATTCCGATATTTTCTCGATCTGCGTGGACTGGTCTGACTCTTCCAAGATCTATGCTAGCGCTTGCAGCGGCATATACTGCAGCAGCAACCGGGGAACTCAATGGGCTAAGATGCGGGGGATTCCAGGCACGAACCGGCGGACGCATCTGATCCTTCAGGATCCACTGGACCCTAAAATCCTCTACGCTGGTACGACCCAAGGGCTGTGGAAGTCTTTGGATGGTGGCCGCACGTGGCAAAAGCCAAATCCCTATGCCTACGTGGTGAACTGGATTGCGATCGATCCCAGCAACCCTCGGCGGCTTTACCTCGCAACGGATCGAAGCGGCATTCTGAAAAGCGAGGATGGGGGGAGGTCATTTCGCGCGGCCAACAACGGCTTCATCAACCGCAATGTGACCGAGATCTGGGCTGAAGAGATTCTTTACGCCAGCAGTGCCTACGACGGCGATTTTGGCGGGATCTTCATGAGCCGCGACGAGGGGAACTCATGGTCGCTGGCCGCAAACCAACCTGCTTTGAATGGGCAGAACATCATCTCTCTGGCCGTATCGCCCGCGGATTCAAAAATCCTGTTGGCTGGCACGCATCAAGGCCTGCTTCGCTCCACCAACGGAGGCCATAGCTGGGAAACAATCATGGGCGGGGTGGACGCTCCCACAACCAGCCGCCGGGCAGTTGCAGGAAGAACAGTGAAACCTGCGCACGGCCTGCTGTCTGACGAGATTCCCCAGGGCCAGGTTTATCAGCTAGTTTTTTCTAAACAAGTTTCTCCGATTCTTTACGCCGGCGCCGCCCGCGGACTTTATCAGAGCAGCGACTATGGCGCTCATTGGAAACGCGTCAAATCCTTGCCGTCCGGGCTGGCGGTTTACAAACTCGCTTTGCACCCGGAGCGAACGAACCAGATCTTGCTGCACACTTCTGCCGGCATCCTCTACTCCGAGGATGGCGGACTAACCTGGAGCAGGGCCGAGATGAGCCGGAATCCCCGGGTTTTGGACATCGCAATTCACCCGGAGTTGCGTCAGGTCTGGGCTGGCACTTCGCATGGGCTCTACGTTTCCAGTGACAGCGGCAAGACCTGGAGTCCCCCTCGCGGAGAATTGCCGGCCATCCCAATCGATCAGATTCTGATCTGGCCGGAAGGTTCTGGAAGCTTCGTCCTATCGGCTAGGAACAACCAGATCTATGTGTCGCCAAACGGAGTGGATTCCTGGCAGCGCTTCACGCAGGAAGGGCTCGAGGATGTCACCATTCAGAAGCTCTATCTCCGCAATTTCGGCAGGCGGAATCTGTTTGCTCTCACCCAGAACCAGGGCGTTTACCAGCTAAGCCACGAAGTATTTCTCGTCGGACGCGCCCCTGAAAAGCGCGAACTATCTGCAATTCACAAGAGGTCTAATCCATGAAAACAACACCAGAGCTACAGCGGAGGTTCTTTGGTAGCAGATCAACATGCGCCGTATGGATTGTGTTGCTCAGCCTCATGGCCAGTGGCGCTTCGCCCAACGGCAAAGCCGGAAAGAGCCTGAAATTCACCAAGAAACATCTGATGGTGAACCCCTATGAAAGCTGCACTGTGGCCGACCTGAATCGCGACGGGAAATTGGATATCGTCTACGGCGCTTACTGGTTTGCAGGACCCGACTTCGTGCCGCGAACCTTTCGTCCTAACCACGTTGCGAAAGAATACCTGCGGGCGAACAGCGATCATGCGTATGACGTGGACAAGGATGGCTGGCTGGATGTGATGGCTGGAGGCTGGGGCGAGGACGGCATCTATTGGTACAAGAATCCCGGGAATAGCGCGAAAGAAAGCGGCAAGCCCTGGGAAATGCATCAGCCCTGGGAAGCCCATCTGCTAAGCAAGACGCGCGGCAATATGGAGATGTTCGCGTTGCATGACTTCGACAACGATGGCACGCCTGAGCTTCACTCAGCGAGCTTCCGGGAACAAAATCCTGTCGAAGTCTGGCGATTCACAAAGGGTGCGGACGGAGCGCCGGCGCTGGAACCCTTCGTCCTTGGGGTTGAGGGCGGGGGGCATGGGTTTGCCTTTGGCGACGTTAACGGCGATGGGCGTGAAGATGTGCTCTGTGAAGTCGGCTGGTACGAAAGGCCGGCCGGCGATCCTTTCGCCAAGCCCTGGAAGTTTCACAGTGAAACCGCTCTGCCCGATCCGAGTTGTCCGTTTGTAGTGAAAGACCTGAACAAGGACGGCCGTGTCGATATCATCTTTGGCCGGGCCCACGACGTGGGTCTGTACTGGTGGGAGCAACAAGCGCCTAAGCAGGATGGCACGACCGTGTGGAAGCGACACGTCATTGATGAATCCTGGACTCAGGCGCATGCCATCTCCATGGCGGATCTGGATGGCGACGGTGAGGAAGAACTGATTGCGGGCAAGTGCATCTGGGCGCACAACGGGGGCGATCCTGGAGTTTCCGATCCGCCTGCCATTTACTACTACAGTTGGAACAGCTCGACGTTGAAATTCACTCGTCACACGATCGCGGCTCCAGGCGAAAACATTGCCCTTGGCAGGCAGTACAGTGTGGTGGATCTGAATGGTGACGGCCGGCCCGATTTAACGGCTCCGAGCAGGCTTGGACTTTGGGTGTTCTTTAATCAGGGGTACAAATAGTAAGAGCAGCAAAGGGAGAGAATCCAGCCATCCACCTCTTTCCGTCTGGAGCGGCCGCCGGACGCTTATTTGGTTTCTGTCGCGAAAGTCGGGAAGCAGCACGGTGTGGAGTTGAGCCCCAATGCGATTCTCGGCTCCCCTCGCCCCAACGGGGAGAGGGGGGCCGAAATCTCGCGAGGGCGGTGCATGCCGGATCGCTTGAGTCGCTGGCCCACGACGGTTTTGCAGCCGGCCGCCACCACTCCATTCGTGGCGATAAACTCGCTGCCGCTGTGTGTTTCCGGATGTTCATTTCTGTGAGGGACCATGCAACACCAGTTCTTGCCCCGCTTCGGCATTCTTGAGCTAGGTCTCGCTTGTGGGCTGCTGGCCCTCGCCCTCGCTGCGAGCTCGATTGCCGAACCGGGCGTTGTGAAAGCGGGCGAGCAGTCGGACGCGAAGATTGTTCATCGAGAAGATGTGGTTTACGGCCGAGTGCACGGCGCGGGACTGTTGGCGGACATCGCGTATCCGGAATCGAAGCAGCCGCTTCCCGCGATCATCTCCGTCCACGGCGGCCGCTGGGTTGGAGGACACAAGCGGGACGCATCGACGATCAAGGTCGAGCAATGGGCGGGATTTGGATTCTTCGCCATGTCGATCGACTATCGGTTGAAAAACTGCAGCCCGGCACCCGCGTGTTATCAAGACTTTCAGTGCGCGATACGCTACGT
Organism: Acidobacteriota bacterium; assembly: GCA_022616615.1. Classification (GTDB taxonomy): domain Bacteria; phylum Acidobacteriota; class Terriglobia; order Versatilivoradales; family Versatilivoraceae; genus VFZK01. The sequence continues at coordinate 39,220 of JAKEER010000180.1, forward strand.
AAACGCGCATACGAAAGAGTACAACATCGACACGCGCCGAATCTTCCTGATCGGGCAGTCGGCGGGGGGCCACATGGTGTCGCTCGCGGCAACGCTCGGAGACGGACCGTATCCGCGGACGGGCGGATGGGAAAAGGAGAGCAATGATTTCCAGGCGGCGATCAGCGTCGCGGCTGCCTACGATCTCGTGACACTCGACTGGGGCAACCTGTGGACTCCGCCGGGCGGCGATCCCGTAGAGGCCCGTGCGCTGGCGTCGCCGGCTCGCCACGTGAACGGGAAATCGAAGCCGCTCCTCGTGCTGCATTCCGACAACGACCGCTCAGTGCCGATCGACAACGCGCTGACCATGATCGAGGCGCTCAAAAAGGCCGGCGCGCGGCACACGTTTCATCGCTACCCGGAGATGGGACACATGGGAATCAACGACGAAGTCATCGCGAGAACGCGCGAGTTCATTAGAGAAATATCGGCAAAACCGAGCGACAAGAAATAGACCGCGTGAACGAGCACGAAAAAAGAACCGCGTTGCAGGCGATGCACCAGGCGATCGAGCAACAAACTACGTTCTCTGGAGGCTGGACGGTTTTCGGGCTCCCCTCCTGAGATCAGGAGGGGAAGTGCCGCGCAGCGACAGCGGTCGCGCAACGACAGCGGTCGCGCAGCGACAGCGGTCGCGCAACGGCACGGGGGTGGTCTGAAGGGTGACTCGAAACTCATCCTTGGAGTAACTGGAGGTATACCGTGAGAAAACTCAAGAGAAATTTCTACTCAACCCTTCTTCTCTGTTTGCTGGCGGTGCGACCAGCGCAGCCTCAGGCGCTACCCAAGGTCCTGGACACGGAAGCGCAACCTCTCCTCGCCCAGGCCATCCGCCTGGATGAAGCGCTGTCCAGCCTCGGCAGTGTTCTTCCCAGCACCGACTCGCGCCGACTCTATGCCCTGCAGAAGCGGGCGCCCGGCCGGGAGGTCGTTAGCGAAATTCAGGACATTCTCGACCCTTATTGTCTGGCTTTGGTGGAGATCAATCCGGAGGCGCGCGTCAAAGTCGTCCGTGGTCCGGCAGCCGCTGAACTCATTCAAAACGGTTGGAAAACGTTTCTGGTAAAAGTCCAAAATCAAGCTGCCGTCAATTCTGTCCTGGAAGCAGAAAGCCCCAACGCGGGGCCGTTGCTCCACGTTTCCACCGGCGCGCAGCGTCGCAAGGATGAGAACGTGATCGCTCCCGGAGAAGCGGCCAGCCGGTTCCTGGAACTCTCGATGTACCGGCAACGGCCGATGACCAAACAACTTTCCGGCATGGGGCTGGAGTACGCCATTCTGCAGATCTACAGCAAAACCTCCGGCCCGCGCGAGGCTAGGATCGGCTTTCACATCGGACAGGGCACCCAGGACCTCGGCTTCCGCAACGCCATCGACGTGCTCTTCAAGTGCCAGCCATCGGTAAAGGTGGTGTTTCGCATCAAGGACGATGACGGCTCACCGGCCATGGCGTCGCTGGTGATCAGCGACGGTGTCGAGCGGATTTTGGAAGATCCGCAGAAGGAGCCGTTCCCCAAGGACTACCGCCTCACACTGGCCTATCGGCGCAATTGGGAAGAGGGCCGGTTTAAAGGTGCGCAAGACAAGCGCGGAACCAAGCGCCTGATTGGTCTCTATCCCCTGCCTTCCCGCCGTCACGCCGGCGCTGACGAGTTTCCGGATTTCTTCTTTCA
>JAKEER010000002.1 GCA_022616615.1 Acidobacteriota bacterium
CAACTTGAAACCACATCGAGTGTTACCCAAATGGAATTACACCATCAGCCCTCGGAAAAAGATTGAGTGAAATGGACAACTTATTTTTGGACAAGTCCTATCTTCACGCCGATGGACGGCATCCCGTTGACGCGGCTCAATCTGATAGGTCAGCAGTTCGCGAAGGAGAATAAATGGCTAAGCTATTTGTAACAGGAGTTGTTGAGTGGATCATCATGCAACCTGACGTGATTGTCTCCGTAGAATCGTCTACCGGTAAGCCTGTTACTGGCTTGACAGCAAAGGATTTCACGGTAGGGGTCATAGGTTCTGGCGGTACGTGGAATGCTTTACCCATCTTCAACACGAATCTTTCTGCATCGAGTCGTGGCCTTTATGGCCTATTCGTCAAACCACCAGCTCCGTTCTCTCAGTGGCAGAGCTGGATGAGCGACTTTGTGATCACGGTTGATGTGGTTAGTGGCAAGTAGCGGGGTCAGGCGCTGGCGAATAACAAGTGTTGCGGTGACGACGGCATGGGCCGCAAGCGGAAAGAAGCGCAAAAGGCAATTTCCCGCCGCCCCGAAGGCGGCAGTACCAGAGGGCGCGGCAAGGCTCAACCGACTCGAAGCATCTGAAATGGCTGCTGCTGAAGAGCCGCGCTGAGGGGCGCGTTACAAGCTTGACTTGTTGCCTTCAGTGAATTTGGTCGCGGCTCACAGCCCAATAAATCCGACCATTATCCGGAATCGTATCTCTGAACATTGGACATCAATAGCCGCCTCAGAAACAAGCGAGTCTGAAGCGAAGTTACGTAACGAGCAGCGAACCAAAAGGAGAACATGATGAATAACAATCTAGGAAGAGACAAAATCTTTAACCCGGCAGTCTGGGACGCGCTCGATAAGGGCGTTAACGAAGCATTTGGGCTAGTTAGGGTAGCTCAAAAGGTCTTTCCCAGTTTGGTATTGGAAAACAATCCATCGAACGTGCCTGCGGATGTCTATGATCCGGCGACGGGAACTACGGTCGAAGGGGAAACAAAGAAACTCTTTGAGGTCAGGAAGAATTTCTCGTTGACACAAAGCCAGGTAGACGCGGAGGAGACTCTAAAGACGGCTCAGAAGGTAGCGAAACTGAATGCCAGGTTGGTGGCCTTCGTCGAAGATATGATCCTCTTTCAGGGCAGAGGTGTCGTATTGCCGGACGGGGTAGAGGTGGACAATCTCGATGCGGCCGGAGTCGGACTGCTGGGCGAAGCGACCACGATCAAATCAATCATCCCGGTTCCGCCTCTTGACCCAAGCAAACCTGGAATCTACGGAGTGGAGACGTTCAAGGCGGTTGCCAAGGGGATTGCTGAGTTGGTTAAGCGTTACCAGCCCGCTCCATACGCGCTGATTCTCGAATCAATGATCTTTGCCGACACCCATGCGCCGACGGGAACAAACACGGATGGGTCGTTGGCAACCACTTATGACCGCATCCTCCCACTTGTTACAGGAGGCTTCTACTCAACGGGAGCATTACCTGCATTTACAGGACTTTTAGTTTCTCTTCCAGGAGATCCGACCAGGTTATGTTATGGACTTGGTCCGGTTACCGGATACGCGCAAGAAGACCCGGACGGGAAACATCTTTTCTTCCTGAAGGAACGCGTTCAGTCTGTTGTGATGGATCGCAGGTCACTTGTGAAGCTGGAGTTCGGTAAGGGCAAATAAGCTACGACGACCTACAGTTACACTTTCGACAATAGATAGACGCAGAGCGAGTCGAAATGCGTGAACGCTTGACTTGCTTCCTTCCCAGTTGAAGGGATAGCGCCCGTCTAGTTTCGCGTGAAAAGCTTTGGTAATTGGGCAGGAAACTTCCACCTTGGGGAGATAGATATGAAAGGTGTGAACTTATCGGTTGGAATATCCGGCGAGGAGATCAAACTCCTCCACAGCAAGTTGCGCCAACTCGATTTCGACATCCCGGTAACCGAGGCGCAGCGGGAGTTTTTCGGTCCTGCCACGCGCCGTGCCGTTCAACAATTCCAGGCGGAGCACGGTCTGAAGATAACGGGCGAGGTTGACGAACGAACTGCCGCAGCGATCAACGCCGCAATCGCCTCCAAACGGGTGCCTGCTATGACTGCGTCTCGTGATGGATCTAACTCCGCTTCAGGGGTTCCGACTAGATCGAGGCCTTTGGGAGCATCGCAAGAAAATGTCGTCTCGCCTGGAGTGCCGGTGATCACTCGTGCGGTGCCGGGGGCAGCCGCTCCGCCTCCTGCTTTACCGACAGCGCCTCGGCCCCCGCAGACACCAGATTCGCGCATGGAAACGATGATCGTACGAGGAGTAGTGCGCCAAGCCGATGGCAGCCCTCTCGTCGGCGCGACTGTACGGGCCGTTGATCGGGATTTACGCCACGAAGAGCCGCTGGGCGAAGCGATCACTGGCACGGATGGGCGCTACGAAATCAGTTACACCGCCGATCAGTTCCGCCGGGCTGAGAAGCGCAACGCCGACCTTATCGTGCGCGCGCTGGATGCCACCGGCGCCGTGCTGGCCGCATCGCCGACCATCTTCAATTCACGACCGGTAGAGATCATAGACCTGGTCGTAGGCGGCGGAAAATACAGCGGCCCATCAGAGTACGAACAGCTCCTGGCGGAGATCACGCCGCTGCTGGAAGAGACCCCGATAGCTGATTTGACTGAAGACGAACAGCATCAGGACATCACCTTCCTGGCGGGCGAGACCGGCCAAAATCCGCAACGCATCACGTTCCTGATCCTGGCGCATCGGATGGAGCGTACGACCGGCTTGCTGCCAGAGGTCTTCTACGGCTTCTTTCGCCAAAACATGCCGACGAGGTTGCCAGCGCTGCTGCTCCAGAGCCGGCGTGCGCTGCGCCGCGCGTTGGAGGCAGCTCTGCGCGATAACATCATTCCGGCCAAACTGCGCGACGACATCGAGACCACCCTCGATGCCTTGAAGCGACTGGTCGGTAGACACGTCCTTCAATCAATTGACACAGAAAGCAGCTTCCCGACAGCCGACTTGCTGCGTATCGCTGGTCTTTCAGGCGAAGAGCAGGAAAAGGTGTTGAACCTGTTCATCGAAAATGAAGGGCCAGTCGAGGATGTTTGGAAAACATTGCGTCAAGACCTGAGAGCAGGCATGGCGGACGAGCTACAGTTCACTCTGCAACTGGGACGCTTGACCGGTAACAACCTCCCGCTGGTTAAGGCGCTGCATGACTTGCGCCGTGGTGGGACTCTGCAATCGCTGCGTGATGTGGCGAGGAAGCTCGATGCTCGCGCGCTGACTGAGTTGGTTAATAAATCCGCCAGCGGCGAGGATGGAGGTATTCCGCCGCACGTGCCGGGAGCGACCAGGGAGGAGAGGGTCGCGAACTACGTCAACGGGATCATCGAAACCCTCAAGGACGTCTTCCCGACGACGTTTATCGCCCAGGGTATCGCCAAAGAACCGGAGGTTGATCTGCGCCTGGCAAGGCAGGCGCTTGAACGGAATCCGAATCTCGATCTTAACGAACCGCTTCCCGCCGATCTCGTTTTAACAGGGATCAGCACGGCTGACCAGGCGAAGGCGAGAGGGGCAATCGAGTCGTTGCGCCGAGAAATCAAAATGTTTCCGGAGCTTGACCACAAGCGTTTGTTGGAGGCGCCAGGCAGCACAGGCACGGCATCCACCCGACTCCAGAACCCGATTCGTAGAGGGGTGGCGCAGTTCTTCGCCAACGAGCCGGACTTTGAGTTTGCGGACACGCACATTGATAAATACCTTGCCGGGCGCCCGAATGCTTTCAACGGTATTGCTGAAGAGGAACGAC
>JAKEER010000017.1 GCA_022616615.1 Acidobacteriota bacterium
CCCCTCGCCCCAACGCGGGAGAGGGGAGCCCCGCAATCATACAAAGCGCGCAGTCGTGTCACCACAATTCGCAATCCTGATTAGGCGCTTAGGCGCAAACTTGAAAAAAAGTTTTTCAAGTTGTGAAACTGCCTGAAGAATCAATTAATTAGAGTGCCGCAAAATGGCAAATGGCAAATCCAACGCTGGGTGTTCAGTGACACGCTCACTGTTTTCTCGAAAGCCGTTTGTCACCCGCTGCCCGAAGGGCCACGTTTTCGGCGCTCCGTCGCCGAAAACGCCTAGCCGGTTATGTACGTTACAACGAGAATTTTGTTCTCGTTTCCGCGAGGTCTGAAAGCCCGAAGCGCCAGCGAGGGCCAGTCGCAATTACCCCGGCTGGCGCTTCGGGCTTTCAAGGTCACTGCCATGGGGATTTCAAGGGCGAAGCTCTTGGCTAGTTTGTAATCTCAATAGAAGCCGAAACTCGGAACATCTTACTTTCGAGTATTGGGCTTAACTGGCGCCGGCTTGAAGCCGTGGTAGGCCGCATCGAGCTTGAAAGGTCCCTTCCATGGACTGGGCACGGGCAGCCCCAGACTCCAATGGATGCCGTTAATCACCAACCGCTGCAAAGCCTCCACTTTGAAATCTTCCGGGTGGCCGAGCGTCGTGAAGAACACCCGGCCTCCAAACTTGTTCTTCCAAGTCCAGGCTACCGGATTCTCCTGGGCCGGCTTGTTGGGATCAACCGCCTTGCCCATGAGCAGCAGCGCGGCGTCTCGTGGCGGCCATTTGGGGAGCACTTGGTAAAGCCACGAGCGGACGTGAAAAGGGCCGGTTACGCCCAGCAGCGCGGGATGCCCGGCCGCCGCAGGATTCACCGACACGTCGGTGCTGGACTCATGGCCGTAGTGGGTGTGGCCGTCCTTGCCCCAGCCAGGCGGCGAGCCAAACGCCTCAGCGCCAAAAGCATTCCACTGTTCCAAGGCATGACCGCTTGGATAGTTAAAAGCATGCGAGCTGGTGCGAAATCCCATGACGGGCTTTCCAGACTCCAGATAAGCCTTGATGTGAGCCACCTGAGATGCGGGCAGTTGCCTCCAGCGAAGAAAGAACACGGCCAGATCCGCCTTAGCCAGCGCCTCAAGGCCGGGAATGTTGGTTTCAGAATTCTGATCAGGATAAGCCTTCAATACCGTGGCTTTCATTCTGTAGTTCTTTTCCAGTTCGAGAGCCAGCAATGGCATCGTCTCTTCTCCGCTGTATTCATGGTCGCCGGTGACAAACACAACGCGTCGAGTTGAACGAGCGAGACCCATGGAAACCACCGCCAGCATGAGTGCCGCCATCCAGAACGGAAGTGATGAAAGCCTGCGCTTCTCCATGCCACCTCCTCGCCAACAAGTCGGGATTCGTTACTCGCTCGCGCGCAGATCGTAGCAGAGCAGGCGCGGGGTTTCGCCGTTGAGGAGGCCGCGCGAGTTTTGACAAACATACAACAGCCCGCGGCTCAGCACTGGCAGTGTCCAGCTCTCGCGCGCCGCAAAGAGCCAGGCCCGCGAGATCTCCCGGTATCCTTGCGGGGTCAACTCAAGCCGGAGCAAATGACCCAATTCCCCGAGACAAAGAAATCCGCCGTCAGCCCACAGCAAGGATCCCCGAAAAGGTCCCAGGGCCTGTTTCTGCAGTGACCCATTTCGCCGGAACGTTTCTTCCCATTCCGGAGAGACACGCCATATCGTCTTGCCGCTCTTCAGCTCGACGCAGACCAAGGCTGCATCAGGCTCATTGCGGCCATCAAAGCCATACAAGTAACCACTCCGATGAATGGCAGTGTTCCAGTGCAGTCCGAACTCCTGCGTGGTCCAGGCCACCTTGTGGCCCCCATCGGGCAAGAGGTCCAGCAGTGCTCCACCGGCCTTGTAGCTTGCCGAGACAAAAACCTGGCTCCCGATGACAACGGGGCAGGAAGCATTCACCGACTCATAACTGCGGCTGCGCCAGGGAAACTGAAAATCGATGGCGCCCGACTGGGGATCGACGCTGAGCAACCCACCGATGGGCGGCTCGCTTTCGCCACCGGCAAAGACAAGCAGGCGCCGCTTGCCATGCACCACCGCCGGCACGGGTGAAGCATAACTGGCGCCCCAGAGATCGCCCGCGCCCCAGGTCATCTTGCCCGTTCGCTTGTCAAAGGCCGCCACGCAGGGTCCGCCAGGCGCGCCCACGTTGACGATGAGTAAGTCTCCTTCGATTAGCGGCGTTGACGCCGTCCCAAAAAAGTCCTGCGGCGCCTTGAACTCGGCCGCAATGTCGCGCTTCCAATGCAGTTGCCCCGTCTCAAGCTTCAGGCAATGCAGCTTTCCCTCAGCCCCCATCGTGTAGAGCCGATCTTCATCGACCACCGGGCTGGCGCGGGGACCGTTGTTGTATCCGTAGCGATCTTCAAACCGGGTGGGGTAGCTGAACTTCCAATATCGGGCGCCGGTCTCGGCGTGAAGACACTCCACGACCTCTTCACTGCCCAACCGATGGAGGTACACAAGCCGCTCGCCTGCCACTGCCGGAGCACTGTAGCTGGTTCCCTTGCGCATTTCCCAGACGAGCGTAGGGCCGCTGCTGGGCCAGCTTTTCAGCAGGTTCGTTTCAGTGGAGACAGCGTTGTGAGTGGGGCCAAGAAACGACTTCCACTCGTGGGTCAGCGCTCCACGCGGCAGAGGCTTCGGCCTCGTATAAACTTTCACGTCTGGATGCGGCCTTGGCGCAGGCGGTTCCATCGGAGTGAGCTTTTGAACGAGGGGCGAAGCAGGATCCGCGAAGCCTCGCGGCCCTCCCCTGGAGCTGGCTCTTTGTTGGGCTGGCAGCAACCACGTGATGAAAAGTCCAACGAACAAGACAGCGAGGCAACCTTTATGCCCAGAAAATCGCAGTGTCATTTTCTGTCGAAGAATGTCAGAACAACAGCTGCTTTGCGGCGCTCATTCTAACTGGCGAAGCTGGAAAAACAAAGAAGCAACACAAACTGGCCTGGTGGGATTTGAAGGGTCCAGTCGAGGTAATGCGTTAGTTACGGGGGGAATCTTTGGTAGCCACGACAAACGCGCTGTCTGCGTTTGTCGTGGACAGCTGTACCGGTGCGGGAAAACCCACGATGACAGAAAGCGCATTCATCGTGGCTACGCATGCCGTGCGATTCCCCCCGTATTAGTCCGAGCGCTGGTTAGAGGACGCCACTCTTGCGTGTCTGCTCCCCTCGCCCCGCTTTCCCGCTTGGGGAGAGGGGGCCGGGGGTGATTGCCGTTTTTTGCTGGAAGGCAAATGTGAACAGATTGGACTACTCAGGCTTGTTTCTAATGGCGGAAAGTGGCACCAGCTTGCGATGTCATAACATCTGAGGAATTCCACCGGCAAGCTGCGGGACCTGTGTTTCGCAAAGGGGAAGACGACACCAGAAAATACGAGAAGAGAACCTGAAATCAAGGCCAGTCCTACATTCAATGGGAACCCAGATTCTTAGTTGACATCTCACACATCAAAGATTGGGTAGCGCTAACGGGAATCGAACCCGTACTCTCCGCCTTGAGAGGTAGATTTGCTGCGTCGGATGTGTCTTTGAGCGTCTGCTGTCTGATTCGACGATAAGCGATGTCTACCTGATCGCTCTCAGTCTAACAAGAATGCAATTCTTTTCGGACGAATTTCCGGACTGAATGAGAAATGATGTCGCCGGAAACCTTAAGCGCTGCAAACATCTGGCCGGCGGCTCTGCGGTGCCTGTCGGAGCGACCCACCAGTGAGGCAAGCCTCAAGGCAACATCGTCCGCACAATACAATCAGATCTCCTGTGCCAGTTGCGTCACCGGCCCTAAGTACCGAGTTTCATAAATACGCTAACGTATTTCCTGCGGCTATGCCGCCTGATGTGCGGAAAGTCTCTGACTTTCCGCATACTGTACACTCCATTTGATGGGGCTATGCCCCGCGGCGGGCACAGCCCGCAGCTCACGGGTAAGGGCTACTGGCGGAAAGGCGCAGCCTTTCCGCACATCAGGCGGCGAAGCCGCGGGCTCTGAATACGTGACCGTA
>JAKEER010000181.1 GCA_022616615.1 Acidobacteriota bacterium
ATTAAAAGTGGCGGGCAAGCTCTGCAGCCCTCCCTCACGGTCGGGCTACTGACAGCGCCGGTGCCAGTCAGTAGCCCGCGCGTCAGCAAGGGCTCCGGCCCTCTGCGGGCTGCCCGCCACTTTTAATTGCACCCGTTCCTCCTGCTGAGCGTGCGCCTAGAGAGCTGGAACAAAAATGACTTGAATGCTTCCCTTCACCTTTGACTGGCTGTCGTTCTGAATTCTGCCGAACCAGCGGCTCCCGACATTCAGCTGCTGTTCGTTGACCTGGTGCTCAATCCTTTGCGGACTCCGGCTTTGCCTTCGTGCGTAGGTTTGGGCCAGCCCTGGATGAATCAAACTCAGTGTTAGGGGAACAGACTGCGTTACCCCGGTAGCACTGGAGTCGGTCTCCCAGCTCGTGGTCACCTGGATCTTGCCGGGCGCTGGAACAACGAAAGGAATCTCCTGAGCGTTGCCTGATCCCAGCAACGTAAACTGGGTATCGACCAACTGGCGCGGAGCTGCCGGCACAGTGATCCGCAGGCGGCCATGAACTTCTCCCGACGGGTTGGCGCCTTGCATCACTCTCAGTGTCCAAGAAAGGTTGCCCGTAGATACAAACTGGTCGATTTCCAGTTCCGTCGCCTGGTACTCCAACCGAAAAGAACCCACCGCGTCTTTCCTCACAGCTTCGCTGCGGTCAGGCCGGGCGATTGAAGCGCTCAGCGGCGCGTGCCCTCGAACATCAGGACTCAGCAGGATCTGAACCGCCAGCCGGCCCGGGCTCATCAGCCGAACCTGGGTGGTGAATTCACTTCGTGCATCACCAGACAGGGCAAGAGGCACCTCCAGGATCCGGGTGTTGGCTCGTAAGCCCGCGCAAAGGCCCAATAGGAGGAGTGCAATAACGCGGAACGCACAGTGGAGTTGCCTGAACAGCCGATTGCTCATATCTCCCCTTGCACAGTTGTCGCTTTGCTGCCTTGCACTTTCATCTGGCGGGAACGGGAGAAACGTTTCACTCAAAAGCGGACAACAGCGGCGTGGGAAGCGGATAGACGATTTCGAGTGGAATCGTGAGGTCTTGAAGGCGTGCAGTGGTGATGACTGGGAGACTGCGCGGCCCGTCCGAGTGAGATCCAAGAGCGGGATTTTCTGAGTGATTTTGAGTGATACCGGTCCACTTATGTTCGGTACGCCGGAGGGCTGAAAGGGACCGGTCAGCTACATGGCATGATGTGGACGGGCGTGGCCGCCCGTCCTGGATGGAAGAAGTGAGAAGAACGGCTAGCGGGGAGGCTTCGTTCCTGCGATCCGCAGCCGATATGGTTGGCGGGTCTCGCTCAGAGCGTACTTTCCTAACAGCCCGTACAGGGCAGGCATTCGCTGCCTGGGCACGGACGTCTCGTGCAAGTGCAGATACGTTGGATATCGCAGTTCGGTGGTTGAGGTCCGCTGCAGCCCCTGCAGTTATCGCACCACTCCTCCTCGGCTGATTTCCCGAAAAATGTGGGGGGCTGTATCAGCAGCCCCCGGTGGCTGCATCCCTCCGTGCCCAGCAGACATTTGGAACGTAGCATCACGACTTCCCCGGTGGTTCCTGGTTCCACTGGATTAGATACATCGGGGATCAGAAATGCCTCGACGTTGCCCTTGCTGATGTCCCCGCTGATGTCGGCAGGTAGTTTTGAGGGACTGATCTTGTATTTGGTGAGATACGAACTGACGCCCGAGGCTGAAATGGACTTGCCGTTGCCCTTATAGCCAGTATTGAGGAACAGTTGCAGCGCCTTAGCGGCGAGCGCCTCGATGCTGATGACCTCCTCCTTCAGCACTTTCGACTGCGGCCATGCGCTAGACGCCGTCAGGCACCACAAGAGCACCACCGTTAGATTGATTCTGGCCCTACATTGAGTTTTCATACGTGTCCTCCTAGTTGGACTAGCTGAAGAGTTTCAGATAACCCGGGGATTTATCGAGGGGTCCAGGTGAGCCATTTGTCGCCTCCCGGAATCCCCAATCCTTGGGTTTCAACCATCACTGGTCAAAAAGCTGGAAGCATTTCGGCTTATTTTTGAGGGCATCGAGCCGAACCACTGACAGACGCGGCTCAACGGATGGGGTGCCACAAACAACGAAAGGCGTAGCGGCCGCCGGAAAGCGGCCGCCACGCCTGCTTCTCCCACGTTTGGTTTCGTCCCAGGCAGGGCCTGCCTCTCTCATTGTGGAAAGACGTCGACGAGCACAGCTCTCTTGACCGCGACGCCTCCGAGAGCGAAATAGCAATTGAACATCCGGGAGCGTTTCGCGAGTCGCTTGACTGGCATGAAACAGAGCCGGCACCCACAATATGCCGGCATTACCGCTCGTGAGAGATGGGCTGCCGCGAACGCCCACGAGGCAGTTCGATGCAGCAACCAAGCACTGAATCGGTATCCTTCGGTCTTAGGGTTCATGAACTCTAATTGCAACCCGCTGCGAAGGTACTCGTGAAGTTTGGCATCAGCGGATTAGGGTCGATGCCTCTATCAATGTCAAAATCCACGATTCTGACAGACGAGTTGTTGGAAATTCGCAAGCCCCAAGTGCCTGTCATCACGGCGTCTTGCGGTGTGACTGTGTAAGTGAAATTCACCTTCGGGGTCTTGTCTGAAGGGGCATGCTGTGAGAATCCATTCTCGCTGGCAGCGACGGTTCCATTGGGTCTCACGAGGGCGACCGTAAGCCGGTGATAGGTATTGAGCTGCAACAGGTTTGCTGGATCGGTATGCCACTTGCCACGGATTCTGAATGCTCCCGTTCCAGCTATGAGAGAGCGGGACGAGGCGCCAGCGGAGACCCCAGCTAATATTCTCGTCGCTGTCGCGTTGGGATCCAGATGCTGCGTTCCTCCTTCCATGTCCAGATTCACAGTGCCTGGAACAGAGAAGGCATAGACGATTGTACCGAACACGCGCACCGGGGGTTGTTGAGAGTTGGAAGTGCGAACGCGCACTCTCCAGGTGCTTGGGCAACCAAATTGGCTCGTGAAGCTCTGATTCTCAAATGCGACAAGCGTCTCGGTTGGCGTGGCGGTAGCGTTCCTGGTAGCAAGCTGGGGTCCATCGGGACCTGTCGTGCCAACGCTATCGGCACTTGCCTGGCGGACTTCGATAACCACTGGCACATTGGTTGTGCCGCTTGAGTCCCGCTGTAATCGAACAGCCACACTGACTGTCGTTCTGGCAGGGACAAGCAATGTCCGGTAGTGACTGTGATGCTGTGATGTTCCTGGTCCGAACTCAAAGGTCTTGTTCTGCAGTTCTGAAGCTCTGACTGGCAGAGCCAGACCTGCCAGCAACGCGATAGCCGCGATTGTCTGTGCCGCAGTGAATCTAAGGGAATAAACACCTTGAGAAATCGACTTGTACATAACCTGCTCCCTCCTCGGATTTGGTTAGATTTGTCATGCTTTACTCGTGAGCCGTCCAGAGCTCCGGCAAGCTGACTTCAGATGGGTGCACCTTTCAACTCTCCTGGGTGCCGCCGATTCTCCGCTGTGGCTCTCACACATCCCTGACTGGCAGATTTCTTCAGAACATTTCATATCTTTTGCCGGCAGCAGCCAGACAAGCTGGGGCGAGTCGGGTGCTGCTGCGCACCCAATGTTCGACGCAGAGGCATCTGTGGCGCCACTCCAGCGAAACGCCCAGGCTGGCCACGACTGAAACATTTCTAGAGAAACTTCCAGATATAAATGCAGCGCTGCATAGATTTTTCAGCCAACGTTCAGAACAGGTATTTCGCGCCCAGTGAGCTATAATGGGCGTTCTCAGGAAACAGACACGGGCGCCGGCGTTTGTGCCGCTTCGGGGTAGTTTTCGAAAACACGGGCGGCGGCACAGCTGCTGCTTTGAAAGAAAGGACCAGTCCAATGTGTCGTTCTGCTCACGTTCCCGTGTCTACCGCTGTACAGAAGCCCTGCGTGCCCGCTCTGCCTTTTTGGGTATCGAGGCCTCTTTCCCGCATCCTTCCCGTGTTCCTGACCTGGACTTTGTGGAACAGTCCTATGGCTCCGTGGCCCCAAGACCCCGAAGGATGGGTCATCCGACAAGGCTCGCCGTTCCAGCGCGAGCTGAGCGCAGGTCAGCGGCACATGTACCATCTGGCCCTCATGAAGAACCAGCATGGGAGGCTGCTGATCGATTCGGGAAACACAGAGCTGGATTTGTTGCTGTCCGGGCCAGACGGGAAGGTGGTTAGGCAAAGTCGCCTTAGCCTGGCTGAGAGCGGCGAGACGCGTCAGATTGTTTCGATTGTCGCCGACGCTCCTGGAGATTATCGCGCTGAACTCAAGGTTCCTTCCGAAACGTCCGCGTCCCTGCGTTACACCCTGGTGCTCGACGAGTTGCGAGCGGCAACCGATATGGACCGGACTCGCTTTGCGGCCGAGCAGCTCTTTGCTGAAGCCCACCAGTTGCAGTTGAAGAAGGGGGTAGAGAATTACCGTCTGGCCGCTTCGAAATATCGGGAGTCACGGCCACTCTGGCAAAAATTGGACGATCACCGCTGGGAAGGCATTTTGCTTACAAACCTTGGTGGGGTGCACCGCATGTTGGGCGAGAACGAAACGGCGCTGCAGTATTACCTGCAGGCTGTGCCGTTACATCGGCAGACAGGAAACCGGCGCCAGGAGGCAGGAACGCTGAACAACATCGCGGCCGTCTCTTACAGCCGCGGTGATGCTCTCAGAGCCACGGATTACTTTCGACAATCTCTTTCCGTGGCCCAAGCCAGTGGAGATCGCCAAGCCGAGTCGATCCTGCTGAACAACATCGCCGTGACCTACTTGTCTTTTGGTGAAACCCAGACCGCTTTGGATTATCTGGGCCGATCGTTAGAACTGCGGCGTAGTTTGAAAGACAGGGCTGGCGAAGTTCGAAGCTTGAATAACCTGACCTTGGTGTTCCGTGTTTTGGGAGACTTCGAGCTCGCTTTGAAGACAGCTCAAAGCGCCATGGCTTTGGCCGATGAATTGAAAGATCCCCAGCTCCAGGCCCCGACTCTGAACACGTTAGGATCTGTCTACCAGTCGATGGGAGATTCGACGTCTGCTTTGAGCCACTTCGAAAGGGCCCTGCCCGTGCTGCGGCAGCTCGGAGACCGCCGTTTGGAATCGGCCACGCTCGCCAATCTGGGGGAACTTCACGCAAGGCAGGGGCGCATGGACTCCGCGGACAACATCCTCCAACAGGCGTTGACGCTCACGCGTAGTCTGGGCGAACGCCAGCGTGAAGGCAGTGTGCTAAGGACTCTGGGCATGGTGAGTTTCAGCCGCCAAGACGTGAAGCAGGCGTTAAGTCTCTTTGATCAGGCCCTCATCCTTCAACGCCAGATCGGAGATGTGGAAGGAGAGGCCGCAACTCTGAAGGAAGCTTCTCGCGTCGAGCGCGCTTCGGGACGATTTACAGCCGCGCTGGAACGGGCGGAGTCTGCCCTCAAGCTTGTGGAATCTCTGCGTGTCAAGGTGGCCAATCCAGACTTGCGAGCCTCTTACTTCTCCTCCCGGCGCGCTTACTATGAGCTGTATGTCGATCTGCTCATGAGCTCGGGCCAGCAGCCCCAGCGAAACGAAGCCAAAGCTCTTGAGGCCAGCGAACGGGCACGGGCACGGAGCTTGATTGATCTGCTGCGTGAATCGCACGTGCAAGTGCGGCAGCACATTGACGCGGCCTTTGTCGAGAGACAGCGCCGCCTGCAGCAGGAAATCAATTCCTTCGAGACTGGACGAATGCGACTGCTGAGCAGCAAAGCAAATCCCCAGGAATTGGCCTCCATCCAGAAGCAGCTGGACGACTCTTTGGCGGAATACCGCCAGTTGGAGTCACAGATTCACGCCCGGAGTCCCCAATATGCCAGCCTGATCCAGCCGGAAGCCCTGAGCTTTCCTGAGTTGCAGGCGTTGTTGGACAAGGACACGGTTCTCCTCGAATACCTGTTGGCTCCGGAGCGCAGCTATCTCTGGGTGCTGACTTCCTCTTCACTGACCAGTCATGGGCTGCCAGGAAGTTCCACCGTCGAGGCGCTGGCCAGCCGGGTTTACAAGCTTCTCACGGTGCGCAACCAAAGCGAGCCTGGGGAAACACCCGCTCAGCGCCGCAAACGCCTTCGACAGGCGGACGCGCAATCTCATGACGCAGCTCTGGAACTAAGCCGCCTGCTGCTCGGACCGGCGATGACGCAGCTGGTGGGGAAGCGATTGCTGATTGTGGCAGATGGCGCCTTGAACTACATGCCCTTTGGCGCGCTGCCTGTCCCAGGGCCGGGCATGGAGCACACGCCACTCGTTGCCGCACATGAAATCATCAACCTACCGTCGCTTTCGACGCTTGCCGCCCTGCGCAACGGCCCGCGTCACGAGTTCACTCCGGAACGTACGATCGCGGTGCTGGCGGACCCTGTTTTTTCTGTGGATGACGAGCGCCTGGGTAGTGCTCGGGGCCGCTCCCAGGCCCCATCTTCGCCGGAGGCCTCTGACAAAGATCAGCCAGCCACACGGGACCTGAGCCGCTCGGCCCGAGAGGCGGGTCTGCTGCAGTTTCGCCGGTTGCGCTTCACGAGACAGGAGGCTGATCAAATCGCAGCCATTGTTCCTGGAACTGCAAGGCTGAGAGCGGTGGACTTCGCGGCGAGCCGAGAAACGGCCGTCAACCTGGGCGCCTATCGCATCGTGCATTTTGCCACGCATGGCCTCGTCAACAGCCATCATCCAGAGCTTTCTGGTCTAGTTTTCTCGTTGGTCAACGAAAGCGGCCAGCTACAGGAAGGCTTTCTGCGGCTGCATGACGTCTATAATCTCCGGCTGCAAGCAGACCTCGTTGTCCTCAGCGCCTGTCAGACTGCTCTGGGTAAGGAAATCAAAGGCGAGGGACTGATAGGTTTGACTCGTGGATTCATGTACGCTGGCGCGCCCCGCGTCATGGCCAGCCTTTGGAGTGTGGAAGATCGCGCCAGCGCTGAATTGATGAAGCGCTTCTACCAGGGAGCACTCCTCCAAGGCCTGCGACCCGCCGCCGCCTTGAGAGCTGCCCAGACTGGCCTGGCTCGCGACAAACGGTGGCGGGCGCCGTACTACTGGGCAGCCTTCACGCTGCAAGGAGAGTGGCGGTAGGGCTTGAGGCGCGGAATAAGGTCGGCGTTCTATTGAGGATTGCAGAACATAGTGGCGAGACTCTTCGTCCCCCACGAACCAAACGCCCTTTGGTTCCCCTATCGCCAACGCGGGAGAAGGGAGCTGTGAAAAAATGGCGGTTTGGGCGCGGCTCTGCCGCCTGATGTGCGGAAGGGCTTGGCCCTTCCGTCAAAGGGCCACCCCTCCGTTGTCTCCACTGCCCGTCAAAAGCCGCGCCACGCGCGGCTTTTGACGGGCAGCGGAGAAAGGTAACTACGGCCCGGAAAGGCAGAGCCTTTCCGCACATCTGGCGGCAAAGCCGCTCGGTGCCTGGAATTCTTTCACAGCTTCAGGGGCTAGGGGTGAGCACGGAACGTTCTGGCCAGTGTTCCAAGAGCCTCATCCAGCATTGGGTTTCGGGAACTGACTCAGCCGGCAGGGATTCCCCTCACCCCCGGCCTCTCTCCCGCGTTGGGGAGAGGGGAGGGCGGCCATGAGTCAACGGAGTCGAGCCTCCCTGCCGGAATATTGGGTCATCTCTGCTCTCTGCAAACCTCAAGGTCCTCGGGAGGTGTCCACAATGATTCGCCGCACTGACTCTCGCTTGATTCGGCCGGAACGACTCTCAACGGCCTGCGGTCTTAGCACCACTCTTGTCGTGAATCTCCTGCTTCAGTCCATGCTCGTGTCAGCGGCACGACCACTTGCGGGATCGGGCGCCCCGCTACAAGACAAAGGGGATGTCCGCGCCCTTGCGCTTGGCGTCCAAGTCGAACGAGAGATTGCTGGGGGTAAATCCCACACCTATGAGTTCAATGTGAACTCGGGTGAGTACGTGCACGTAGTCGTCGATCAACGTGGCGTTGACTTGGTTGTGACGCTGCTCGGGCCGGACGGCCGACGACTCGCGGAAGTAGACGACGAAGGTTTCGTACAGGGGACGGAGCGGATTTATTTGATAGCGGAGGCGTCGGGGGACTACCGATTGGAGATGCGCCCGCGGATGAAGGATGCAGCCGGCGGACACTATGAGATCAGGATTGAAGAGCAGCGCCTGGCCACGCCGCAGGACAGGCGGCGCGCTGCCGCCCAGAACGTCTACTGGGAAGCACAAACATTACGGCAGGGAGCAGCGGAGTCGCGGCGCGAAGCAGTGGAGAAGTATTCAGAAGCCCTCACTGTGTGGAGGGCGCTCGGCGACCGCCAAAAGGAAGCACACACGCTTCACAACCTCGGCTTGACACACAGTTTGTTGGGCGAAAGCCAGAAGGCGCTGGACTACTACAACCAGGCGCTCCCGCTACTGCGCGCCGTGGGCGAACGCCGGTGGGAGGCTAGCACACTCAATAGGATCGGAGCGGTCTGCATAGCTCGGGACGAGAATCAAAAGGCACTGCAATTCCTCAACCAGGCAGTTTCATTGAGTCGTGATGTGGGCGACCGCGCATTGGAAGCCCTCGCGCTCTACAACATCGGCAAGGCCCACAGTTTGTTGGGCCAGAATGAGGAGGCTTTGAGTTATTACGGCCAAGCGCTCCCGCTCCAACACGCACTCGGAGACCGCCAAGGAGGGGCCACCACGCTCAACAGCACAGGCATTGCCTACAGGTTACTCGCGGAGTGGCCGAAAGCGTTAGACCAATACAGCCAAGCCCTTCAACTCTGGCGTGCCGCAAACGATCGCCGGGGGGAGGCTATCACCCTCGGCAACATCGGCAACATCCACCATGAAATGGGCGAATATCAAAAGGCGCAGAACTACCACCACCAGGCGCTCCCGCTGCATCGCGCCTCGAATAACCGCCAGGCCGAAAGTTCTGTCCTGAACAGCATCGGCTGGACACACTGGCTATTGGGCGAAAATCAAAAGGCGCTCGACTACTACAACCAGGCTCTGCCGATAGCGCGCAGCATCGCCGACCGGGGTTTGGAGGGCGTCGTGCTCAACAACATCGGCCTGGCCCATGCGGCATTAGGCCGCAAACAAGAAGCGTTGGACTATTACACTCAGGCGCTCGCGCTCAAGCGCGCCGTTGAAGATCGCTGGGGGGAGGCTTATGCGCTCCTCGACATCGGCGTCGCCCACTGGTCTTTGGGAGAGCACCGGAAGGCGCTGGAGTATTACGACCAGGCGCTCCTCCTCAAGCGGGCCGTCCATGACCGCCAGGGAGAAGGCGAAACGCTCTCCAATATCGGCCTGGCATACAGCTCGTTGGGCGAGCCCGGGAAGGCGCTGGAGCATTACGACCAGGCGCTGCGGCTCCAGCGCGCGATTGGAGATCGGAAGAACGAGGCAACGACGCAGTTGGGCATCGCCCGGGCCCACCGCGACCTCGGTAACCTCATTGAAGCCCGCGCTCACGCTGAGGCTGCGCTCGACATTATTGAAACGCTTCGCACGACAGTCGCCAGCCAGGACCTGCGTGCTTCTTTCCTCGCCTCGTATCGAAACGCCTACGAGCTCTATATCGATCTTCTCATGCGGCTGCATCAGGCTCAGCCCACAGATGCCTATGTTGCTCAAGCGCTGCTGGCAAGCGAGCGCGCCCGCGCGCGCAGCTTGCTGGAGACCCTGACCGAAGCGCACGCCGACGTTCGCCAAGGCGTTGATCCTCTGCTGTTGCAGCGCGAGCGCGACTCGCAGCAGCAGGTCAACGCCAAGGCCGAACGCCTGACCGGCCTGCTCGGAGGCAAGCACACCGAAGAGCAGGCCTCGGCAGCGAAAAAAGAGATGGAGTCCCTGCTGGCGGAGTACCAGCAGGTGCAGGCGCAGATACGAGTGAATAGTCCGCGTTACGCCGCCCTCACACAACCGCAGCCGCTGACTGTCGAGGAGATTCAAACCGAGGTGCTCGATCAAGACTCGTTGCTCTTGGAATATTCACTGGGCGACGAACGCAGCTTCCTTTGGGCGGTGACCCCAAACTCGATCTCGAGCTACGTGCTCCCCAAGCGTGCTGAAGTCGAGCAGGCGGCACGGGGAGTTTATGGTCTCTTGATCGCCCGGAATCAGCACCTGGCGGACGAAACGCCCGAGCGGAGGGCGACGCGTGTTCATCAAGCTGAGGCTGAGTTCAGAAAGATCGCGGCCGATCTGAGTCAGGTGCTGCTCGGCCCTGTAGCCATCCGATTGGCGGCGAAGCGGCTTATCATAGTCAGCGAAGGTGCTTTACAATACGTGCCGTTCGGCGCCCTGCCAGTGCCTGCGAGTCTGGAGTCCGGAAGCGCGTCGCAGAAAGGCAAAGAAGCTGGACTCCCGCTGATCGCCAAGCATGAAATCGTGACCCTCCCGTCGGCCTCCGTGCTGGCTGTGCTGCGTCGCGAACTAAAGGGACGACCCCCCGCACCCAAGGCAGTGGCCGTACTGGCCGACCCGGTCTTTCGTGGCGATGACCCACGCATCAGGCCGGATCGGGCCAGAGTCATACCGGACAGAGACCGCGTACAGCACGGGACGGCCTCAGCCAAAGGAGACGGTGACGTCGCGTCTGACGTCACGCGATCTGCAGGAGAATCGGGCCTGGCTGACTTCAGACGGCTGCGCTTCAGCCGTCAGGAGGCCCAGGCGATTGCAGCTCTCGTCCCAGCGGAGAAGAGTCTGCAGGCGGTTGACTTCACAGCCAACCGTGCGACTGCGACCAGCCCGGAGATGGGTCACTATAGCATCGTGCACATTGCGACGCACGGCTTGCTGAATAATCAACACCCCGAACTCTCGGGTGTTGTCCTCTCCCTGGTGGACGAGGCTGGCCTCCCGCAGGACGGTTTCCTCCGTCTGCATGAGATTTATAACCTAAAGCTGGGGGCGGACCTCGTTGTCCTGTCGGCGTGCCGAACGGCGCTGGGTCGCGAGATCAAAGGCGAGGGACTGGTAGGGCTGACGCGCGGCTTCATGTATGCGGGCTCACCGCGCGTGGTGGCGAGTCTCTGGAGCGTGGACGACCGGGCGACGGCCGAGCTGATGAAGCGGTTCTATACGGGCCTGCTGCGAGGAGGCGAGCGGCCGGCCGCGGCTCTGCGGGCGGCGCAAGTGTCGATGTGGAAAGACAGACGGTGGCAGTCGCCTTACTTTTGGGCTGGCTTCGTCATGCAGGGAGAGTGGCGCTAGGACCGGTGAGGCGTGGAAGTCGGTCGGTCAGCAATCTTGTTTGCCCTTGGAGTTTGAACGTTTTCCAGTACCAGTGACGCTCGTCGCGTTTGCACCATAGGCTCCTTCACCAGAGACGGCATCCCAGGGCCTGGGCTAAGGGGTACAGCCACCGGGTGACGACAAGACAAGCCGTGACAACGCTGGATTCAGTAAGGGGGGCTATTCATGGCTGAAAAAACTCCTCGGTTGCGGAAATCTGGAGTCCCTGGGTTTCAACCATCGCTGGTCGCAATCCTTCGAGCAAGTTTTCAACGGAGCGCCGACATCGCAAGGGACTCGGTATGCGGTTGGCAGGCGAATCCCTCCTGGACAGGGTGTGGCTGAGGGCGCGACCATGGTGGTGCGAGCGGGTCGTGGCGTCAAAGCCCCAACCCACTCGCTAGGTCCAGCGAGTCAAACGAAGTTAGACAATTACCCAGCGGCAGAACCTGCCGTTGACGGTGTGTCTCAGGACTGTTCTTCCATCACTGAGTTTGTCGACTGCCTTGAACACGTGACTTCCAGCCGCCGATACGCATCCGGCGGCATAAGCTGTCAAGACAATGGATTCCTTGATCGAGGATGCCAGATCGGCAAGCCAATGAGAGGGTGACAGAAAGGCTGCGTTCAGGCACTCTTGCGCCTCCTTCGGGATCTTGGTCTCGGGAACTTCCTGGAGCTGTTTTCCGCCAACGAAAAAGACTGGTTCCGACGCTCGTCCGCTCTTCACGATGACGCGGGCCTCCAGAAGACCCAGCTTTGTGCTTACCGACGCAACCACGTGTTGGCCGTCCGTGAGTTTCAGCTGCAGATAGTCGGGAAGCGTTAAGCTGTAGCTGTCATTCAGGCAGCCAGCTAAGTAGTCAGCTGCCGAAAAGGCAGTGATGGTGACCAAGAGGCTGCCAAGCGCAGCCCAGAGTCTGAGAGTTCGTTTAGATTGCTTCCTCATGGGTGTATTCTCCTTTTTATTCAGGGACCGCAAGATTGATACGCCCACTCTGCAGAATCGGCTTTAGTGACGCCGGCCCACCTTCGACGCCCTTCATAGCTAAGCTAGCAGAGCCTCGGGAGCTTCGATCCAGTTGATCCCCATTTGGACGTTGACATGCTGTTAACATGAACCAAGTGCTGCAATGACTGCCCGGCTGAAGCTTTCCAGACTTGCATGGACTTGGTTCCCTACTCCGAACTGGCAGGATCCCGGCATTCTATTACCCTCCTTTCTGAAGGTCTCAAGTTTCCTGGGAACGCTGAGCGTCAGATCCCTTCGGGGCCAAGTGAAGAGACTTTTGAAGCGAATCTGTCTCGCTCACCTGTTACTGGCAAACTCTCGCGAAACATTTCTGAATTGCTTAGTGGGCAACTCGTGTTTGGGAAAGTTACGGTCGCGGGAAAGATATTGGATTCCTTCGGCCCATCCATCAACAGGTCGGTGTTATAGGCTGGACATTCCTTCAAAAGTGAGCCGGGAACAGCGGCCTCCTGTCGGTGGTCATTTACAAAGTGTGCAATCCCCACGGGCGCGCTCAGCGACAGATGTCAATAGCTCCCCACTTGATCGGGCGTTTGGTCTACATGGGAGCGGCGAGCAGCCGGCTCCCAGCTTCGCAGCAAGGTAGCCCGAGCTGCGATGCCGCACCCGGCGCCAGCCCGAAATTCGCTTGCTCTCGGGCGCTCTCGCGATAGAAACTCTAATACCTCGATAGAACGCTTATACCCTGATCCCGGCCGACCGGTTTCGGTGTAGAATGCGCGCAAGACGCTTCTGGAACAGCGCGTGGGCATACGAGTCCCTATCAGAACCTCGGATCGCCTAAGATCGCAGAGGAGGCCCGAAACTGTCTCTTGCTTCCTCTAACAGCACGCACTCAGGAGTTATGATTCTATGCCTGCCATGAATTGCCGTCCTGTACCTCGCCCGAATCGATGGCGACTCGGCTCGATCGTCATCTGTTTCAGCGTCGTCCTGATCCTTCACCACTTCTTATTCTCACCGCTAACCACGACAAGTCATCAGCCTCGGAATGTTCTTCTGGCGATGCCATCGGCGCAACCGCTCCCTGGGCAGGTGGCCGCCGCCGATGTGCGTGCACTGATACCCGGCGCTGCGGTCGAACGCCAGCTTGAAGGAGGCAGATCGCACACCTACGAAGTCGCGTTGAATGCGGGTCAGTTCATCGAGATCGTGGTCAACCAGCAGGGGCTCGACGTTGTCGTGACGATGAACGGGGCAGACGGCGAGCAGCTCGCCGAGGTGGACGGTCCCAATGCCATGCATGGACCGGAGCGCCTCGCGCATATTGCGGAAGTTACAGGGATCTACAAACTGGTGGTACGTCCGTACAGAGACACGGCTCCTCTCGGCCGCTACCAATTGAGGATCGAGGAGCTGCGCGAGGCTGCCGCGACCGATCGAATCCGCCTCGATGCTCAGAAACGCCTGATCGAAGGGCAGCAGCTCTGGCGAAACAGGACTGCAGACTCGTTGCGAGCGGCACTTCCAAGATTCGAAGAATCGCTCTCGTTGTGGACGACGCTGGAAGATCGTCAAGGAAAGGCTGATGCGTTCTGGTACCTTGCCGACACCTACATCGCAATCCAGGAGCCCCGCAAGGCGCTCGACGTCCTGGATAAGCTGCTTGCCCTGAGACGTGCCCTGGCCGACGTTCGAGGGGAAGCAATCGCTCTCCAACACATCGCCTCGAATTACCGGGTCTTGAGCGAGTATCAAAAGGCGCTGGAGTACCAAACGCGGGCGTTACACCTCGCTCGTACCATCGAGAACTATGAAGAGCTGGGGAGCTTCTTGGACCACATGGGCTCGATTTACTTCAGATTAGGAGAACATCGACGAGCACTCGAGTACTTCGAGCAGGCGCTTCCGATCCATCGAGCACACGGATTCCGCGATTTAGAGGCCATTAGGCTCTGGCAGATCGGTACTGTGCACCAGTCAGTAGGCG
>JAKEER010000898.1 GCA_022616615.1 Acidobacteriota bacterium
CATTGAGCGGTGCGATGCGATTCAAATCTCCGATGCGCACATTACCGGATGGTGACAGGGTGTTGGTCTTGGCGATTGCCTGAACGACTTCGTCCGGCGACATCTGGTACGCTCTTAGCCTGTCCGGGTCTGCGCGCACAACCAGAGTGCGTGCGGTACCCCCGAAAGGAGGCGGCGCCGACACGCCTGGAAGCCGCGTGAACATTGGGCGCACGCGAAAAAGAGCCAGGTCAGAGATCTCATCCACACCTCGCGTCTCACTGGAAAACACCAGATAGCCCACCGGCACGCTGCCCGTGTCGAAGCGCGTCACGAATGGTGGCACCGTGCCCGGCGGCATGAAGGCGCGCGACCGGTTCACCTGCGCAACTGTCTCGGCCATGGCTTGAGCCATGTCTGTGCCTTCGTGGAAGTGCAGCTTCATGATTGAGGCGCCCTGGATGGAACGCGATTCCACGTAGTCAATGCCGCTGATGTAAAGGAAATGGTACTCGTAGTAGTTCACCAAGTAGCCTTCCATCTGCGCCGCATCCATGCCCCCGTAAGGCTGAGCCACGTAAATCACCGGCGTTCCGAGCTCTGGGAAGATGTCTGTTTTCATGCGCCTGATCGCCAGAATGGAACAGAGCGCTACCCCGGCGATGACCATCAGGATGGTGATCGGACGCCGCATTGCTGCGTGTATGAGCCACATAGACTTTTCCTTCCCTTTACGGGCCCGCCATTTGGAGCAATGGAGCCAGGTCGCCCTCGGCCACCCGCAATGCCAGAAGCCCTCGCCATACGTTAAGGCGTGCGAGACCGTTGTCGATCTCTGCCTGCGCAAGCACTCGCTGTGCGTCGGCTACCTCAACGAGCGTGGCGAGCCCAGCCCTGTATCGCGCTTGAGCCTGTGTCTCGGCGGCCCGAGCCGCATCCAATTGCATGGGCGCCAGTGCGGCCAGCTTCCGCGCTGCGTCGACCGCGGCCAGAGCCCTGTTGCGCCTTATGTCGAGCTCCGTCAGGACCAGCCGATACCGGCCTTCTTCGGCGCGAATTCGAGCCGATTCTTCCGCCTGCTGCGCCCGCGCTGGGGCGAAGTCGAGAATCGGGAACCTCACGGTAAAGCCCAGACCCCAGTTATAGAACGTTGGCGCCAAGCCGTTGGCTCCTCCGAGGCCTGTCGAGTCGGGGCGCACGCCAGTGCCGCGCGCGTAACTAGTCGCTTGAAGCGAAAACCGCGGCGCCCAGAAATTGTCGAGCGTCCTGGCGCGAGCCCTGGCTTCTTCGACTGCAGCATTCTGCTCGCGCGCCAGCGGGTTCTGGGCCATTGAGGTTTCTGGGAGCGGAACGTCACCAGGCAGATCCAAGAGCCTTCCTTCAGCTATCGAGACTCTGCCGCCTTGCTCTCCCATGAGTCCCGCGAGCAACGCTTTTGCCTCCGCTACTGCCTGCTCGCTCCGAACAACTTGGGCTTGGGCTCCGGCGAGCTCAGCTCGTGCCACGGTGGCGTCGGCCCCTGGCCGCAGTTGCGCTTGCACAAGCGCTTCGACTGCTTTCAGCAGCACATCGCCTCGCTCCACACTCGCTCTGGCCGCCTTCACGGTTTCCTGAGCCGCCAGCACTGTCAAGTAGGAGTCTGCGGCCGCCGTGCCCGCCTCAAACTGCGTTCGGGCGACCGACACCTCAGCCCGCCTTTGGGTGCTTTCTGCAAATTCGACCCGTGAGTGCCGGAGTCCGAAATCAAACGGCTCCCAGTCGACTAGAAGACCCACGGCACTGCCAAATACGCTGGCCGAAGTGTTTTCGATTACCGGCGGGCCGCTGATCGGAGAAATCACAGACTGCTGCAGCAACATGCCATAGATGTTATTCCGAGTTGCGCGATTCACCTGCGCCAGAGAATCGAAGCGTGGCAGATAACTGGTTCGGGCAAAACGGATGCCGGCCACCGCCGCGTCTACCTGCGCCTGAGACACTTGCACCGCCGGATAGTTCTTCTGTGCCCTTTCCACAGCATCACTCAGGCTAACCGCACTCTGTGCGTGCCCCAGGGCGTTCCAGAGTAGAAATGCGAGCAACAATACGCACATTGGATTCTTCATGTGTCCTCAGAGAGTTCACCGAACGAGTCGTCTACTTGTTCTTTGCCGGCTTCTGCTACCTTCCCAGCGGGCTAACAGGCGTTTTCACCGCCCACGGAGCGCCATCGATAATAAGATTAAACCAGCTAAGGAATGAATGTCAGGAGAGAATCTGAGAAAAACCACGATCTACCCATGAGGGCCAGTGGAGTCGAGAGTTTACACGCCGACATCAAGATGCATCATCCACGAACGCCAGAATTCAAGAGACAAAGAGAAGTATCGACCACCGTCTGCGGAAATCGATATTATGCGCGCCAAGAGGTCGTGTCAATCCGCAACTGCCTCTCCAAACACCGACCATGGGCGGTCACAAAAGGAGCCTGAGTTCCGCCGACCTTCCGCCGCGCGACTTCGACTTCCGGCAGGGTTTTCTCCGAAACGTGGACCAACCGGCCGAACAAGCGCTGGCAGAGCGGCAGCATCGCTCTTTCAGTCCTCGCGTCATCGGGGAAGTTACTTCAGCCACCAATACAACATAATACCAACCATTTGCAAATTCCCTCTCAGTCCGCTCTTCATCATCTTCATCGGGAAAGTTACTTCAGCCGCCGACACGCCGTTACGCCTGCTTTCAGTCCCCTCTATTATGCTCTCCCCTTAAACTATCTATATGTCGACCGTTTTGGTTGGTGGTGTGCCAAAGTCCATTTGGAATAGCTATTTTTTTCTTGGCCTTCATAAAATCGACTTTTTTCCGGTCTTTACTAATATAAGCCAAAAGAGAGTTTGCCTCGGGGCAAAAGATGGTCGAAAGTCTGTTGCTGACCTTCTTAATTGTCGAACTCGTGAACCAAACTGATGCCTTTTCGTCTCGTCAGGGCGCAGGAGTTCCAGGTGAGTGAAAAGTACAGTGTGGCAGAAACTCTCCATTTAGACGGAGAGTTGCTACAGGCCATGAATGCTCCTTCGAGCTTGGAGGTGAGAGTCACTGCCCTGTTCGAGCTTCTCCGCGATCCTGTCTACGATTATCTTTTCAGGACCCTGGGGGATGCGTCGGAAGCTGAAGACCTAACTCAAGAGGTGTTTCTGCGCCTCTACGGGTGGCTGAAAAAGGGCAAACATATTGATAACACCCGAGCCTGGGTTTTCCGTGTGGCTCGTAATCTGGCGCTTGATCGACAAACGGTCAAGCTGCCTGTCGAGTCGCTGGATTCTGTGGATTGGGAATGGGTCCATGAGAAGGTCGAAGATCCAACTCCCAGCGCCGAACATCGATTGCTGGAGAAAGAGAAGCAAAAGAGATTTCGAATGGCCTTAAGACGCTTAACCAGAGAGGAGAAGGAATGTTTGGACCTCAGGTCGGTGGGCTTGGGTTACCGGGAGATTGCGGAAGTTCTTGGAATGAGAACACCGACTCTGGTGAGTTTCTTTGGACGGGTTATCAGAAAGTTGCTAAGGGAAATGTATGATTGATTTTCAGTACAAGCGATTGTTTAGCCAGTCGCGGCATCCCTCTTTGGAGGAGCTACTCCTCTACCTCGACGGGGAAATCAAGCCCAAAGGGCATAGCCGCATTGAAGCTCATCTGAGAATCTGCTGGCCTTGCCGGGTTCAACGAGAGCGGATCGAAGGCTTGATTTCCGCTTTCATAGGGGATCAAAAGACGTTCCTTTCGGAATCACCCAGTTTCCCAGAAAGGGCGATCCCGAAGTTTGAAACCAGGCTAAGACACTTAGCCACAGATAGCAGGAAGCCTCCATTGTTTTCCTGCCTCTTTACGACCTTTCTCGAAACGGCTGCCCATGCCGGTCTTCTGCGGAGCCTCGCTTGTTGTGTGTTCGTTTTGATCGTCGCCACGGTCTTCATTATCCGGTTGAGTTCGGTTCCTCCTGTCTCGGCTCAGGAGGTGCTGCAACGATCCCAACAGGCCGAGGCTCAAAGGATTCGGCAGGTCAGTGAGCCGGTCATCTATCAAAAGCTTCGCGTTCGTCGAAAATCTGCCTCACCTAGACTGGATGACGTCGTTACCTGGGAACTGTGGAATGACGCCAGTAACAATCGTTTCAAGGCACGTATCGAAGATGCGAGTGGAGTGCGTTTTGTGCTGCCTCTGAAAGAAGATGCCCGACCTGCGCAGAGTTTGCGGTCGGCTTCATTGTCGTCTCCACCGATTCTAGCGGAACTGGATCTGATCTATCGGTCCAATCACATCGACCGGCGACAGCCACTGTCGCCCGCAACTTATGATTTCTGGAGGAGATCGATCCAGCCACAATCGGATAAGGTTGTCGAGGTAAGGCTAACGGATGGTGGCAGAGCGCTGGCTTTGGAAACCACAGCCACGGGACCGTTTGCAACGAATCAGATCATCAAAGCAGAGCTGGTCGTGCGTGCCAAGGACTGGCATCCGGTCGAGCAACGCTTGAGGGTTCAGGGCGAGAATGAAACCAAAGAGTATGAGTTGACAGAAACCACTTTTCAATTGGTGAGCTTGAATGCTCTTTCTCCTTCTATTTTTGCTGATGTAGCTCCACCCCCTTCTCCCATGGCGATCCCACCCGTCCCGATTGCCTCTCGGAAACCACCTCCCAGCGCCACCGAATTGACGGCAGCGGAAGTTGAAGCCCATTATGCACTTCACCGTCTTAACGCCTGTCTCGGTGAACCCATCGAAGTTCTTAGAGACTCCTCAGATGAGATACTCGTCCGAGGGCTGGCAGACGCTGAAGAACGGAAGAAAGAGCTAGTCGCAGCACTAGAACGTATACCTCACGTCACGGTCAGCATTCAAACGGTCGCGGAGGCCAAAGCTGCCATTTCTTCCTCGTCGCATGCCCAGGATGGCACACAAGACCAGGAAGAGGCTCCAGAATTCCAAGAAAGCGAAGTTGTCAAGGTTCATAGCGGCAAGCTCCCAATTCAAAATCAACTGGAGCGATACTTTCTTCAGGCCCGGGCTGCAGACTCGCGAGAAGGAGAGAGTAATACAGAATCGGTTGGGATAGCGCAAAAGATTGCAGATTTCTCGACAAAGGCTGTCTCTCTTTCCAACGATGTTTTGACCGAAGCTTGGGCGTTGCGTCAATTAGCTGAGGATTATCCTGCCCGCCAGAAGGAGGGCCTGCGACCCGCGACAAGATGGCTACTGGGGGCGATGATACGAGATCATACGACTGGGCTAAGGTTACAGACAGATCAGTTGCGTATGCTGCTCGAGCCCGTGTTGACCTCATTCGGGGACGAGAGAGTTGGAGTGGATTCAAACGCTTCGGGAATGCCGGCTTCACCCGACTCAGCAGAGTCAGCCTGGGCTGCAAAAGCTCTGCGCCTTTTCGCCAACGTCCAACAGATTCACCAAATCACTTCCTCCTTATTTGGGGCCTCAGAAGCACCGGGACAACAAGGGGAATATTCTTCAGATGAACTCCTTCCAGCTCTAGATAGAGTCAGCAGCGAATTGCAGGAAGTCGAAGCTGTAGTTGCCAGAGAGTTTTCTGATAACAAGGAACAACTGACAATGAAGGACCTGCGCAAATCCAAGTAGCACTCCTGAAAAAGGCAAGGCTAACGAGCCAGAAGCGTTTTGAACTTATCGAAATAAGCGGGAATGAATGCAAGGAGGGATCAATGAAAAGGCAAGTTTTTCTTCGCACCGCAGTACTAGTCACATTTCTGGTTGGCGTCAGCCAGATAACACTTGCCCAAAAGGCGGGAATCACCGGAAGAATAACTGACTCCACAGGGGCTGTGTTGGTTGGCGCAAACCTCCTAGTAACCAGCGTGGACACCGGCGTCAAAAGAAGAGCCGCTTCCAATGAAGAAGGCTATTACACATTTGAGCTCCTGCAGCAGGGGAAGTATCAAATCATGGTTGAGATGCAGGGTTTTAAGCCGATCGTCCGTTCCGGCATCGAGCTGGACGTTCATCAATTGGCTCGCATGGATTTTGTAATGGAACTGGGAGAAATGACCCAAACGGTGGAGGTGACTGAGGATGCCTCACCTTTAAACTTTGAAACCCCGGAGGTTAAGGGGACCATCACCCGGACATCCATCGAGGCCCTTCCACTGCAGGTTTCGGGTAGCCAACGTTCGGCGGCTTCTTTCGTGACGGTCTTGCCCGGTGTGAATCCGGGGGGGGGCGCAGGCGACGTCGGGTTGGCGAGCTTTAACGGCGGCCAAATGATGTCTGATGAAGCCACCCTCGACGGTGTAAGCCTGCAGGAAGGTCTCCTCAATCAGAGCGGCCTGATAGCAATTCACGGTGACTTTCCGATAGCCCCTGAAGCGGTAGGCGAGATTAGCGTGCTGACCTCGAATTACGATGTGCGGTATGGCTCCTCGAGCGCGGCGGTTATTACGGCCACCACCAAAGCAGGGACCAATGAGTTCCACGGGGGTGCTTACGAGTTTCACCGGAACACCATCTTCAACGCCCGCCAATTCGGGGTTGCCAAGCGACCGAAGAACCTTGAACACGACTTTGGAGCTTTCTTAGGCGGCCCAGTCAAAGCGCCTTTGCTATGGTCGAGCCGGAGGAAGACCTACTTCTTTTTCCACTTTGAGGGGTATCGTTCTAAAGGCTCGGCAACCAAGCCCATTCGCACCGTGCCGACGGAAAAGATGCGGAGAGGGGACTTCAGCGAGTGGCCCAACCCGATCTTTGATCCGAACACGACACGGTCTAATCCGGCTTTCAATCCCAACCAGCCGACTGGGGCCAACAACCTTCCTTTCCTTCGGGACCAATTGATGGGTTGTGACGGGAGGACGCCCAACGTCTTCTGCCCGACGGATCCCCGGCTGGCACGTTCCTTGGCGCCGCAGTGGCTGAAACATGTCCCGCTGCCGAACCGTCCCGGGATAACCGCGAATTACGAGTCACCGGTTGGATTGGCCAGTGGCTTGACTGCCAACACCCATCAATTCGATGTTCGGGGCGATCATTATATCGGTGATAACGATCACATTTCCATTACCTACCACCATCGGAGATCACTCTTCTTCACACAAAGCGCCTTCCCAGCCGTGATTGACGGCGAGCAAACACGCTTTCCCAATTACAGCCATATAGCCCGGGCCAACTGGTATCACACCTTCAGTCCTACCTTGGTGAACCACTTCGCCTTTGGATATTTAGATTTACCCACCAAAGTTTACAATGCCAGCGACTGTTGCGTTGATGAAATCCCTAAAATTCCGGGAGCGTCTAGCAGTGCGCATACCCCGGTCATCAGCTTTCAAGAGTACAATGGCTATGGTGGCAACGCTGACTTCTTTACGACACGTCCGACCTACGTGGCCAACGACACGCTGACGTGGATCCGAGGGAAACACACCCTCCATTTCGGCGGCGAATATCGGAACACCGCCTATCCCACCCACTCAGAGGCAAACAGCTCCGGAACCTTTTTTTTCTCCAACTTAAACACCGGCCTGCTGGGAATCCCCAGCGGGAATGCGATGGCCAGCTTCTTATTGGGGGCTGTGAGTTCTGCCAACGTGAGTGTGTACTCGCTTCCCGACTTTAGGCCCAAAGCAAATTCCTTAGGCTTGTTCGTCGGTGATACCTGGAAGCTAACTTCTAAGCTGAACGTCACGTTGGGGCTTCGCTGGGATATGTTTCGTCCTTCCGTGGAAGCCGAGGACCGGACCTCTTTCTTTGACCCGATCGGACCCAATCCGGGAGCTGGCAATAGACCGGGGCGGTTGGCATTTGCCGGAACCAAGTGGGGAGCTGCCAGCTTTGGCGAACGGCATCCCGAGAAGACCTTCCACAAGGCCTTTGCTCCACGCGTCGGCTTTGCGTATGCCCTGACCCCGAAGACTGTGGTCCGAGCTGGCTACGGCGTGTTCTTCATGCAGAATTTTTATCCCTCGTGGAACGCAGGTATCGCGACGGACGGCTTCAATACGACAGCGGCAGTCAGCAGCTCCCTGGGTGGTCTGGAACCTGCGTTTCTACTCCAGAACGGATTCCCATTCCCACAGAACTTCGTGCGGCCTCCGTTTATCGATTCGGCTTTCCGCAACGGTCAGGGGGCCCCGAACTACCGTCCTTTCGATGCCAACCAACTCCCCTATTCGCAGCAATGGAACCTGACTGTGGAGCATCAGTTCACTGAAAACTTCTACCTCTCTGCAGCTTACATTGGGAACAAAGGGACGCGCCTGCTCTCTCAAGTGAATCCACTGAACGTTTTAGACCCGAAGTTACTGGCTTTGGGAAATAGGCTCAATGACCAATTCGCACCTGGCCAGACGGTGCTCAATGGTGTATCGATTCCTTACCCGGGATGGGTGGAACAGTTAACCGGCTGCCAACCTTCGGTTGCTCAGGCCCTCTTGCCCTATCCCCAGTACTGCGGCAACATTTACGGGCAAAACGAGAACGTGGGCAACTCTAGTTACCACTCACTCCAACTCAAAGCGGAAAAGCGCTTCTCGCGGGGTATCTGGATGCTCGCCTCTTATACGCTTTCCAAGACGCTTACCGATGCCGAAAGTGCACAGTCCGCTACGACGGGGTGGTTCGGAGTAAGCGGCGTCATTTCGCCCTACGAACGTCGCCGGAACAAATCGCTGGCCTCTCTTGACGTGCCGCAAGCCTTTGCTCTTTCGTTTACTTACCAGTTACCCTTCGGCAACGGGAAACGGTTCTTGAGCAAGGGAGGGATAGTGAACAGGATCTTGGGAGGCTGGGAAGTCACCAGCATCGCCCGGGCATATTCTGGGACGCCACTCTTCTTCCGTTCCAGCTTCTGTAACGTCCCCGGTCAATTTGCCGCTGGCTGTATTCCAGCGATCCTTCCCGGGGCTGACCCATACGCTCAGGATAAGGGGAATTATGACCCCCAAAAGCCTCTTTTCAATAAGGCGGCCTTTGAATCCGCGGATAGTTTTAACTTTTACCTGGGTAAAGGTCCTCGCGTCTCCAACCTGCGTGGCTTTGGATACAGGAACCAAGATTTCGGCTTAACCAAAGTCACTCAGATCTCAGAAAAAGTTTCCATACAAATTCGTGCGGAGGCCTTCAATGTTTGGAACTGGCACATCTTCACACAAGCAGGAGCAAACTTTGCAGGCTTTAATGTTGTGAACACGGATGTGGCCAGCCCGTCATTCGGCATGTGGCGAGGAGGTGTGAGCCGTCCCCGAAATATCCAGGTTGGCGCAAAAATCATATTCTGACCTGCCTCGACAATCTGTCCCTTAACTATGGCGCTGCGCCCACACCGGGGCAGCGCCAAATTTATTGAACTTGAAGCGTCCGCCTGTCCCGCCCTCATGTCCATTGCCATTTACGGTCTGTTCACCTGTCTTCTAGCAGGCCGTGGCAGGTGAATCCCGATAGGAAACTGTGTGAACTGCGATGAGCCGAGAGAGAATCATCCGAACCAGCTTCCTTGCGCTGGCCACCGTCACTGCCTGGCTCGGGCCTCAGCGGGCGAGTGGGCGCGCCGAAGCCGCTGGGGCAAACGAGCCGGCACCCGCGAAGAAAGTGGATTTTGCCAGAGAGATTCAGCCGATCCTGGAGAAGTCGTGCTACAACTGCCACGGGTCCAAGATGCAACTGGGAGGCCTGCGTCTGGATTCGAGAAAGCTGGCGTTCGACGGCGGACAGTCTGGCAAGGCAATCATTTCAGGCAAGTCGGCCGACAGCCATCTGTATCAGCGCGTTGCCGGGATCGGCGAGCAGGCGCGCATGCCGATGGGCGGCGAGCCGCTGCCTGCGGAGCAGATCAGGCTGATTCGCGCCTGGATCGATCAAGGCGCCGAGTGGCCCGAGGGAGCCGGCATCGCGGCTGCCGAGACTAAGAAGCACTGGGCCTACATTGCGCCACAACAGCTGCCGCTGCCGAACGTCAGCAATGCAAAATGGCCGGCCAATCCTATTGATCAGTTCATCCTGACCCGTCTTGAGAAGGAAGGGCTGTCTCCCTCGCCCGAGGCGGATCGCGCGATTTTGCTGCGCCGGTTGAGTCTGGATTTAATTGGGTTGCCGCCGACGATTAAGGAAATCGACGCCTTCCTGAAAGACAAGGGCAAGAGTGCTTACGAGAAGCAGGTGGAGCGCTTGCTCGCTTCGCCTCACTATGGCGAGCGGTGGGGGCGGCACTGGCTGGATGCCGCTCGCTATGCCGACTCCGACGGCTATGAAAAAGACAAGCAGCGCTGGGTCTGGTTCTATCGCGACTGGGTCATCAAGGCTCTGAATCACGACTTGCCCTACAACCAGTTCATCATCGAACAGCTGGCCGGTGACCAGCTTCCGAACGCAACTCAGGATCAGATTGTGGCCACCAGCTTTCTGCGCAACTCGATGATCAATGAAGAGGGCGGGGTGGATCCCGAGCAGTTCCGAATCGAATCGATGTTTGACCGTATGGAAGCAGCCGGCAAGAGTATTCTCGGCGTGACCATCCAGTGTGCCCAGTGCCACAACCACAAGTACGATCCCCTCACCCAGGAAGAGTACTACCGCATCTTCGCTTTTCTAAACGACTCGCACGAGTCGAACCTCGCGGTTTACACCCCAGAAGAGCAGATGAAACGCGCCGAGCTGTTCCGGGAGATTCGGGAAATCGAGAGCAAACTTCAGCACCGATCTTCCGACTGGCAGGAGCGCATGGCGCGGTGGGACAAGCAGGTGAAGTCCGGCCAGCCTGAGTGGATCGTCGTTCGACCGGAAGTGGAGGACATCTCTACAGGAGGTCAGAAGTATTCTCTGTTGAAGGACGGCTCCTTCCTGGCTCAAGGCTTTGCTCCGACAAAGTCGCGCGTGAAGATGACGGTGAAGACGGATGTGCAGAACATCACGGCGTTCCGGCTGGAGCTTCTGAACGACCCCAACCTGCCGCTGAGTGGCCCCGGTCGGTCGATCAAAGGGACAGCGGCGCTGACCGAGTTTGACGTGGAAGCTGCTCCAGCCGATGCCCCAACTCAGGCCAAACCAGTCAAGATCGCCAGGGCCACCGCCGATATCTTGCTCCCGAGGACGCCTCTGGACCCCATCTACGATGACAAGAGCCAGCTGTATCGAGTGACAGGACCTGTGGAGTTCGCTATCGACGATTGCGAAGAGACAGCCTGGGGGATCGATGCGGGTCCAGGGCGCCGCAACCAGCCCCGCAAAGCCGTATTTGCTGCCGGGACACCGATTGCCAACCCCAAAGGCACACTCCTGACGTTTTACCTTAATCAGAAACATGGCGGCTGGAACAGCGACGACAACCAAAACCACAACCTCGGCCGCTTCCGGCTCTCCATCACCACAACGCCTGGTGCGGCCGCTGATCCATTGCCCAAGAACGTGCGAGATATTCTTTCTATCCCGCGCGAACAGCGAACGCCCGCGCAAGTGCAGACCGTTTTCAGCTACTGGCGCACCACGGTTCCTGACGGGCAGGAGGCCAACGCGAAGATCGAGGTGCTGTGGAAACATCACCCGGAGGGTTCCTCTCAACTGGTACTTCAAGCGCGCGAGGAGTCGCGCGGGACACACATGCTGTCACGGGGCGACTTTCTTAAGCCTGGCAAGGCCGTGAGCCCGGGCGTCCCGGCATTTCTCCACCCCCTGCCGAAGGATCCGCCACCGAATCGTCTGACGTTCGCCAAGTGGCTTGTGGATCGAAATTCACCGACCACGGCCCGCGCCATGGTGAATCGTATCTGGCAAAATTACTTCGGGATCGGCCTGGTCAGCACGAGCGAGGACCTGGGAAAACAGAGCGAGCCACCGTCGCATCCAGAATTGCTCGACTGGCTGGCAGTTGAATTCATGGATCGTGGTTGGAGCCTCAAATCAATCCACCGCCTCATCGTGAAGTCGGCGACTTATCGCCAGTCCTCGCGCGTCACGCCGGAGCTTTACTCGCGGGACCCTTACAACCGCCTGCTGGCCCGCGGGCCACGGTTTCGTGTGGAGGCAGAGATTGTCCGTGATATCAGCCTGGCAGCCAGTGGCTTGCTGAACCCGAAGATCGGCGGCCCGAGCGTTTATCCGCCGGCTCCCGATTTTCTGTTTGTCCCACCGGCGAGTTATGGCCCAAAGAATTGGTACGAAACGAAAAGCCCGGATCGCTACCGCCGAGCACTGTATACCTTCCGCTTCCGTTCAGTCCCTTACCCGATGCTGCAGAACTTCGACGCGCCCAATGGCGATAGCTCTTGCGTTCGCCGGGTTCGGTCCAACACGCCACTGCAGGCCTTAACCACGCTTAACGAGCCGCTCTTTCTGGATTCGGCCCGCGCGCTGGCGCTCCAAACCATCAAGGAAGGCGGGAAGAAAGATGCACAGCGTTTGGTGTATGCCTTCCGCCGGTGTCTGGGCAGAAAGCCGACAGAAGCAGAAGCCACCGAACTGCTGGCCTTGTTGAACAAGCAGACGCAGCGTTTTGAGAGTGGCCAATCCAAACCGTGGGACCTTGCGGCAGCCAATCCAGATCAGGCGCCAACGCTTCCCAAAAAGGCGACGCCAGCTCAACTCGCTGCCTGGACCGCCATCTCGCGCGTGCTGCTGAATTTGGATGAGACGATTACTAAGGAATAGTCGGGTTGTCCGTTGTGGCGAGTCGCTGACGGCTGGCGGACGGGATTCCCCCTTTGAAGACTTTGAAGGGGGACAGCACTCGCTTTGCGAGTGTCTGGATTTTCGACATTTCGCAGGGCCAGAGAGAGTTTTTGTCCCCCTTATTTCCAGTTCGCGTTCAAGTCGATGCTAATGACGCGGGTTCGTTTTGGTAGCCACGATCACCGCGTTTTTTGCGGTGGTCGTGGGTGGTCGGCCGCCGTTAAGGAAAGCCCACGGCCAATTCAGAAAGCGAATTGACCGTGGCTACCAATCCTTCACGGCCAATAGTCTCACTTTGAAAGCGATCTGGTTATTAACAAGGAGGACTCCAGGGGGTTGTGGGTTGGCTCCGATCAAAAACCCTCTATGGTTCCCCTTCACACGGATGACTTGTTTTTTGGAGATCTGGCGCAATGCGATACAAACACAGCGCGCTTTGGCTACTAATCGCCGTCCTGCCAGCAGTGAACTTGGGCGCATTTCGCCCGGACGGTCAGACTTGGAAGAAAATCTTCAATGGGAAGACTCTTGACGGCTGGAAGGCGCCGGACATGAGCTATTTCTCGGTGGAAGACGGCGCCATTACCGGGCAGACAACCCGCGAGCACAATCCACCTGAAAACCAATTTATTGTCTGGCAGGGCGGGAAGGTTGACGACTTCGAGTTGAGATTCAAGTTTCGCATCGTCGGCCCGAAGGCGAATTCAGGAATGCAGTTCCGCAGCCAGGTGAAGGAGCGCGGACTGGTGCACGGCTATCAGGCGGACATCGCAACATCCGGCCCCTATCTTGGGGCGATCTGGGATGAATATGGCGAACGAAGGGCGCTGGCGGCACGCGGCGAAAGGTCGGTGATCAATGAAGCCGGACAGAAAACAGCCACCCGATTTGCAGCAGCAGAGGCGCTGGTGAAAGGAATCAATCTGCAGGGCTGGAACGAGTATCACATCACCGCTCGCGGGCCGCAAATCGTATTGAGGATCAACGACGAGGTGACGGCAGAGCTGGAGGATCGCGAAAGCGGCAAGGCTGCCGCGTCCGGCGTGCTGGCTATGCCGATTATTCCGGGAGAGCCGATGAAGGTTCAGTACAAAGACATCCAGTTGAAGGTGTTGAGCAAGAAATCGGCCCGCGAATAGTGTGCGCTGCTTCTCAAGCGCACCGGCTTCTGATGGTGCGGTGCGCCAGAATGCGGCGTACCCTGCGGCTGAGCTTTACAAGGAGGAGGACACTCGCTTTGCGAGTGCCTGGAGATTGGACATTTTGGCTCCCCTCCTCGGCTGAGGAGGGGCGGGCGCTGGCGCAGCCTGCGCCGGGGTGGTGCGACCGGTCTTTGCGGAAACCTCC
>JAKEER010000899.1 GCA_022616615.1 Acidobacteriota bacterium
CCGTGCCAGCTTTGTTCCAGGACAACCGCTGAAGAACCCGAATTTCGATTCCAGCGAACCCAACAAACCCAACAATCCTTATATTAACCCGGCTGCCTTCCGGCGTCCCGCCAACCGGGAATACGGGGATACACCGCCCCTGATCGCGCAGCTTCGCGGGACGCGAACCCTAAACGAGGATGTGGCTGTGCTCAAGAATTTCTATTGGGGCGAGAAACGCTACTTTGAATTTCGTGCTTCGGCTTTCAACATCGCCAATCGCCATCGGCTCGGAGGCATCGATGAAAACCTGGACAGCAGCACCTTTGGCCGGGTCAATAACCCGCAGATCAATAGTCCGCGGGAAATCCAGTTCGGTTTGAAGTTTTATTTCTGAGGCCCGCTTAAGTCTCGTGTGAAAAAACTGGAGCGCAGACCCGCTTCTCAGGGTGTCCGGCGCCGCCACTTTAAGAAGCTGTTGGGTAGGAGGAGTCTTAGTTTTGTACAGGAGTTGGAGTCTGTCGTAGCGAGCGCGTCATACCAGCGAAGTGTGTATCTCGGGTGCAGTCGTCATTCCCGCTTTCGCGGGAATGACGAGAAAAGTCCGAACTTCGCTGGCACCAAGGCATTCAGGTCAATGGTGTCACGCCCGGGTCAGAGTCGGGGGTAATGACTACTACCTCACCGAGCTTGGCAATTTCTCAAACCACGTCGGTAGACCCGGATCGCCATGGGATTGTCGCGACACAAGTACCCCCTTGTTGTAGATCGGTGTCTGTCAGAAGGGTTGCCACTGTTGGCCAATTGAATCTGAGTTTGACGAGACCTTTCCTTGATTGATCGTTTCCAGTATCAAAGGGCTGTCGAAAGAAGCTGCGCCATGCTGCGCGAGGCTGGGCTGGTGATTACACCCGCAGAGCGTGAACGCTTTGAGGTCGCCGACTTCGGACTGAACGAGCTGGAGAAGACTGGCCTGCAGATTATTACCTACGTGAATACAGAGCGGAGCTGCGCGAAGGAGATCATCATGACGCCCGGCCAAACTTGTCCGGAGCATCAGCATCCCACGATTGGTGGTGTTCCCGGGAAGGAGGAAACGTTCCGTTGTCGTTGGGGAATTGTTTACCTCTATGTGCCTGGGTCGTCATCATCTCCTGCCGCCTGTGTTCCACCTGCCGGATCGAAGCCGTATTACACCGTTTACCAAGAAATCTGCTTGAAGCCCGGCGAGCAATACACGCTGGCTCCAGATACGCTTCATTGGTTCCAAGCAGGTCCCGAGGGTGCGATCGTTTCGGAGTTCTCCACGCGGAGCACAGACGAGGCGGATGTTTTCACCGATCCTCGGATCAAACGAGTGCCTGAAGTTGTGTAGCAGAATGCCGGTTAGGAGAACGTTCCCGAGAAGACTGAACGAAAGTTTGTCAGGTCAAGGGGCTGTTGCCTTTGATACCTCAGGATTGGTAGACACGATCACGGGGCTCAGTATGCGGTGGTCGTGAGTCGTTGGTACGAATTGGGCGACATGGGTTAGTCCAGAGTCAATCACTCTTCATTAAAAGGAGCTGAGTATGTATCGACCTGTCTTAGCAGGTTATTTTTCATGGAAGTCAGCATCATTCATCCTTGCCATTGCCATGGCTCTGGCGTTCGGCGCCGGTACCGGCATGGCCCAGGATCGCGGCACCATCAGCGGGATCGTCACTGACAGCTCAGGTGCTGCGATACCAGGCGCCAACGTGTCCGCTCTTAACCCTGCCACCAACCTTGCACAGACTGTGGTCACCAGTGACGACGGCACCTACAACTTTCTTTATCTGCAGGTTGGAAATTACACCGTCACGGCTGAGAAGCCAGGCTTCAGCAAGGGTCAGGCAACCAATGTACGCGTCAGCGTCAATACAACCACCCGTGTAGATGTGCAACTCCAAGTCGGGGAAATCCAGCAGACTCTCGAGGTCCAAGCTGAGGCCCCGTTGCTCCAGACCGAAAAGACCGACCTAGGCAAAGTGGTTTCCACCAAAGCCATTCTGGATCTTCCTCTCTTTTTGGGAGGAGGTCTCCGCGACAATCTCGCCTTTGTCAGCTTGGTCCCGGGTGTCCAGGGCAATGTGGGCGACCCCAGGATTGGCGGCGGACTCTTTGGGGGCGCCAGCATGTTGCTGGATGGCTCGGAATCCATGGGCGAACGGCGCTATGAACCTGGCTTTTCCGCCGTCAGCACCGAAGCGGTGGAGGAATTCAAGGTTCACACCGGTTCTTATTCTGCCGAGTATGGAAGAACCTCAAACGGCGTCATCAATTTCACATCCAAGTCGGGAACCAACGATCTGCACGGTTCGCTGTTTGGATTCATCCGCAACGAAGCGTTCAATGCTCGCAGATTTACTTTCGGGCCGGGGACTCGTGAAATCTCGCGCCAGCACCTGGGCGGCGGCAGCGTGGGCGGCCCGGTCATCCGCAACAAGGCGTTCTTCTTTTTCGCCTATGAGCGTTCCAGATTTCGGAGCGGGAGTCCCTCGAATGTCATTACTCTCCCGATTGAAGATTTCCGCCGGGGAGATTTCCGCCGATACACCGATGCCAGCGGGAACGTCGTTCCGTTGTACGACCCCTTCGACGCCAGCGGCCGGCTGATTACCGATGCCTTCTCACGTCCAAGAATGCAGTGCAATGGCGTGCTGAATGTCATCTGTCCTGAGCGGATAGACCCGGTGGCAAGGTTAATTCACGCCGAACTGCCGCAGCCCGATAACCCCTCGGCCGTTTTCAACAACACCCGCGCCGTTGGAAATCCTGGCAGTGATGACGGGGTCTATTCCATAAAGGGCGACTACCATTTCTCCGCCAAGAACCGCATCAGCGGCCTGTTCAGCCGCCACTTTCTAGAACAGCCACCCGCCATTGGACCCATCCCAGGGAAACTGGGTGAGAACTTCAATTTTGGCTCAGTGGACAAGTGGTATCGCGTGAACCACGATTATGTCTTCACTCCGAATTTGCTCAGCCATTTCAGTTTCGGCTACAACCAGCGCGATAACGAGGAGCTTAGCCCGAGCACCACGTCTCGAGGCCTCAGTGAAGCATTTCGGTCGGGCATTCAACTCAAGGGGGCCCCGCTGTCAAAGAACGGGATAATGTCTACCTACAACACCGAGTTTGGTAATTTCTTGAGCTTCGTTGAAACCATATCCCCATCCCGGACTCTTAACCTCAGCGAGCAAGTCGCGTGGATCAAGGGCCGTCATAGTGTGAAGTTTGGCTTTCAGTATTTGCGGGCCGAATTCAGCCGCTTTGACTGCCTCTTTTGCGCCGGGCAGGTGGGTTTCTCGGACGCTGCCACGGGGAATCCGGTTGTCAGCGGTCGAACGGGATCCAACTATGCTGCTTTCATGCTGGGACTGGCCAGTGGAGGACGCTTTAACTACGGCGTAAACGACTTTGGGTTCAACTATCCCTATTACGCCTGGTATGTTCAGGACGACTTCAAAATAACCAACAAATTGACTCTCAACATAGGGTTGCGTTACGACCTCTCGTTCCCCAGGGAGGAGACAGAATTGAGGAACAGTAACTTCAACCCCAGTATTCCCAACCCGGGGGCCGGCGGGATCCTGGGAGCTGTGGAATTTGCCGGGTTTGGGCCGGGCCGCAGTGGCAAGAGACGTTTCCAGGACGTGCGCAAGAATGCCTGGGGACCCCGTTTGGGGCTGGCTTACCTGTTAACGCCCAAAACGGTGCTGCGGGCCGGTGGCGCCATTTACTACCAGCCCATGCGCGAAGATGGCAATGCCGACAGAGGCACTGAGGGTTTCGGTGGATCCTTTTTTGCACAGGAGAACTTCCTGGCCGACGGAATCTCCTTTCAGTTGAAGAACGGTTTCAATGAGTTCGGAAGCCAGGTGGATGCCCGGCGGCCACCGACGCTCAATCCGAGCCTGCAGAATTTTTCCGAGATGAATTACTATACCCCCGAAAGTGGCCGGGCTCCTTACTACTACGACTGGAACTTTACGGTGGAACATAGCTTTTCCCAAAACACGTTGTGGCGGACGAGCTACCACGCCAATCTTGGCGTCAAGCTCCTCAACTTCAAGGACAACCTGAACCAGCTCGATCCGAGGTTCTGGGCCATTTACGGGGATCTGCTGGGCCGCCGCCTGGATGATCCTTTGGTCATCGCCACCGGCTTCCAGCCGCCCTTCCCGGGTTACCCTGTCAACCGGCAGCTTCAGCAGGCACTGCGGCCCTGGCCGCAGTACGAACGTTTGGCCACCGAGGCAGGTGGTACGGTCAGTGGTCACACCACATTTCACGCCTTGGAAACCAGCTTCGAGCATCGTTTCTCCAACGGGCTCTACTTCCTGGCGTCCTACACGTTCTCCAAACTGATGGGCAACGTCGAGGGTGAGAACGGGTGGGCCGGGGCCTCATTCGCTGGCGCCGACTCGCCTCCGATTGGGGAGCAGAACCAGTACAATCGCGCGGCTGATAAGGCTGTCTCTAACCTGGACGTGCCGCATAACCTGGTGGTCAGCTACATCTATGAGTTGCCGGTGGGCAAGGGCAAGAAATTTCTCAGCAAC
The DNA here is from genome assembly GCA_022616615.1 of Acidobacteriota bacterium. GTDB lineage: Bacteria > Acidobacteriota > Terriglobia > Versatilivoradales > Versatilivoraceae > VFZK01. The sequence goes on from JAKEER010000899.1 coordinate 4,566, forward strand.
ATGCATCCGGTGGCCAATGCCATCCTGGGCAACTGGAGGTTCTCAGGCGTTTCCCGCTACACCAGCGGGTATCCGCTGCGAGTGATCTCGGGCCAGAATTTGTTCGGCGCCGGTGCACAAGGCCGTGCCAGCTTTGTTCCAGGACAACCGCTGAAGAACCCGAATTTCGATTCCAGCGAACCCAACAAACCCAACAATCCTTATATTAACCCGGCTGCCTTCC
>JAKEER010000900.1 GCA_022616615.1 Acidobacteriota bacterium
CTACGCTCGGGTCAGCACCTCCGAACAGTCCCCGGAAATGCAACTCCGAGATCTACGCGAGCTGGCGGAACGCCGGGGCTTTGAGGTTGTGCGGGAATACAGCGACACAGGATTCAGCGGTGCCGCCGATTCTCGGCCCGCGCTTGACGATCTTCTCGCGGACGCTGGCCGCGGCCGATTCAAGGCCGTGCTGGTCTGGAAGCTGGATAGGCTGGGACGCAGTTTGCCGCATCTCGTACGGTTGCTGGAAGAGTTCCGACAAATGGGGGTGGAGTTGATCAGCTTCTCCGAAGGATTGGACTTCACCACTTTGTTCCTAAGTTGTTCCCAGTTCCTTGGCCTGACCGAACTCAGAGCCTGACACTTGTTGCCACGCGCCCATGGCACGGGCATCAATCAGACCCGGGTTTCTCTTACGACCTGTACCACGAGCGAAAGGAATTCCCCATCAACGAATGGCACTTGCCCATAGATAATCTCACCCTCACCTTCGAGCCTAGCGGCAAGGTGACCTTTCCCGAGCAATCGCTCCGCACCTTTTTCACCGAGCGCGATCTCCGATGTCCCTTCACCATCCACGCGAAGGACTAATCGGTTCCCTAAATTGGCGCGAAGTTGCATGGGCATAACATTGGCATCGGGCCGTTGAGCCGCGAACACCAGCGAAATCCCCGCAGCGCGAGCCTTAACCCCCAGTCGACTCACAATATCGGAAACGTGCTCCGCGTAGTTCGGCGTCATCATCCACTCAGCAAACTCGTCGTGGATGACCCACAAAAGTGGCAGTCGCTCAGTCGGGTTTGGCTTCCTATTCAGGTCGAAGATATTGGAAACCTTATTTTCTTTAAGTATCGCATATCGCCGATTCATTTCCTCGACTAGCCCGTTCAGGCGACTGGTAGCGTTATCTTGATCATCGATAACACCCCCAAGCAAGTGCGGGAGCCCTTCGAAGGCGAAGTAGTCCACGCCGAGCTTTGGATCGATAAGAATAATCCTTGCTTGTTCAGGGGTATTCGTACAGGCAATTCCCAAAACTATGTTCTGCATCAGGACAGACTTCCCGCTCCCAGTTGAGCCGGCAATCAGTGTGTGAGGTGCATTCGACTTGGGTGAAAGAAATAACAGGCCACTATCTTCTTCTTTCACGGCAATCAACAACTGATGATTCCCTTGGGAACAATCGGGGCTCCATCTTCTCCACACTTCGGGAAGATGCAGGATTCGGCGATTCGGGCGAGCAATGGTGATAGCCACGACTCCTGGTTCCGCACGAACTGAGATCACGTTCAATTTGTGAGTGGTCAAAAACTCAGACCGTCGACGGACGACCTGCTCAACGGTTAGTGTCGCGCTTCCCTGAAATTTCAATAACGCTGCGTTTGGAGTCAGGGCACTCCCCAGAAGCTTGGATTGAAGTTGGAACTGTTGCAGTGCGCCTTTGCATGAGTTCTCAATCTGCTTCAGCCATTCTGCATCGGCCGCAGTGTCTTTAGTCTCTCCCTGGTAGTTGGCGAGGAGTTCACCGACCCCCGGATATGCCCATTTCGCAAGCGCCTCATTTGTCAAAGCGGCGGAATGCGTTTCCGAGAAAGGCGCGGTTGGCGCCTGTGGTTTTGATGGCGTGTTGACCGCGGCTTCCGAGGGCTTTCCGACATCGCCGCCTTGAGGTGGCGTAATTTCGTTGGATGAATAGTCCTTCCGCATATGCTTATGGAAAATCTGAATCCTCTCTGAGGGCCTCCGGTAGCTCTGTTCTTTCCAGATGTCCTCATCTGCAACTGCCCTACGGAGTGGCATAGGGTCTGAGCCCTTCCAATAGCATAGAACGAGCTCGCGCAATCGAGTCCGAGAAAAGACTTCCTGATAAGAGCTCTCCGAATCGGCAACAGCGACAAAATCCGAGCACTCCGCCGCGCTAGATGGCCCAGAGACGAAGATGTGCGAGTATCCGCGCAACAGCATTCCACATTGACCCTCCCGCACAACCCGCCGCCAAGTCGCCAAATCAATCGGCGAGTTGGCAGGAAACTGAATCCCGTTCAGCATCAGGTCGGAGAATCGTGAAAGCCAGAGGTCTCGGTCGAGACGTTTCGGGTCGCCGAAGATGGCATCGTGAACACGGCGCATCGTATCGCGTAACTGTTTTTGAGATTCCTTGCGCTTTGCGGCAAGGTTAGCAGCGTCGATGTATTTTGATTCTGCGACTGTCACGGCGAGCAGGAACTTCCCATCCGTAGTCTGTTCCGGCGTGAGGGCAAGGATGTCAGCAATCTGCTCCTCATCCTGACCAAGCCAGTCGGCATAATCATCGAGGAAGTACCACCCAAATCGTTTGTCCGACCCAATCTCATTGCGAATCATGAAACGACTCAAAACCACGCCCATGAGTTCACTGGCATTGCGGCCTCGCTTGGCAGCTCGCAAGACAATGTCCCCGGAGATTTCGTTCGCATCGTTGATAAATTTCTCTGTCAGCTCTCGGCATTCGGAGTCGCTTAGCTCAAGGTTCAGATCCTTTACACGACCAAACACCATGGAGCGCAACAAGCTCAGGGGGGCAGTAGACGAGATTAAGACATTGCGCCCCTGCGTTGCACCCTGTTTATAACGAATGACTTTGACATTCTGATTCAGTAATTGGCGGCGGTCGAGAAGCTCGTCATAGTTCACAACCCAGTTACCAAGGTTGTGAATCTCCCTAAAAATGGCCGCCGTGAGCGGGTCATTGAAATCAAGCTTCCGCGCCGGAAGAAGGCGCCTCTCTTCGATGCCATCCCAATCGCCCTTGATAAACGACGTCAGCGCGGTTATGAACGCCCACCCTTCTTTGGTTTGCACCGGGCAGCAAAGGTAGACGACCGATTTCATGTCGTCCATCGCAGAAGGACGGCGCCGGGCCCAGCGTGCCGGAATGAAAGTGGCTGATTCCACAGGAAAGCTGCTCTCCGCGTACCATTCCACGCCCGCATGCCGTGCAATTACGTCTTGCAGGAACACGATGTCTGTGGGAGGACCCTCTTTCGGATCGCGGACTGGCGCTTGATCGGCCATGATGCCAATGCGCAATCGCGCCATAAAGTCCCGAGATGCTTCGCTGGAAACGAACGAATCCGCGTCTGCATCCGAAGACTCAATGATTGTTTCATAGAGTTCGGCCAGCTTCACGCCGTCTCGGTGACGGAGGATGATTTGACAACGCATCTCTCCGTCATCTTCATGAAGCTCATTCATCTTAGCTACCAACGCATACGGAAGCCGGGCCGAATCGCAGTTGTACAAGACAACTGAAAGATTCGCTCCTTCGTGAGGATAAAGTGAGAGATACCGCTTTGTCAGATCAACGATAAGTGCTGACGTTTCGGCGGGACTCTCATTGGTTTCGTCGAAGCCGTCGTTACTTATGACCGGAGTCTCATGTAGACTGTAGTCGAAGCAATGATCCGTGAGGGACAACAATTCTGGCTTGGAAGTGTGCCACCCCAAGACAATCTCAGGATAGTAGGCATGCGATAATTCCTGCTCGAGTTCCTTAAAGAACAACGTCGTATCGCCAAAAAACACTTGGTCTGCGGTCAACAAATGGCGCACTAACGATGCGACCTGCCTGGCTTTGGTAGCCACCGCGCTCAGGCGCAAAGGATGCCATGGCGCAACAATCGCAGTGACCCTACCTCCCTCTACCGCCACTGTTCCCATCTCCAGCAATGGGTGCAACAGGTTTGCGCGGTTTCGATCTCCCTTAGCGTCCTTGCAGAGGGCGTGCAACAGGGCACCGTAGTCCTCGGCCTGCGTCAACAGTGAGTCACAAGCCAGTCCCTCTTCACTGAAGCCCGTGATCGCCGCACTATAGCTTTTCTGAAACACTTGAAACAGGCGCAACAGATTCGACGCGATGTGCCCGGAGAGAAATCCCTGTTCTTGAGCTTTGGTCAAATTGCTGGGCCAAAAAAGAGCGACGTCCAACTCCTTCTTGTACGTGGGGACGAAGGAACCCCGATCCTGCCCGTAGGCAGGAGAGAGTGTGCTCACGTTCCTTAGGTCTAGTGATTGAAATCTCCCTTTGACACTCACAGGTTCGCGATTCACGCGGCATAACACCAATGGGTGCTCCGCCAATCGGGACCAGTCACCAGGCAACTCGCTCGCAACGGCATTTGGATCGTATGTCCACACGATCTGCTTGAAGGACGTTTCTTTCGTCCCTGTTGAAAGCTCGATTTCCAATTGCAGGACGAACTTTAACTGCAGAGCTGCCTTAGCTGCCGAGCGATTCACGTAGGGCTTCGACGCCCTTCGCCACAGATCGCTCAACGCCTCAAAGTTCATCAATTCACCGACGTCCCACGAAACACGATTGCCGAAAAGTTCTTTGAGTCCCCTGTATCGACGGGCGAAGAACAAACCTGCATCAACGTTGAGTTCTTTGAGGTCCTTTTTCGTTCGCCGGTCGCAACTAATTGTCAGGCGTCGTTTCGATGTGGAAATATCTTGGTCAAAAAGCCATTCGAGACAACGCGCTATACCCACCAAGAAATCCTCAGTCTCGAAGGGCGTTCCGAAGACGAATCGATCCCACCTCGTCTTGAGGGATAGCTGGTCCTTGAGCTCCCGACGGTGATGTCTATAAAACTGCTCGTCCTCATCCTGAGCCTCGCCTCGACAGGTTTCAGCCAACCTCCTCAAGTAGTCGCGGTCGTCAGTGGTCAGCAGGTCGGCTTCGCGCTCTTCGTAAAACTCAAGTGTCGCTCTACCCAAATTGAACTTTTCTCGCTTGAGCCCGTCGAATAGTGGCTTAACCCAGTCCCATTCGTACTCCGCCAGCGCAGCTGCATCTCGATTCCAACCGCTATCTGCGCAGATGAAATCTCGTACGGTCGGATGAACCTCAGTAGGGATCGTGTCTTTGACCTTTTCAAAAGCGGCCGACAAGTCATCTTCCAGCAAGAGTGCCTGAGTCGGCGTTTGTTTCAGAAGATAACAAGCACGCTTTCTGATAGCTTGCGCATAGAGAGCTTTCCATTTGGATAGATGTCCGGCTGTTCTTTCGTTCAGGCTCTGGAAGAAGGCAGTATCCCTAGGGGTGCGCAGTGCAGGGAACGCGACACCCAGCGCATAGAGAATGGGCTGGCCATCTTCAATAGCTTCCCGTGTCCGCAAGATGTATTCGGCAAGCCGGTCAAGCGCGAAGGACCGAACTTCCAACAGCCCTTGCATAGCCTTGACCCACCAGTTCTTGTGCTGGCTCGTGATTGGCAATCCGTCGGCAGCCAAACTCACCCAGAGTTCTGGATGTGCTTGCAGCTCTAGCGCACCAATTGGAACCAGTTCTTTCAGAGATTGTTCTTCATCATCGCCGGTATTAGCCACGAGCAAAGCCGATTTCCGGGTAGATGCGTTGCGGAAATACGTTGTGCGCTCCTTCGTGAGAACCTCAGGAGGCAGGCCAAGATTGCCAACGAAATGTACCGGTAGTTTGACATCGATTAGCTTTGATAGGCTCCCGTCACTGAGGATCGCCTTTGCTACAGCAGCTGTCTGTTCCGCCGTCAGGCAGTCCAGGAGGTACCGGGCGACACTTGTTGAGTCGTCTTCAGAGAGACGGTCGCGCAGGTATGAAGCGGCAACCCTCCCAATGAGTTCTCCACTTGTCATGAAGCATCCACGTGGTACGGATTGATCACGTACGCGCAGCCATCCGAAAGACGCCGCAGCAACCCCAGACTGCTCAATCGTTGTTCGAGTCGGCGAGAGTTGGCTTGGAACGGTTTCTTATCGAATTCCCCCTGCGGCAAAACCTGTTCAGCCTCCTTGTCGCCGAACACAAGGCCGTAACGGCAATACAGTTTTTCAAGAAAACGACTCAGTTCGATACGCCTTTCAACGTTGGCGCACAAGAGAGCCTTGAGCAAGGCATCGGTCGGAGCGTACCGTAGTTTCAAAGTGCCGCGTTTTGAGACGAGGCCGATATCTCGCCCGTAATCCCTATGAATATTGGCAACGTGCTGCCGGTGCCGTTTCATTGCGGCTTCGCGAAGCTTCGTGATCAGTTGTTGCGGGTCGGGTGGACCCTCGTAGTCTTCCCAACGCACCTTGTCTTTCAGAATTTCCTGACATTTCTGGAATGCGCCGTTTTGTGTAAGTGCTTGCTGCCACTCCGAGGACCTTTCAACGTTTGCGATGTATTCCTCAAGGGCTTGTGCGGGTAGCAGATTGTTTTCCTGATACAAATCACAAGAAATCTCACGCACGAGAGTCTTCTTCGGCGCGACCATTTCACAGATCAAGGCTAGTGGCGTACCTAG
>JAKEER010000182.1 GCA_022616615.1 Acidobacteriota bacterium
GTTATGACGACACCAGTTACTTGCCATGGCATATCCTCTTGAGCAACTGGGTCGAGCGCAAGGATTTGACTTACCTTCAGGAGTATGATGGGACTTCGGCCCAAGCAAACGAGACTTGGCTTTACTCTTTCCTGCCCGAGTCGAGCCAGATCACCTCGCCTGACGGAGGAATTTTGCGGGAAAGCTTCCGAAGCCCAAGCATACTGTCGGACTGGAACCGCGGATTGGTCTGCAAGTCTGAGCGCACGGATGGCTCGTTTGTCGAGAGAATTTGGGAACGAAACATTCCCTACGGAGCTTCGCAATTAGGGTCTATTACCAACAATCCGCATGTGAAGACGGAATTCCTCACCGTGAGAAGCTCAGCAGGAACTCCCGTCAAGACCGCGATTAAAGACTTCAGCTACGACAAGAACGGCAATGTGACACGGATCTCGGAATACGACTGGGTTGATTACGGGATGGTGGCCAGGGATAGCTTTGGAAAACCCACTGGGATTCCGGCCGGCGCTTCGATCAAGAAGGTCACAATCAACAGCTACCACAACCCGACTCCAGAAGCTGCTGATTCCTCAACCGATGACCCAGACGTCTATCACAAAGCCACCTCGCCACTCTTAAGAAATGCCATCGCTTCTGCCGAGATTCGTTCCAGTTCAGTCGAATCCGACGCACTGAGTCGCGCGGAGTACGTGTATGACAATCCCTCAACGACAGGGAACCTCATTCAGCAGACAAGTTGGGACTCAACTAAGGGAGCTCTAACGCGGCCACTGCAGCCAGGCAACTCAGTCTCAATCTCGCATCAATACTCTCCATCTGGCAACCGCACTTTGACAACGGACGCTCGCGGGTTTCAGACCCAGTCCATCTACGATCCCATCAATGGTCATAGTGATCTGTACGTCACCGAATTGCGCGCTGCGCTGGGAACAGCAGAGCAGCGCAAGACGCAGTACAATTACGACTTTAATGTTGGCTTGGAGACGCTCGTCAAGGACCTGGATAACAACATCACGAACCTGAAGGCCTACGATGCTTTCGGACGCCCGACATTGCTCAAGGAAGCCGTCGGGGCTCCCGACGAACGGTGGAGTGAGACGTCCTATTCCGACGCGAGTCGAAGAGTGATCGCGCGTTCCGATCTCAGCGCTACAGGAGATCTGAAACTCGTCCAGGTTCAGCATTTCGATCCGCTGGGTCGCCTTCGCTTGAGCCGCAGCCTGGAGGACTCCGCCACTTCTGAGGCCAGCGATGAAACCACTGGCATCAAAGTTCAAACCCGCTATCGTTATTCGGGCACGAAAAGCTACCAACTGGTTTCCAATCCCTTCCGGGCTGGCCAATCCAGCCAGGCTGGCAGTGAATCGACGATGGGATGGACCCTGACGACATTCGACCCAGGAGGGCGAGTGACCGCGCTGCAGAACTTCTCGGGCGCCGCTTTGCCCGCGCCCTGGGGCAGCAATGCTCCGACGGGGACAGTATCCACGGCCTACGACGGGGAATTCACGACCGTGTCGGACCAAGCCGGCAAGTCCCGCCGCAGCCGAGTGGATGGGCTGGGGCGGCTGGTGCGAGTCGATGAGCCGAATGGGAGTGGCGACCTGGGAACAACCTCCGCCCCTAGCCAGGCGACCTCTTATGGTTATGACGCGCTGGGAAATCTGGGCAGCGTCACTCAAGCAGGACAGGTCCGCAGTTTCGCTTACAGCAGTCTGTCGCGGCTGCTGTCGGCTAGCAATCCGGAAAGCGGCCTGGTAACCTATCAATACGACGCGAATGGGAGTCTGATCCAGAAGACCGACGCTCGCAGCGTGGTGAAGACGTTCGTGCCCTACGATGGCTTGAACCGAGTGAAGGGCTGGAGCTATGCTGGCGGTCCCGCCTCGGCAGCCAATACGCCTGCGGTGACATTCAATTACGATGCAGCCGGAATTTCCAATCCCCTGGGCTATCCGAAGGGACGTCGGTCAGTTCTTCGGCGTCCGTGGCCCATTATGACGAGTACGACGCTCTGGGACGGGTGAAGAAGAGCCGTCAGGTCACCGATGGGCTGAGCTATTCGCTGAGCTATGAGTACAACCGGGCTGGCAGCATGACGAAGCAGGTCTATCCGTCAGGCCGGACCATCAGCACGGCGGTGGACGCGGCGGGCCGGGTTAACGAGGTCGCAGGTCAGAAAACCGGTGAAGTGAACCGAACCTACGCGTCTCTGGCCAGCTATGCGGTGCATGGGCCGCTGGCCTCGCTCAAGCTCGGGAACAACCTTTGGGAGCATTCGAACTTTAATGCGCGGCTGCAGCCGGTGGAGATCGGGCTGGGTAACACAGCCAGCAGCGGAGAGCAATGGCTCTTGACCTATGCCTACACGGGCGGCTGTCAAAGCGCGAACAATGGTAACCTGTTGAGCCAGGTGATCACGTTACAGACACCGGCGCCGGCCCAGACAATGACGCAGAGCTACTGCTACGACCCGCTAAACCGGCTCATTTCCGCCAGCGAGAGCAGCAGTGCCGGAGGCAATCAGTGGTCACACACCTATGCATACGATCGATTCGGAAATCGAGGGGCGGCCAGCAACTTGCCGATGTCGCCGCTGACACCCACGCAATTGACCGATTACAATGCCAACACCAACCGGCTGATTCAGATCGGCACTCGCGTTCCGGAGTATGACGCGGCCGGCAATTTGACCAAGGACACAGAAAGCCCGGCGAATGTCTTCGAATATGATGGTGAGAACCGGTTGGTGAAGTTCAACAACGGGGCAGCATCGTATGGCTACGATGGAGAGGGACGACGAGTCAAGAAGGTGTCAGGCACCAAGACCACGTGGTTTGTGTATAACGCCGCAGGGCAGTTAGTCGCCGAGTATGCCAACCCCGCGCCAACTGCCTCGGGTGGGATTAGCTATCTGACGAGTGACCACCTGGGCAGCACGCGCATCGTTACCGACTCAGCCGGCGCCGTCAAGACGCGGCATGACTTCTATCCCTTCGGGGAGGAAGTTCCTGGCAGTGTGGGCAATCGTTCCACTCTGCCCGGATATCCTCCGGATCTCGTGTCGGGTCCGAACCAGAAGTTCACCGCGAAAGAACGTGACTCCGAATCCAACCTCGATTACTTCGGGGCTCGGTACTTCTCCGGGGCGCAAGGAAGGTTCACTTCAACTGATGCTCCGTTCGCCGATCAGTACGAGAGCGAGCCCCAAAGCTGGAATCTTTACCACTATGGACGAAACAACCCCCTTCGATTCACGGATCCCACCGGCCGAAAGTGCGTTGATACCAGCAACGGCAAGGCAGATGACGGTACTGGGGGAGGTTGTGCAGAAGCCGGAGTAGACGCGAATGGAAACATAAAGTCTCAGCAAGTCACTGTATATGCCGACCCACTGATTGATGACCTGCGTTTTCAGCTCTTCAGATTGGAGTTCAATAGAGCCAACGATGCGAACATGAAAGCAGCGGGGCTTCTTGCTGCTGGTTCTGCCCTGATTGGAATTACAGGTGGATTGGGAGCCAACGCACTCTACCACCCGGCTATCCTTACGAGTCTGCGCCTATCTGCTCCCCTTGCTCCTGAATTTGGCAGGAAACTCGACTACCTTTTTGGACAAGCCACTGGAAATCTTCATAACGTCCAAAGGTCCGTTAGCATGCTTCAGGAGCTCCGCAAAATCGGCATTAACGACACCGCAGAAGCCCGGGCATACGTTGCAAACCACCTCACGCAGATTCTGAATGATACGAGCAGCATAATCCAAAGAGGAGGTGACCGAACAGTTCGCGAGTCGTTCCTGATGGGGCCAACTGGAGGCGCCAAGCTAGAGAGCGTTTGGGAGGGAACGAAGCTCATTACCGTGAAGATCTTTGGTGGAGGGAGCTAACATGCGTGTCTCTTTTGCAGGATCCAGCGTTGAGCTGCGTTCATGGGAGTCAAAAGATGATTTGAGGCACCATCTGAATCAGTGTGCGGGAGGAAGCCTGCTGATCGGGGAATCGCGCGAACAGGAGAGAAGTTTCTATTCGGCTAAGCTACGAACGGAGTTTCTGAGCGAGAAGTCTAATGAGTTTAGTATTGGAGTGTGCTCCGAGGGTCATGGATTGGTTCCCCATCTTCTGTTACTTCCGGAAAGCAACCTTCTGCTTTTCGGGGTGAACAGCGAAGTGGTTGGGATTGATACCACAAAACGTCGGATATCCTTCAGGATTCATTTTGAGTCGCTGTTTCGATGTTTGATTCATCTTAAGCCACAGGCACTCATTCTTGCTTTTCATGAAATCGGTGTAAATGCACTAGGTGAAGACGGCAAGAACCTTTGGAACTACAGCAAAGATGTCCTCGTTGGAGGAGATGTCAAAGGCAATGTCTTAAAGCTACGGTTCATGGATTCAGATCCTGTGAGACTTGATCTCCTCAGTGGCAGGCCGATGGACGGCTAAGGAAACAAACGCGGTACAGACAGTCACATCTCTCCTCTTTCGAAAAGCAGCGGAGTGCGCCGTGCTCGGGACGCCGGTGAGGCGAATCGGAAGAGCAGTGGCACCGGCCTCCCTGTGCGCGGCGCGGCATTGATGGTTCCCTGCGCTGGGAAGCGCTTCGGTCGCCGATTCCCCCGCCCGCCCCAGGGCCAGGCGGAAGGGGCGAGGACGGTTGCAGGCAGGCGACTCGGCGGGGTGGCGCAGACATGCGCAGTAGGCATGTCTGCGATTTGAATACAGGTACCGAGGCCAGACCTTTCGATGGAACGAAAGATCTGGCCTTTTTCTTTTAGCTGCCCTTCCAGGATGCCAAGAAATAACTTCGTCGTCCACATGATGGGGACTTGTTACCGCGTGGAAAGCAGCGGAAGTGTAAACAATCATGTAAAACTGACCCAGTAGCGATCATGAAGAATTGACCCACCTGATTGCCAATCCCTGAGGGTTTCCCAGGAAAGTGGGGGGACCGACCGAGGTGGGCTGCTGGCCGGAGCGGAGCCCCCGCACCGCCGTCAGGCGGTGCGTTTGGGGCGGAGCGGAGGCTA
>JAKEER010000901.1 GCA_022616615.1 Acidobacteriota bacterium
GAAGAGTGAAACGGGATTGTCGGAGGTGAGGAATCCCGGATCGTCTTCCGGTGCGAGCAAAAACGTCCAGTTCATGTGGAACACAACCTGCTGCAAGAACAGCATCATTTCAAACATCTGTCGAAGTGACCATTCTCGGCTCGCCTGCTTTACTTCGACAGTACCGCCCGTGAGTTTCTTTCGGTATTCCTCCGGATCAATGTTCTCGCCGGTACGCTCCCGAATCTTTGCTACCGTCCACTCAAGTGCTCGCTTGTCATTCGTAACGAACTCTAACTGCTTCGCTGCGATTAAGGATGATATCCGGTCGATTGACCGCTCAAACGTGGGGACACGGGTGTGTGAGAGCGCGATGTAGCCCGCGAACGTCAACCTATCTTCAGGGCTGAGCCCGAATCGCCTCTCTCGTAGCTGCCGTAAGACGGGCAGCGCGACATCCTCCAGCTTTTGAAGGCCGTGTTCTGCCTGAAACTGGCGCTGTTCTTCGCGCTCATGGCAGTAGTAGTAGTTTCTCCTGGCGACTCGCTCGGGCCGCTGGCGAAAGGGTGACTTCCCGGGCATGTATACCCATATAAATCCCTCCCCGTTCTTTTCGAGAGCCGGGTCTTGGAATCCTTCCAAGTAGGCCCGCTGGACGTAGTGCTGGCTCTTTGGTTTTTCTCCTGGCACATATCAATTCTCAGCGAAATATGTGGACTACGCCAGAGCTTAGGTATGGTCTAACTACAATGCCTTGATCAGCTCGACTGATCTTTGCATCTGAGTATCCCGCCCCTGCTGCAATGCCTCGGAGGGCAGATCCACCTCAATGTCGGGCGAGATGCCCTTGCCTTCCAGCAAGTTCCCTTGCCAGGTCAGGTAAGCGGCGACGGACAGACCCAGGATGTAGCCGTGGCCCACTTTGAAGACGCTGCCGCTGAGCAGCCGTCCGGCAGTTGTGGTTCCCACGATTGTGGCCAGATTGTTTTCCTGCGCGAAGGCGGCGATCATCTCGCCGGCACTCGTGGTGTGCTGGTTGACCAACAGAACGATCCGCCCGTGGAATTTCTGCGGTCCCAGGCCCTCGGTGACAACCACGATGGACTTGTCAACGAAAGCGTAGCGAACGGCACGGCGCTTGGTCAGGCTGTAGCCCACAGGCAATTTATGCGGCGTCAGATAGCTCATCAGCCGCAGCCCCCCAATGCCGCCCCCAGTATTCCCGCGCAGGTCGATGATCAGCCGTATGCAGTTGCGGAGCTCCTCAATTGCCTTGGTGATGTCTCGGGCAACGTCAATTCCGACAGCCCCAGGGAACATGGTTGCCTCGAGCAAGTCACGGATTGCGCATGACGACGCGAGAAGGCGCCATGAAGACCCTCCAAACGCGGAGGCCCCTATCGAGCACACGAGCTCGGCCGGACTGTCGGTGAGTATCAAACGCGACTGAGCCGGGCACCAGCCACCATCTGCTGGGGTTTGCCCATAAAGGGCGTTGCTTCAGCCAAGCAATCGCTGTCGGAACGACAGTGACACGTATCCGCACATGCTTGGGCGAAGCGGGCGATAGCCCCTGGCGTTGACTTCCTGCGGACGAGGTTCGGCGAAAACGAGAACAGAATTCCCTGCCCTCTTGTCATGTCTTAGCGCTTGAAACGAGATTCCTAGACATCCTATGGGGCGGAACGACCCCGCTTCGAGCCATGCCGCAGCGTGTTCTGGGCCGCTATCTTGGCCAAGCTGAGGACTATCCCGGAGCGAGTCATTTCAGCCCCGGGCCAGAGCCGGTCAGCCGCCTGGTTCAGCAGGTCAAAGTCCTCCTCCGTCATGCGCACATTGACCTGGATGGTTCGCTTCTGAGTGGGCTGTTTCATGCGGACTATAGTGCCCGCAGACGATTGACGGGCGAGTGATTCTATTGCTACTATGAGTATCACTTGGCGTTTAGCCGCGTCTCTTTGCCGTCGCGAAGGGAAAAAGCGGTTGGGAAGATCATGCGCGGACATAACTCCTGGCGGCCGACCGGCTGGAGGAGCCGGCTGAGACTTCTCTTGTGGCTTGTTCCCCTATTTCTATCGCCCAACTCTCTCGCGCAGAGGACGACCCCGAAGGGGACGCCCACGCTCACCGCAGAGGAAGTTTGTGCGCGGGTATCGCCTTCGGTATTCCTAGTCGAAGTCCTAGACTCCAACGATGCTGTAGTCTCCTCAGGCAGTGGAGTGGTCACGCGACCGGGTTACGTAGTGGCAAACAAGCATGTCCTTGAGCGTGGCAGCAGGTTTAGGGTCAGCCAGGCCGATGCAAGTCGGCCCGTAAGGCTTTCACAATGCGATGCTAAGTACGACTCATGCCTTCTCCGAGTCGAGGGATTGCAGGCGCCGCCGGTTGAGATCCGGCAATCCGCACCGCTCGAGGTAGACACCGGCATCCGCCAGCTACTTTCTCCGCACACGCCCACCCAGGCAGTCTCAGACAAGGCAGCACCTGCGTTGACTCCCCATGAGGTTTTCAAGCGCGTGTCTTCGTCTGTTTTTGTGGTCGAAGCAATTGGCGCCAATGGTGACGTGGTGGCGTTTGGAAGCGGGGTAGCCATCAAAGCAGGGGAACTCGTAACCAACACACATGTGATTGAAGAGGGCCTTAGGTTGCGGGTTAGACGCGCCGAGATGTCGTGGCCCGCCACCGTCACTCACGTTGACGCCGTGCACGACCTCTGTAAACTCAAAGTGGAGGGAATGCGAGCATCTACGGTCAAGCTGCGTCCGTCCACAGAGCTTCAGGTGGGAGATATTGTCTTTGCTGTGGGAGCGCCTGAAGGTCTAGAGCTTACATTATCAGGCGGTCTTGTTTCCGGCCTACGGCCCTACGGCATGGTCCGGCTCATTCAAACAACAGCTGC
>JAKEER010000902.1 GCA_022616615.1 Acidobacteriota bacterium
CTCACGGTCGGGCTACTGACAGCGCCGGTGCCAGTCAGTAGCCCGCGCGTCAGCAAGGGCTCCGGCCCGCTGCGGGCTGCCCGCCACTTTTAATTGCACCCAGGGTGAGCAGTTTCGTCACTATATTCAGTAATTCTCAATAGAATTGAAAATTTCAACTCTACTAAGCTCAGACCGTTCTGTGACCGCCATGAGGCGTCTCTCCTCCACGCCAGGGCTCACCTTTTCTTCCTCCGTCGCCTGTTTGCTTTGTCTGGCCCTGGGAGCGCGGGTCACGCTCGCCCAGACGGGTTCGCTGTCGGCTGGCTTGGATCTTTCCGACCCGCGAGTCATCGCAGAAGGGAACGCTCTGTTTGCCCAGAGCTGCTCCGTCGGCTATTGTCACGGCGTTGCGGGAAAAGCCGGCCGCGGGCCGCGCCTCCGAGGGCGAGACTGGGACAAGAACTATCTATTTAAAGTCACGTTCGAGGGTGTTCCCAACTCCTCGATGCCTGCGTGGAAAGACCGTTTGACGGAAGCAGAAATCGGCGCGATCGTGGCCTATATCCTCACGCTTTCGAAGCTGAGTTCCAACAGCGTTGAGGTTCTGCCGTCTGCTTCACCAGCTGCCAGCCCACCCGCAGCGATTTCCAATACGCCCGTTGCCAGCCCGGAACCACCGGTCATCGACTCTGGTCTAATCGGCAACCCTGAAAAAGGCAAGGCCTTGTTTTATGATTCCAGCAATGATTGGAATTGCGGTGCATGTCACAGGATCGGTGGAGCAGGCGCCAGCGTGGGTCCTGACCTCAGTGCAGCAAAGTCAAAGGCGGTCAAAGACCTTTTCATCGACATCGTTCTCCCATCTGCCAGCCTGTCTCCTGATATGCCGTTCCTGAAAATTACGACGACGACAGGCGAGCAGATTCAAGCAATCAAGAGCGAGGAAAGCCCCAGCCACCTCAAGATCTACGACATTGGAAGCCTGCCCGCAGTTTTGCGAACGCTTGAGAAAAACCAGATTCAGAAACTGGATACTGAAAGCCGCTCGGCTATGCCGGCAAAGTATGGCGAGATGTACACCGTCAAGCAATTGCTCGACATCATCGCGTTTCTGAAGGCAGGGGGCGGCGGCCCCTCACCAGCCGTGAGCCTGAACGACCTTCGTTAGCCACGCCAAATTGTCAGGGAGGCAAAAAGGTGAGCGAGCTGTACGCCCAATGCAAGAACGCTCAGCGTTCCAACGGCTGTTCACAACTGCTTTGCAATCCTGGAGACTTCCATGCCCAACGAAATCGCTTTTGAAATGGCCACCTCCAGCATCCGCTTCGGGTGCGGCGTAACCGCCGAGGTTGGAATGGATCTGGCTGAATTGAAAGTTCGCAACGTGATGGTGGTTTCGGACCCGCAGCTGCGCTCGCTACAGCCGGTCATCATGGCGCTTGAATCACTGGACAAGCACCATGTTCCGTTTAAGCTCTTTGATCACGTGCGCGTCGAGCCCACCGACCAATCATTCCAGGAAGCAATCCAATTTGCCACCGAAGGGGAGTTCGACGCCTTCGTTGCTATCGGCGGTGGCTCTACGATAGACACCGCCAAGGCCGCCAACCTCTACTCCACTTTCCCGGCCGACTTCCTCGACTACGTCAACGCGCCGGTTGGAAAGGGTCTGCCAGTGCCGGGACCGCTCAAGCCGCTCATCGCCATTCCAACAACGGCCGGCACCGGCAGCGAGACCACGGGTGTGGCAATCTTCGATCGGGTCAGCCTTCACGCCAAGACGGGTATTGCTCACCGCCGGCTGAAGCCCACGCTTGGACTCATCGATCCGGAAAACACGCGGACGCAGCCCGCAGCCGTCGCAGCTTCGGCGGGACTGGACGTGCTAAGCCACGCCCTGGAATCCTACACAGCCATTCCCTTCTCTGCCCGGCCTTACCCAGAACGCCCCATCCTGCGTCCCGCCTACCAAGGCTCAAACCCCATCAGCGACCTCTGGTCTCTGGAAGCTTTGCGGCTCGTCTCGCGTTACCTGGTTCGAGCCGTCGAAGATCCTTCTGACGATGAAGCCCGCTCCAGCATGCTGCTGGCCGCTTCCTACGCTGGAGTGGGCTTCGGCAATGCCGGGGTTCATCTGCCCCACGGAATGTCCTATCCGGTCTCGGGCATGGTTCGTAATTTCTACCCGAACGGCTATGCCGCCGACCATCCGATGATTCCTCACGGCATGTCAGTCATCCTCAACGCCCCAGCCGTTTTCCGCTTCACTGCTCCGCTATGCCCCGAAAGGCATCTGAATGCCGCGGCTATTCTGGGCGCCGACATTTTGCGTGCGAAGCCAGAGTACGCCGGCCCGATCCTGGCAGATCAAATCATCGACTTCATGAAGAAACTGCGTGTCCCCAACGGCCTCCGCGCCGTGGGCTACTCTCGCGACGATATCCCGACTCTAGTCAAAGGTACCTTGCCCCAGCATCGTGTCACCAAGCTTTCGCCGCGCCCTGCCGGAGAGGAAGACCTGGCCCGGCTTTTCGAAGACGCGATGGCGTACTGGTAGGGGAATCCGTATTTGTTTAGCGGGGTGACGCTGCCTCTGCGCACCTCAGGACCGCTCGCTACCGCTCGCGGTATTGTTCGCCTCAGGGTCCGGGCGCTGACAGTACCGCGAGCGGTAGCGAGCGGTCCTCGCACAGTGCTGCTCGACCAGCACGGGCCGTGCCACCCCGCTAAACAAATACGAGAATCTCTATGCTGGGCCCAGCGCGCGGGAGGCGAGCTCTGTAGCAACAAACGGCCGCCGCCACCGAAGTGTCTGAAAATCGCTAGCGGGGAGCTGAGCCGAAAGTCGGAGAGAAAACTCCGGGTCAAGGGTGAGACCCTCGGCTACAATGTGAGAGTTCTTTGAGCTTATTGAGGTCGGGCTGCGGCGCCTGGGAATCGTCCTAATCGAACCTGTTGGTTGGGCGCTAAGATTTAGATTGGATCGTTATTAATAAGTGCAGAAGTAAGGAGACACAGCGAAGGATTGAATCAGCGCCCCTCACCCCATGAAGGCTTCTCAAGCCTTCATCCTTTCCCCAAGCCGGGCGAGGGGAGCAGGCATGCAAGAGTCGTGTCCTCTAACCAAAGCTCCGACTAATACTCATGCAAATTGAGTTTTCTTTTCAAGGCTTGCCCGGCGGGGCGTTGATTCACCAAGGCCTCATGGATCTTGCAGATGGCAGAGAGACCGTTGCCTCTTTGCTTGTCCTGATTGGCGCGCCCCGCCTCCGACGATTGGGCCTCCCAATCCCGGAAGGGCAGTTCCAGCCCGAACACGCGCTCTACAAGTTGCTTGCGCAATCAGAGCCCGATTCGGCCCACTCCCGCTACAACGCCCTGATACGAATTCTGGTCAGTTTTGAAAGGGCCGCCGAATGCGTCGCTTAGTTGATGAAAACAGACTGAGAAAGTTTATGCATTCGTTCGGCGATCAGGCCGAACAGATGGCGCGAATCTATTTCACCGGTGGGGCGACTGCAGTGTTGCTGGGCTGGCGCTCCAGCACGATTGACATCGATCTCCAGATTGTTCCAGAACATGATCATTTGCTGCGGGCCATCCCTGAGTTCAAGGAAAAACTGGAACTCAATATCGAGCTGGCTTGTCCCGCACATTTCATTCCTGAGCTTCCGGACTGGGAGGATCGCAGCCGATTTATTGCTCAAGAAGGTTCGCTGTTCTTTTACCACTACGACCTTTACGCTCAGGCCCTTTCCAAAATCGAACGCGCGCACACCCAGGACCTGGCCGATGTCAAAGAACTTCTCAACCGTGGTTTCATCGCCCCCGGTCGTCTGCGCGAGCTCTTCGAGCAGATCTTTCCGAACCTCTATCGCTTCCCTGCCATTGACCCGGATTCGTTCAGGCAAGCCCTCAACAACGCTTTAACTGAGTTCGAAGCCGAAGGCTAACCGCTTATTAACAGGTGCCGAGATAGCAGGGCATGGCGTGGAGCCGAATCAACGCCCCTCACCCCCTGAAGCTGTGAAAAATTCCCCCTTAGTCAAAGCGGGCGGCGGCATAGCCGCCCGGGGGTTGTCTTGCGAATTGGGGAAAGCCTTAGCTCAGCGCAACGTATCTCAAATGGCGTCACCATCTTCCCTTGGCCTTCCGGTCTCGCGAGACAACCCCTGCGCCTTCGGCGCTGCCCCCTTTCCTAAGATTTCCTAAGGGGGAGTTTCTCGCAACCGCAGCCTCCGGTCATTTCTTCAAGGAGTTAAGAGACACAAATCGGTTCTTTCCACCGCCTGTGCCCACCGGCGGCAAACCTTGGCAGCTCAAGTTTCGAGGCTACCAGCATGACGATATTCTGGAACGCCCGGTCAAGACCAGCACTGAAGGAGAGGCGGAGTTTGCTTTTACGCCGGAACGCGAAGGTTACTACCGTGTCGTGTGGACGAGCGACACCGGCAAGGGCACACTGCCGCGTGCTCGAGGATCCATCCACGCCGAGACCGCCGTTTGGGTGGCGCGGAACAATACGACTGAGCTCGGCTACCGCCACGGCGGCCTGGAGATCATCGTTGACAAGGAAACCTTCCAAGCTGGAAAGACGGCGCCGATCCTCCTCAACGTGCCCAGCGCCGACCGCTACGTGCTTCTCGCCACTGAAGCCGAGGAACTCTACAGCTACCAACTCGTCCATGTCACCGGAACGGTAAAGCTGGTCGAACTGCAAATCGAAGAAAAGCATGTCCCGAACCTCTTTCTCAGCGCTGCTATGGTCAGCGACCGGCAATTCTTCATGGACACCAAGCAGGTGGTTGTTCCCCCGGTGAAGAATTTCCTCCGGGTCGAGGTTAAACCCGACCGCGGCCAGTATGAGCCGCGCGAAGAGGGTACGTGGCTCATCACGAGCCGCGACCAGGAAGACAAGCCCGTATCCGCTGAGCTCGCGCTGGGACTGGTGGATGAATCGGGTCTATTACATCCAACAGGAGTATGCGGGCGATCCGCGCCAGTTCTACTACGGCGCCAAACGTCCGCACGCGATGCAGACGCAAAGCACCTTGAATTTGAAGAGCTACTCCAGACTCGTTCAGAATGGTCGCGGCGCGCTGGTGGACGACCGAGACCTGGCGAAAGATAAAGAAGAGACTTTAACAGCCAGCAGCGATCTTCGCGACGGAGGTTGGCGACGCGGTGATGAGTTCGGCTTCGCAGGCGAAGGCGGCGGTTTCGCTCGAGGGGCCTCAGCAGGGATCAGAGCGGGCGTCATCGCTGGGAGGCAGATGCCGGCCGCAGCATCGGAAGAAAAGACAATGAGGAACCAGGCCCACGCCCAAAATGCCAGGGAGTTTGGCCGAGTCTCAAACAAGGTGGCAGTGATGAGCGATTCCGCGCAGGAACCTCCAGTCCAAGTGCGCAGCGATTTTCGATCCACCGCCTTCTGGCAGCCGGACATTGTTACAGGCGCTGACGGCAAAGCTGTAGTGAAGCTGAAATACCCCGACTCGGTAACCACCTGGAAAGCCGTGGCGCGCGCAATGTCAGCAGGCAATCAATTCGGTATAGGTTCCGGGACCACGCCATGTATGTACCAGAAATTCGCTGCAGTGCGACAGAACAGCGGATGTCTGT
Organism: Acidobacteriota bacterium; assembly: GCA_022616615.1. Taxonomy (GTDB): domain Bacteria; phylum Acidobacteriota; class Terriglobia; order Versatilivoradales; family Versatilivoraceae; genus VFZK01. Next base: position 5,605 of record JAKEER010000902.1, read on the forward strand.
GGCCGACCGATAGAGACCGATTGAACCGGGAGCGACGTGACAGGCAAGATCGCTGGCTTGTCCGCCGTGCTGGCCCGCGGATGATTTCGCAGGGAGCGAGTATCATTCTTTATTTCCCACCCGAGCTCCTGCGTTCAGCGTCGCGTCCCATCATTTCTTGAATAACGTGTGCTGGCGCCCGGAAACTGGTGTGCCATAAGCGGTCAAGCGCTGGCGTAAGCTCAATCAGCCCACGCTCGGCTGCAGCGTCGACTACGCTCAAAGTACCGCAGACTGCCAGTCCTTTGGCTATCGCTTCCCGGCGGCCTTTGCGCTCATCCATCAACAAGACATCAGCTTTCAGCAGCAGAGCTAGGGTGATGGCTTCTTGCTCGCCTCGGCCCAGCGACAATGTTGGATCGGGATTGACGACCGTGTGAATTTCAACCCACTCTGGCAAGTTCGCTGTCCAATCAGCCACCGGCTGAGGCGCGGCAGGGTTCTGAAGCTCGGCATAGACCGCCTGTGGAATGATCACCCGTCCGTAAAGTTGCGGGAGCAGATCAATCAGGCCGATGAGCAGCAGATAGTTGATCGGGCTCGTGTCTGAAACGACAATCATGAGGACAGAGCATTTCTCGAGGCTTCTCGATCCTGCGTCAAATCATTCAGGTCGTAGTGAAGCAGTGCGTTTCGCTTCTTGAGAAACTCTTCGGTCTCCCAGAAGTTCAGCCCCAGTATTTCGCTCACCTGGCCGCGCGACAGCCTTTCCGTGCGGTACCCTTCGATGGCGAACGCCTCTAGTAGTTCACGAGAAATGCTCTCGCCGTCGCGCGCCATCTGCTCGGCTATTGCATTTGGAATCTCAATCGTCACTTCCATCACCTAAGCCTCCTTTCTCAGCATCCGTGCTCTCCGAAGTCGAGGATCATCCTAACACAAGCCGGACCATGCTACGCGGCACGAAGGGGCGGCTGCCACTCGAAAGGAGCATACTCAACCTCCATCAGCTATAATCTTTGGTATGGCCCTTGACCGCTTTCACCCTGCCGTCCGCAACTGGTTTACTAGACACTTCGCAGCACCGACCGAGCCACAGCGCGATGCCTGGCCTTCTATTGCTGGTGGAAACCACACTCTGATTGCTGCGCCCACCGGCTCGGGAAAAACACTCGCCGCCTTTCTTTCTGCCCTCAACGACCTTGTCGAGCGCGGTGTCGCTGGTGAATTGAGAGATGAGACCTATGTTGTCTATGTCTCTCCCCTCAAGGCTTTGAGCAACGACATACAACGTAACTTGCAGCAGCCGCTGGAAGGCATTCAGCAAGAGCTGCAAGTTTTAGGCTTGCCGCAGTTTCAGATACGCCCGTGGGTGCGCACTGGCGACACCTCGGCCAAAGACCGAGCCAGCATGAGGCGCCAACCGCCTCACATTGTCGTCACGACACCGGAATCGCTCTACATTCTGCTTTCCAGTGAAGGCGGTCGATCCATGCTGCGAACCACGCGAACGCTCATCGTGGATGAGATTCACGCGATGGTCGATGACAAGCGTGGCTCACACCTGGCGCTGTCGATGGAACGACTGGAAGCGCTGGTCGGAGGGCGAGCACAGCGGATAGGCCTGTCGGCCACTCAGCGTCCTATTGAAGAAGTCGCCCGCTTTCTGGTTGGCAGCCGTGGAATTCGCGGTGATGGCACGCCGGAGTGCCGCATCGTCGACAGTGGTCACCGCCGCTTGCTGGACCTCGCCATTGAACTCCCACAATCACCGCTTGAGCCCGTCATGTCCCTGGAGGTCTGGGACGAGATCTACGACAGGCTGAAAGACCTGATCCTGGAACACCGCACCACGCTGGTCTTCGTCAACACGCGGCGCACGGCGGAGCGTGTTTGCCGCCACCTGGGTGATCGCCTGGGAGACAGCTTGGTCAGCACGCATCATGGCAGCCTGGCCCGCGAGCAGCGGCTGGCGGCTGAACAGCAGCTCAAGGAAGGCAAACTGCGCGCGGTCGTGGCCACGGCGTCTCTGGAGCTTGGAATCGACATCGGCGACGTGGATCTGGTCTGCCAACTTGGGTCAACACGATCGATCTCAACCTTCCTGCAGCGCGTGGGACGATCCGGACACTCGGTCACCGGCACTCCCAAGGGCCGGCTTTTTCCATTGACGCGTGATGAGCTCGTCGAGTCGGCGGCACTGCTCGCTTCGATTGGGCAGGGAGAACTGGATCACCTGGAAATCCCGAGACAGCCTTTGGACATTCTGGCGCAACAGATTGTCGCAACTGTGGCATGTGAAGAATGGAGCGAAGAAGCCTTATATTCGCTGGTTCGCCAGGCTTATCCCTACCGCGACCTGTCGCGGCCTGATTTTGACAGCATCATCCGCATGCTCTCTGAAGGGTTTTCCACCCGCATGGGAAGGCGGGCCGCCTATCTGCATCACGACGCCATCAACCACCGCCTGCGCGCACGGCGTGGAGCGCGCCTGGCAGCTATTACTTCCGGCGGCGCCATTCCTGACACGGCCGACTACGAGGTGATGCTGGAACCAGCCGGGACGAAGGTGGGCACTGTGAATGAAGACTTCGCCATTGAGAGCATGGCGGGCGACATTTTTCAGTTGGGCAACACATCGTGGAAAATTCTCCGCGTCGAACCGGGCCGGGTGCGTGTCGAAGATGCCAAGGGCCAGCCGCCGTCTATCCCGTTCTGGTTGGGCGAAGCGCCTGGGCGCACGCCGGAACTGTCTGCCGCCGTGTCTCGGCTGCGCAAGGAAATCGATGCGATTCTCTCCCAAGGTGAGGCGGCGAATGAGTTGTCTGGAGGCTCAAGGCCCGGTAAGGGCGCGTCTTTGCTAGGTCCCCCCTGGGCAAGGGAGGACTACAGGGGGGTCCCCCCCGGTTCGCCGGAATCTGCCGAATCTGCCTCGCCCGCAAACTCAAATCTGGCAACAGCCGCAGCTATTGCCTGGCTAACCGAACAGGCTCGCATTTCCCTGCCCGCTGCTCAGCAGATCGTCGAATACTTGGCGACCGTGCGCAAAGGCTTGGGCGTGATCCCGACTCAAGACACGCTTGTCCTGGAGCGATTCTTCGACGAGAGTGGCGGCATGCAATTGGTCATTCATTCCGTTTGTGGTAGCCGCTTGAACCGCGCCTGGGGGCTGGCACTGCGCAAGCGTTTCTGCCGAAAATTTAATTTCGAGCTGCAGGCGGCGGCGACTGAAGACGCCATTGTCCTTTCTTTAGGTCACACTCACAGCTTCCCTTTGGCGGAAGTGTTCGACTATCTGCGGCCGCACTCCGTTCGCGATCTGCTAATCCAGGCAGTTCTCGACGCTCCGATGTTCACCGTGCGCTGGCGCTGGAATGCGAGCCGCGCCCTGGCCGTGCTGCGCTGGCGCAGTGGCCGCAAAGTGGCGCCGCAACTGCAGCGCATGAATGCTGAGGATCTCTTAGCCACAGTGTTTCCCGACCAGCTGGCCTGTGCCGAGAACTTGAGCGGTGAGCGTGAGATTCCCCATCATCCGCTCGTCCAACAGACGTTGCGCGACTGTCTTGAGGATGCAATGGATATCGATGGCCTGGAGTCGCTGCTGACGGCCATCGAGCGGGGCCAGAAGACTCTTGTCGCTCGCGACGTTGTGGAGCCTTCACCGCTGGCGGCAGAAATCCTCGCGGCGAGGCCTTACGCTTTCCTCGACGACGCGCCACTGGAAGAGCGGCGAACCCAGGCAGTCTACAGCCGGCGCTGGTTGGATCCGGAAAAGGCTTCGGACCTGGGACAACTCGACGCCGCGGCCATCGCGCGGGTATGTGACGAAGCCAGGCCGCAAGTGGAGAATGCGGATGAACTGCATGACGCACTGCTTCAGCTTGGTTTCTTGACGGAGACGGAGGGGCAAGCTGGCCCAGGCCAGGGTTCAGGCGGTAAAGTAGACGTGGCTCCCGAAGAAGATCCTGCGGAACTGCAGGGATGGACGGCCTTCTTTGATCAGCTGACTGTCGAAAACCGGGCCGCCAGGCTACTGGTGCCGGGCTCGGCCGGCTCATGCATGCAAGCGCTCTGGGTCGCTGCAGAGCGCCTCCCTGAATTTGAAAGCATCTTTCCAGACGTGACTGTCGAACCTGGCGTTTTAGTTCCTCGCTCCAGCCCAGCACCTTCTGCAGATGAAGCTTTGGTCGAGATTCTGCGAGGCCGACTGGACGGCATCGGCCCAGTCACAGCTTTTCAACTGGCTGCTTCCATGACCTTGCCGGTGAGCACGGTCGAGGCCGCTTTGCTTCGTCTTGAAGCGGAAGGCTTCGTGCTGCGAGGCCGCTTTACCCCAGGCCTTGAAGATACCGAATGGTGCGTTCGCCGCTTGTTAGCCCGGATTCACCGTTACACCCTAGATCGTTTGCGCCAGGAGATCGAACCCGTTTCCGCCAGCGACTTCATTCGCTTTCTGCTCGACTGGCAGCACCTCACTCCGGACCACCGGGCTGACGGGCCGTCTGGATTGGCCGCTTCGCTGGAACAGCTTGAAGGCTTTGAAGCCCCAGCCGTAGCATGGGAAGGGGAGCTTTTGCCGGCACGACTCGTTGAATACGATCCGACCTGGCTGGACGCACTCTGTCTGTCGGGGCGGTGGTCGTGGGCAAGGTTGACACCGCCTAGGCCTGGTCCACAGAATGGCCACAGCTCCAGGCCGATTCGATCGACACCGATCGGATTGCTTCAGCGGAGGAATCTGCCGATATGGAATCAACTTTGGCCACAAACCGAAGCCGGGCAGGTTCGGGGTTCGTCCGCCGCTCTGGCTGTTTACAAAGCATTGAACGAGCGAGGGGCCTCATTTTTTGCAGATCTGGTCGAGCAGTCGGGACTATTGCGCAGCCAAGTAGAAGAGGGGCTGGCCGAGCTGGCTGCGAGCGGTTTGGTCACCGCAGACAGCTTCATCGGCTTGCGAGCCTTGCTGACGCCTTCTTCCAAACGACCGCCCCTGACAGTTGGCAAACGGCGCCGCTCGGTGGCGCCCTTCGGCATTGAAGACGCAGGTCGCTGGACGAAGCTGATCAGGGAAGGCGACGCCTTGGACCGCCGTCCTCCTAACGAGCTCAAGCTGGATAGGCCAGCTCTGGAGACTTTAGCCTGGATTCTGCTGCGACGTTATGGCGTGGTTTTTCGAAGGCTGCTTGAAAAGGAGGAATTGCCACCCTGGCGAGACTTACTTCGCGTCTACCGAAGGTTGGAAGCGCGGGGCGAAATCCGCGGAGGACGCTTTGTGGCGGGATTTTCGGGCGAACAGTTTGCGCTGCCTGAAGCCGTTGGCCTGTTGCGCTCAACTCGCCGGAAACCGGCAACGGGAGCGCTGGTCTCGGTCAGCGCGGCAGACCCTCTAAACCTGATTGGAATCGTCACTCCTGGCAGCCGTATTCCTCCGTCGCCTGCCAATCGCCTTCTTTACTGCGACGGCGTCCCCATCGCCATCCGCGAGGCTGGTCAGATTCGCTTTCTCGAAGAGATGATAGCCTCAAAACAGTGGGAAATTCGCAATGTGCTCATCCGCCGCTCAGTCCCTCCTCAGCTCCGCGCCTACCTCGGCCAACCGGCGTAGGGCACACTGCATCCCAAGCGCACCGCTTTCAGACATTGTCGACGATACGTGTGGAAAGGCTGCGCCTCCTGTCACCAGGGGTCGGTCTGTCAGAGTCCCACTTAACAAACGGGAGTTGTGAGGAAATTCGGTTGGACGTATAAACGTGATCCGGGTAGGGACGCGGTGCTCCGCGTCCGTGTTGGGTTTACCGTCGCGGACGCGCAGCAGCGCGTCCCTACCGTTGAATTTTTTCACAGCTACAGGGGGACAGCACTCGCGAAGCGAGCGCGAGCGGGTTGTCATCTCCTCGGCACACGGACTCTCACAACCCCCGAG
>JAKEER010000183.1 GCA_022616615.1 Acidobacteriota bacterium
CGACCAAGTACTTCCGAAAAAGCCAGGCAAGCTCTTGGCGCTCTTTGCGTCCTTGGCGGTTCGCTGTTTTGGGCCTCGGCGGTCTGAGGTCGCTCGCTACGATTTGGTTAACCCACAGACCCGAGGTAAGCGGGGGTAGCGGCCGGCCACCTGCGGGCTATGCTTTCACCCGAGCAAGGATACCGACGGCCGCGACCGCTCGGAATGATGCTGAACCTTCTCAGGTCAGGCGATGTTGCCTTCGCAATTTTCCTGCTCGGGGAGGACCCACGAAACGGTTCAGTGCCTCCAGATTGCCCGTGAGAACAAAGCAACTACCCTTTGCGTAACGAATTGCATGAAGTCGCCTATCATCCCTTCCCGTCTCTTGAGCGATCTTCTTTGGGTGCGTAGAGTTTTCACAAGCCAAGGCAGACGGTGCTAGATTGACGAGCTGATTGCTCTTCGGGCGCGACTATTTGAAAGCGTCCGGGCGTTTTTTTGCACTTGACTCAAACTCCTCATTGATTAATATTCAAGTGAAGATGTAGATGCTGAATGTACTTCACGAAGTGCTTTGTTGCGTGATCAACGGACCGAATAGTTAATCACCGCTCGGGCTTCCGCAAAAAACTGTCGATCAGGAGATCTTGTTATGAAGAAGTCTCCGACCAGACCGGCGCTGCTCACTGTTGCTCTCCTTTGCAGCCTATGCAGCAGAACGGCATCCGCAACAGCGGTTCAGGCGTCAGAGGCGGGGTCCGAGGCAGCGTTTTTCAAGAGCAAAATCCTTCCGATCTTTACAGCTCGGTGCCAGTCTTGCCATAACCACACACTGAAGCTTTCCGGCTTAAGCCTAGAGTCTGCAGCCGCGATGGAGCAGGGTGGAACGCACGGGCCCGTGATTGTTCCGGGCAACCCGCAGCAAAGCCGTCTTTACCGCCGAGTGGCACGAATGGAGAAACCGTTCATGCCCATAGATGCAGAAGCTTTGCCAGAATCTGAAGTGACGTTAATCAAAACGTGGATTGAGCAGGGTGCCATCTGGCCGAAGGAAGGGGAGTTAAAGCCAAAACTTCCTATCGGGACTTCTGCGGGTCGGGCGGAGCCGGAATTGTTGTCGGCGAACGCAATGCTCTTCAAAGAAAAGGTTCATCCGATCTTGGCCTCGCGTTGCGGCAATTGCCACAATGATGAACGGAAATACTCCGGATTTACGATGGAGACGCGCTCCGGATTCCTCAGTGGCGGCTGGCACGGCCCCGTGGTCGTGGCGGGGAAACCAAAAGAGAGCCGTCTTTACCGGCGGGTGTCACGGCTAGAAAAAACATATATGCCTTTGGGTATTTCCGGCGGTCCAGGTGAGCCTCTACCGGCCGCCGAATTGGCCCTGATCAAGGAATGGATTGAAGGCGGGGCCGAGTGGCCCCAGGATCGGCAAGCCGCGGAAGCCGAAGGATCCCGGCAGGCCAGATTGAAGGATTTGCAGAAATTGGAGAATCGGCCGATCACCGAGGAAGAGCGCCGCTGGTGGTCGTTTGTAAAGCCGGTCAGACCGCCGGTACCGGCAGTGAAGAATGCAGCCCGGGTCAAGAACCCGATCGATGCATTCGTGCTCGCAGCTCTCGAATCGAAACGGCTACAACCAGCGCCTAGTGCCTCGCGGCGTACGCTGATCCGCCGTGTCTACTTTGACTTGATTGGGCTGCCGCCGCGCCCGGAGGATGTGCAGGCATTCGAACGCGATCCGGCGCCAGACGCTTACGAAAAACTAATCCACCGCTTGCTCGACTCCCAACGCTATGGTGAGCGGTGGGCAAGGCATTGGTTAGACGTGGCGCGCTACGCCGACAGCGACGGCTATGAGTATGATCGCATTCGTCCCAACGCTTGGCGCTATCGCGACTATGTGATTCGTGCCCTCAATCAAGACAAACCTTACAACCGGTTTATCCTGGAACAAGTGGCCGGGGACGAACTGCCCGATCGCAACTACGATTCTCTCGTAGCTTTGGGCTTCTGCCGCAACGGGCCGTTCATCGGCGACATGGTGCTGATGCAGAACGAAATGACCCGGCAGGATGAACTGGACGACATCGTTTCGACGACGAGTGCAGCGTTCCTTGGCATCACTATAGATTGCGCCCGCTGTCACAATCACAAATACGACCCGCTGGGGCAGAAGGATTACTACCGCATGGTCTCTGTGTTTGCACCCAGCGTGCGCACCGAGATTCCTCTGGCGCCCGATCACTTGGTCAAAAGCTATGAAAAACAGGTGTTCGAAATCGACCGGCAGGTTGACAAGCTCACGCAGCAGATGCGCCTGCTTCATGAGCCGGTGCGCGATCGTTTGGTCGAAGCAAAATACAAAGAATTGCCCGAGCCGCTGCAACTCGCCATCAAGACCGAACCTGCCAAGCGGACCGAAGCCCAGAAGCGCCAGGCTACACAAGTGATTGCCACAGTTGGGGTCACCGAAGCCGAACTCATGGCGGCCTTGAGCCCTGAGAATCGGAAGAAAACCGAGGAGCTCAAACAACAAATCGCAGACCTGGAAAAATCCAAACCGCCGGCTTTGCCCTCGGCCATGGCGATTACCGATCCCACACCTACCCCGGCCAATAATTATTTCCTCCATCGCGGCAGCACATTGAGCAAAGGCTCCCCCATGGAGCCAGGGCCGCCACTGGTGCTGAGCGCCTCGGGCCGGGAAATCGTGTTTCCTAAACCAGCCCCAGAAACCAAGACGACAGGTCGCAGGCTGGCCTTGGCGCAATGGTTGGCGAGCGAAGAGAATCCTCTGACCGCGCGGGTGATGGTCAACCGCATCTGGCAGCATCATTTTGGAAAAGGAATTGTGGAGACTCCCAACGATTTTGGACGGATGGGTGCAGCGCCATCTCATCCACAGTTGCTCGACTGGCTGGCGACTGAGTTCGTTCATCAAGGCTGGAGCATAAAGGCCATGCATCGGCTCATGCTTATGTCCAGCACCTACCAGCAGGCTTCGGATTTCACGAGCGCGGTAAATCAGAAGAAGGATCCGCAAAACCAGTTGCTGTGGAAAATGCCCATGCAGCGGGTGGCAGGAGAAATCATTCGCGACTCAATGCTCACCGTAAGCGGCGGGCTCAATCTCAAATCCGGCGGCCCAGGCGTTTTCCCAGAAGTCGATCCTGGATTGATAGGGTTGATTGAAGCCTCGACGTCCAAGGCTCAAGGTTGGCCGGCTAGCCAGGATGGCCCGGAGCTGTGGCGCCGCAGCATCTACGTCACGCAAAAGCGCACCGTGACGGCGCCCATTATGGATCTGTTCGATCCGCCCGATCTGGTTTCATCCTGCCCCAAGCGGAATACGACAACGGTCGCTCCCCAGGCGCTGCAACTGCTCAACAACAAGTTTGTGATCGGACAGTCCACGTTGTTTGCCGATCGGCTTCGCAATGAAGTGGGCAAAGACCAAGTCGAGCAAATCCGGCGGGCGTTTCGCTTGTCTTACGGGCGTCCTCCAGATGCTACGGAGCTGGAAGCTTCCCAGAATTTTCTAAAGAAGCAGCTCGCTTATCACCATGGCTTAAATAAGAAGCTTCAGGATCAAGGAATTGATCCGGCCGAGATTCCCGATCCTGACAAAGCTGCGCTCACCGATTTGTGTCATTCGCTGTTCAATTCAAATGAGTTTGTCTATGTGAATTGAAGATTGAGAGGCGAAAGACAAGGCGAGAGAATCCACAAAGGACACGAAGGAGAAATGACGAATGACTAAATCCGAATGACGAAGGAATAACTAAGCCCGAATACCTATTAATAAGTGCAGAAGTAAGGAGACACCGCGAAGGGCTGAATCAACGCCCCTCACCCCCGGCCCCCTCTCCCCAAGCGGGGCGAGGGGAGCGGATACGCAAGAGTGGTGTCCTCTAACCAGCGCTCGGACTAATAACTAGTTCCAGGCTCCTTCGTCATTCGTGCTTCGGGCTTTCTTTCGTCATTAGTGCTTTGGCATTCGTCATTTCTCCTTCGTGCTGCTTCGTGCCCTTCGTGGATCGTTTCGCCTTTTAAGAGGAAAAACGTATGACCTTCGAATCGAGACGACGCTTTCTGAGGGAGTTGGGCGGCGGCATTGCCAGCTTGGCCCTATGCGACGTCCTGAAGCAAGATCAACTGCTGGCTTCGAGCATTCCGGCCGATTCCCCTCTGACTCCCAAGAAGCCGCATTTTGCGCCCAAAGCCAAAGCCGTCATCTCCCTGTTCATGAACGGCGGCGCCAGTCATATGGACACGTTTGATCCCAAGCCAGAATTGGCCAGGCGTCATCTGGAAGCTCCGCCCGCCAGCCTGAACATCACACCCTTCTTCCCGAACCCCGGAACGTTCCTGAAGAGCCCGTTTTCCTTTAAAAAGTATGGGCAGTCGGGCATTGAAGTCTCTGAACTGTTCTCGCACACGGCCGAGTGCATCGACGACATCGCCGTCGTTCGATCCATGCATGCGCTAAGTAACAATCACACCCCGGCCATCCTGCAGATGATGACGGGATTCATCCAGCCCGGACGACCCAGCATGGGCTCCTGGACCACCTATGGTTTGGGAAGTGAGAATCAGAATCTGCCTGCTTTTGTTGTGTTGCTGGACAATGTGGGCCCTCCGCTGGGCGGGGCGCAGAACTGGAGCGCTGGCTTCCTTCCTGGTGTTTACCAGGGCACTCCGTTCCGCAACCAAGGAGATCCGATTGTAGATCTGGCATCGCCGAAATTTGTCGAAGCGCAGCACCAGCGCAGCCGGCTGGATTTCATCAAGATGCTCAACGAACATCATGCGGCGCGCAATCCGGGAGAAGCGGAACTGGCCGCCCGGATCGCTGCTTATGAGCTGGCGTTCCGTATGCAAAGCCAGGCCCCAGAAGTCATCGACCTGTCGAAGGAAACCGAGATCACGCGCACCCTGTACGGCATGGACGACCCAGCCTGCGAGCACTTCGGCCGCAACTGCCTGCTGGCCAGGCGGCTTGTGGAAAAAGGCGTTCGCTTCGTGCAGCTCTTCGGCGGCGGCATTGCTGCAGAATCGTGGGATGCGCACGGTGAACTTGAGAAGAACCATCGCAAACGGGCAGCTGCGGTTGACAAGCCCATTCGTGGGTTGCTCAAAGATTTGAAAGCGCGTGGATTGCTTGACTCGACACTGGTGGTTTGGCACACCGAGTTCGGTAGAATGCCAATCTCACAATCGGTCTCTGGCCGCGATCACAGTCCTTATGGCTTTTCAGTCTGGCTGGCTGGAGGAGGCATCAAAGGCGGTCAGGTAATCGGCGCCACTGATGAATTTGGCTACCGCCCCGCCGTGGATCCCCACTCCATCAACGACCTCCATGCGACAGTTCTTCACAAGCTCGGTCTGGATCACACCCAGCTCACGTACTTCCACAATGGCCGAATGCACCGCCTGACCGATGTTGCCGGCGAAGTCATTCCTCAGCTGGCATGACCGTGGAGCAGAAGGGTGCCCATTCCGGGTGAAGCCGGAAAAGTGCAGCGGGCTCGTTGATGCTGCTTCATCTTCAGATTTCCGCGAAGTTGGGAATCCATCCAAGCCGTCGAATAGGGGAAAGGCAGGTCTTTCCCGCCAGGATTCCGGCTTGTTGCGCCTGGCGAGCACCGCTACGGGCGTTGCCACTGGTTGCTGAAACCGTCCCTTCCGGCCTCTATTCAATTCCCAAGGTCCGCTGAATCTGCTCCAGCGAGACACTTTTGGTTCACGCGAAAGTCAGCAAGAGTCCGCAAGAGCTTTCGAAGTATCATGGTTCATTCAACCTTGTTGTTGATGAGTGCAAAATGTAGTGAGGGAGCATCAACTCAAAGACATCCTGGAACGTGTCACGATGCTTTGTGAGGATTGGTCAGTTTCAAGTCGGGCAGGATCCAGGCAAACACCAGCGCTACTGGAATCAGAAAACCCACTGAAAATAGCGCCACGCGGAAATCGCCCACCTGTGAAAACAAACCGAAAAAAACAGTTCCGAACGCCGCTGCAATACGGCCAATGTTGTAGCAGAAGCCCGCGCCCGTGGTTCGCAGCAACGTTGGGAAGAGTGGAGGCAAGTACATGGTAAACAGCCCGAACACACCGGAGAAGAGGCCGATCAAAGCCAGCCAGACGATAAGCGAACTGTAGTCGCGCGGCGCCGCGTACGCGCCCATGAAGGAAATGAAAAAGCCAAGACACATGATGGCGATGGCGCGCCGGTAACTGAACAGACTGGCCAGCCACCCTGCGATAAAATTTCCCAGAATAGCGGAAGCAATGATGATGAAGAACGATTTGCTGACCAGTTGTTCCCGCTGCGCCACCGTCCAGGACGCCAGCTCTGGAAGATTGCGCAAATGCTGCTGGTTCCAGAATTGGAAAGCCCACCAGGCGGTCAGCGTCAGCGAGCAGACCAGAATCGTCTTGATGCTGATGGGAAGGACATCGCCTCGAAACAGATCCCACACTGGGGGCTGTTGGCGAGCTTCAGCCTTGGCTTGGTGCCATTCTTCGGGTTCCGGAACGGCACGCCGAATCCAGAACACAAGCAAGGCAGGGAGAATCCCGACCAGGAATACCCAACGCGGATTCTGTCCAGCCATCAAGTAAGTGGTGACGCAGGCAAGCAAGACTCCGATGTTGACGCCGGTTTGAAGAACCGCAGAGATCCACGGTCCCCAACGCTTGGGCCAGGTCTCTGAAAGCAACGAAGACCCAACGGCCCACTCTCCACCAATGCCCAGCGCCGCCAAAAAACGGAAGATCAGCAGATGCCACCAGGCCTGGGCGAATGAGGAAAGCCCCGTAAACAAGGCGTAAGTGATAATGGTCAGGCTCAACGCCCGGCTCCGGCCCAGCAGGTCCCCCACACGTCCAAAAAACCCTCCACCCAACGCCCAGCCAATGAGGAAAGCCGCCTGAATCCACGAGCTGTATCGCTTCACTTGGGGGTCAGCAGGACTGCTCGCCAGAAGTAACTGCATCACAAATGGAGCGGCAACCAAGGTGTATAGGTGCATGTCCAGGCCGTCGAAGAGCCAGCCGAGCCAGGCGGCGATGCCTGATTTCCATTGCTGCGGCGTCAGCTCCTGGAGATTTTGCGCTTCACGCTTTGGAGGCGAGACCTGCTCGGGGACTGGAAGCGACTGTGTCGTTGTTTTCACGCTGGGTCCTTTGAAAGTGGAATCTGGTTTCCGTGCAAACAACTGTCTCCCTTTGAACAAAGGGGAACTTAGCAAGCCTTGGGTCTGGCGGCTCTGCCACGGCCAGCGCCGTCCGGGCCGAAGGTGCTTGGGAGTGCGCCGGCACGAACGGTGCTTCCCCAGCGCGACGCGTGGCGCTGGGGAAAGCGGCGACACGTCGCAGCACTCCAAATGCACCAACTCGACCGTCTCCCGACCCGCAAACAAGGAGGACTTTTTTCGCTCTGGTGAGTCGGAAGCGTACGCGTGGGAAGACTCGATTCACTTCCGCTCGCCTGAGCAAATCGCGTTGTCGACAATCACTCTCTCCGGCTCGTCGCCCGCGTAGACCCAGACCATCGCCATCGGCTCGTTGGTTTCATTGATGAAGCGATGAGGCTGCTCCTGGGGAACCAGCGCTGTATCGCAGCCGCTGAGCGAGTAACGTCTGCCGGCTACCAGACAGGTAGCACCGCCCTCAACGATCGTGATGGACTCATCATAAAGGTGCGTGTGACAGGGCAGCGAAGCTCCCGGAGCAAACTTCTCCTTAGCTTTCTATGGGAATTCAAACTAGATCTTTGCCGAAACGAGATCGCTACTCGCACCGTTCTAAACGCACAACCGAAGATGCGCCCGGAGCAAGCGTTCCACCTGGGTGAGCGCGCGCTCCTGGGCACGCTTCTGTTTTGACTCTTTCGCGGCTCCCTTTCTCAAAACAAGAATTTTGTCGATTACCAATATTCGGGCAACGGCAACCTCGACAGCAGTCCACCATCGACCACCAGTGAAGCGCCCGACACATAATCCGCATAAGGCGAGGCCAGAAACAACGCTACCTTGGCAATGTCCTCGGCTTTGCCTAAACGCAGGAGGGGAATGGATTGGGTCATCCGCTTCACGACGACCTCCGCATCTGGCATGGTGTCAAGAGTTCGATCCATCATCGGAGTGTGGATGCACAGCCCGGACAAATCGAATTCACCCGAATCTTGTGCTTGCCGAATTCCCGGGCCATATCCCGCGTCAGCGAAAGGATGCCACCTTTGGCTGCGGCATAGGGAGAAACCTGTCCTGTTGTGGCTAGCGCCTGGACGGAAGACATGTTGACAATGCTTCCTTCACCAGACCGGATCATGAAGGGAATCGCTTGCTTGGAACAGTAATACACGCTGTTAAGGTTTACGGCCAGCAAGCGGTCCCATTCAGCCGATTCGAATTCCAGAAAGTCTTTGTAAAGCTCGACACCCGCATTGTTGACTAAGATATCGATTCGCTCAAAGCTCGCATCAATCTGTCGGAATGCGTCGGCGACTTCCTGCTCAACACCCACGTCGGCACGCAGCGCCAACGCTTGGCCACCTTTCTGACGCACCATCGACGCCGTCTCTTCAACCCCGGCAGCGTTGCAATCGAGCAGTGCAACTGAAGCGCCGTGTTCCGCAAAAGCAATGGCGGTGGCTCTGCCAATTCCCGCCGCCGCCCCTGTGACGATTGCCACTCTTCCTTTGAAGTTCATGTTCCCTCAGAAAGTCTGAATAGAAATCTCGGAAGGCGCACTTTGTATGGTCACATCCCGGTACCAAGGGCTCTTCACAAGCGGGCTATTGTTTTTCGAGGTGCACCCTGCGCCATCACCAAAGAGTGTTTATCCTAAGAAAGAAGAAGACTAGTGAAATACATTCAGCAAATTAGGCTTAGACTGAACAGACTTCAAATTCTAGCAATACGAAGTGCTTTGTCAAGCTGTTTCTGTATTCCAGCTCCAGCAGGGCGATCAAGAAGCCGGGACGTAAAAGCGTGGTCAGAACGCAAAACTCAACACCCGCACTGCTGTCATGCGAGGAGTTTTTTGATCAGTCGGCCATGGATATCCGTCAGCCGCGTGTAGCGGCCGCTGCAGTGGATGGAAGGACGCTGGAGAGCTTTTGTAATCAAGGGCCCCCGACAGACGTATCTGAATAGGCCCTTCGCGCATGTGTCTTTCTCAGTCGATAAAGACGGAGACAAAGCCACGAAGCCCGGGCGTTTCATTTAATAAGCAATGCCTCCCGGTTGTGCGCTCTCTGTCTCTCTAAGCAATTCCTGGCAATTTGGCGAATCTCATTCGAGTCTGTTGCTGAAACATGAAGGATATGAAAAACACGCACGTACATAAGGCCACCATCAGCTATAGTCGTCGGCCCATGGAATCATCACGTCAACGAGCGCCTGCGAGCACAGTGCCAATTCACCGGTTTGGATGCACCGCACGCCGGTGAATGCGGAGGCGTCTGCCCATCACCAACCCCCCGGAATTCCGCCCTACATTGCCAAAGGTGAAGGCCGCAGGTGTCGCAAACGCGGCCGTGTTGAACCAGCGGTCGGCGCTCCTTTCTCCACCCACCAATTCCGGTGAAACACCTGGAACAATGTTGGCTCGAACCGGGTTGATGTTCAAAAGCGATCCAGCATTGGCCGTGTCGCCAAACACTCCGACGGTAAAGGGAAAGCCGCTCTGGAACTGATAGATCGTCGCAACCTGCCAGTCACCCAGAACGTACTTCATCCGATTCCAGAAACCGCTGGAGAACTGCTGGCTCGACGTCAGCGGGAGTTTGTAGATCAAGCTGGAAGCAGAGCGGTGGCGAATGTCGCAGCCGCTCGTCCCCACTTAGTCCTCAAGTCGAAACTGTTCTGTGGGACCTCCGATTCCATCGCCGGCGAACGGAAGGCTGGCGCGCCGGTCAGACTCTTGGCGTAGGTGTAGCTCGAGAGAAACGTCAGGCCTTTTGAAAACCGTCGCTTCGCGAGAATGAATCCAGACTGGTAGGAGGATGATGCTGAATTCTCAAGGACGTTGATCGCGCCAACTGGAAAAGTCATGCTTTGCATGGACGGTGTCGGCCGCAGCTGGGTTCCTTCAACAAACGATAGCGTCTGAAATGGCCGCCGTGGCCCAACGTGCATTTCCACTACACTCCAACCGGAGCCAGCTGGATTAACCTGACCTGAGACACTGAGGATGCCTTCCAACATAGCCGTTTGTGGCCAAGCTGCCGTTTCCGGCTGAGCCGCGATTCGGCTAAAAAGCTGTTCGACTGCGTCTGCCTCTCCTCTGCGCAGTAAGATCGCTGCCAATTCCTTGAATATCTCTCGGTAGCCAGCTTTCTCTGTTTGCCATGCCTTTCCCTCCAACAGGCGCTCTAAAAAAACCAGTTCGCGCGCGGCCAGCCCGCTGAGCGCGGCCTGCCGCAGATAGACATCAGACGCCTGACGTTCGAGCAGTGCGGACATAGCGCTTTGAGCAAGCTCGTCGCCATCGCATTCGCCCAGCGTGAACATCAACTGAATGCGGACGCTCTGGTCTCTCTCACTGGTCATACCCACGAGCTTGGAGATGATCGCAGAACGTTCCTTGCTGGAGAACAGGGCTGAACAGGTGCGGAGCGCTGCGATTCGCACTTGCGGGTGAGTGTGGTTTAGTCCCGCACGCGCTGAGAAAACGAGAACACAATTCTCGTTTCACCAAGTAATCCCTCAGTTACGGGGGGCCAACCATTGGCGTAAGCCAGTGGCCATGGCGTTCAACAAGTTCCTTCCCCTTGCGCTAAGCTGCCCGCGCCGCTCGCGGCGCGGGCAGCTTAGCGCAAGGGGAGGTGGCGGGAGTGAGCAGCTGCCACTGGCTCACGCCAGCGGTTGGCGGGTGCCCCCCATGGCTAGCGCATTACTTTCACCAAGCATAACGGTCTAACTCAACCTGATTCCTGTGCTGCATCTCTTAGCCAAAGACCGAGGTATTCGGCAAAGCTACGGCGCACGATGAGATCGAATGAGGGCGATTCATCCCGCAGTGAGATAAGCACTGCGGCTTTAGCGATGTGGGTCTGGGCGCAGCGTCCCGGACCGAAGACGCGCCGGTGAAGATCCAGGCTGCATCCTTTAGCCAACACGTCGCGGGCATCCTCGCCCCGGATGTTAATCACGGTTTGACCACTGCTGATATCCGTGACGGCAGCAAAGAGGCCGCCCAAGGCCTCTCGCAAGGTATGGATGATTCCGGCTTCTTGATCCTGCTGGGTTAACAGCAACCATTCATCAGGCCCAAGCCAGAGAGCCGACAGTTCGCGGCCCTCCGCCACCGTGTTCGGCTCCAACGGTAGGCCGACTCCTAACACTCTCTCCACGGTCCTGAGAAAGGCTTGGTCAGCCGGGTGGCCGCGCAGATTCACATGACCAAGGAAGGGACGTTCGCAGAGCTGAACACTGACACCCTCAGACTGACTAAGGTTAGGCTGGTCGGCGTTGAACTGTACCAGGGGAGACTCGCGGCGGAGCTGTCTGAAGGCCTGCCCCTTGACGCAATCTCTGCCGATGCTCTCACTATTCGTTCTGTTTCAATGGAATCTATTTTTCCAGCGGCTGGAGGTCGATTCTGCGGAAAAAGATTTCGGCTCCTTCAGATTGGAAGAATAGCTGACCTTTCGTTAGGCTTGACTCCGCGCCGGCGTTCACCACCTTGCCGTTGACAATGTTCGTTATCTTTTCGCCTTCACAGATAACCTCGGCTCGAGTCCACTGCCCGTCCGGGCTTTCGACATCTTCTTTGCCGCGAAACTGCAGAGAGTCCTCCCAATCCGGGTCGCGGCCATACCAGTTGATGCGCCCACCTTGGAACTGCTGCGATTTACCTTGAGGATCATAAACATCTTCGCTGTCACTATCCTTCCTGGCTGTCGCCGTCATGGATGTCTTAATGAGCTCGCCCTGCTTGTTGTAGCCGTTCACCAGGATGAAATCGCCCACTCCTCCATCAATGATCTGAAACTCGACCGAGCGCATCCAGGGGCCGTTAAAGTCTGGTTTGGAATTGCCTTCCGGCCCCTGGGCGTGCAGCAGAATACCGCTATCTCTGGCTTTATCCCTACGCTCCCCCCAGGTGATCGAGCCCCAACGGTACTCGACGATTAAGTGGTAATTGGAGTAGGACTGGCGAGTAAGGAAGCCTCCATAATGCTGGCCGCTCACCCGAATTGCCGGAGCGCCATCGATCTGATCGACAACGCCGAACACTTGATCGGGATCTTCGAACTTGTGGTCCACCAGCCAAGTGTAGAAGTTGGTCAGATCCTTCCCATTGAAGAGCTTAATGGTCTTGCCATCAGCCGCGCTCTTGCTGTCTCCGGCATTTCCAGGACTAGCTAGGACGGCAGCTAACATTCCGATGAAAAGGCCCTTCCAAAGACGTAACATCCATTTCTCCTTTCTTAGTTCCGAGTGTGTGCGCGTGCGTTCTGGGTCATCCACGGCCCGTTCTTCAATCCGGCATTGGCTGCCTATTGCGCTCCCCAACGCGTTCCCTTCAAAAACGCCAGCAGATCGGTCAACTCCTGACGAGACAACTGCTCCTCCAGGCCTGCCGGCATTACCGACACTGTACCCGGCCGCATCTCCTTGATTTCCTCCTGAGCAACCCGCACCTCAGTGCGCGGCCCCGTGGCCAGCAGAATTTCGTCATCATTTTCCTGCCGCACTACGCCGTTATGCACATCGCCTGATTTCGTCACCACCACCAGCGGTTCGTAACTGCGCACAAAACTGGCGCTGGGATAAACGATAGCTTCGAGCAGATCACGTTCGGTGCGAACTTCACCTATCTTCGTCAAGTCCGGGCCCGCCTTGCCGCCCAGATAGCCGATCGCATGGCACGCAGAGCAGGCCGCCTTATTGCTGTTGAACACAATCTGACCGCGCCGAACGTCGCCGTCTTGCAGGCTGCCGAGCAGCTTTTCGAGACGCACCTTCTGTTGCGTCGTATCACCCTCGAGGGAGGCCAGCAACTCGTCCCCCTGATTTTTAACAGACGCGGGAAACTTCGCCAAGCTGGTCTTTAACACGTCGGAGCGCAAGCTAATGAGCCCCTTCGCCTGCTTAAGCGCCGCAATGAGCTTCACTCCCAATGCTTCGTCGCTGGCATTTTCAAACGCCACCAGCAGTTTCGACAGTTCCAAAGGTCCGGCTTCCCGTAGCGTGTCCACCAATGAGACCAATTGCTTAGGCGCAAGCTCTGCCTTCGCCAGCGCGCTGGCCGCTGAGCCGCGGACTGCGACGGTCTGCGAAGGCTTGACGCTAGCCCGGAGAAAGTCGAATAGTTCAGGCTCGATGCTGCCGATGTCTCCTGTTACCGCAGCCAGAGCATCAAGACGCGCCTCCTGCGGCATTCTGGCATCCCGCCCAACGCGCAATAGGCCTTCATTTAACCGAGCGGTTTGCTCTTTGGCCACCGGCAAAGCACGCGCAGCCATCACAGCGTGCTGCACCAGTTCCGCATCACCTCCAGCCATGATGCCGGCTAGACTGGCACTCCAGCTTGCAGGCATTGTCTTAAGCGGCGCCTTTGCCATCGCACGCAATGCACATAATCTTGATTCCTTCAACGCCGCACTCTGCGCCGTCGAGGCGAGCAGGAGCTGAATATCCGCGTTCTTGGCAAACCGGGTAAGCTGTTGTTGCAGTTCATCGCGATCTTCAGGACGCAAACTCTTTTCGGCTAGACGCGACCTGAAGAATGTAGCGACTTTCGGTCCCCACTCCGGGTGACGGCCGGCTATCCAAGCAGCGGTTTCTTTGAGCACCGGATCGCTGGAGGCAAGCAGCGGTGTTACGTTGCCAGCCTCCAGGCCGCCGCCCGCCATCTGGTCGAGCGCAATCAATGCCATCCGTTTCGTCTGGCTGGAAGCCGTCTGCAGACCCCGCGCGGTGCCGGCAGGATCAGCAATCTCAATCAGCGCGTACGTCACGGAGTGTTCAAGAACACGATCCTTTGGCGCGCTGGCAAGCAGTTCGGGCACAGCTTCCTTGTTGCCAATGCGGCCAAGTGCTTCGGCGGCCGCTCGCTGGACGGCAGGCGCGCCTTCTTTCAGCAATCCGGTCAGAACGGGCAATGCGCCTGCGTCACGCCAGACAGCCACTGAGTGGCAAGCGGCCTGGCGAACCGTTTCATCTGCGTCGCTCAGAGCCTGGCGGACCGCCTCTCGCGCCACAACGCCGTCGATGCGCGTCAGCGCCCAGACCGCGTTTCTCCGCGCCTCCGCTGAGGAGGACGCGAGGGTTGCAGCCAAAACCTGCGCGGCTTCGCCTCCCTGCTTGCCAAGTCTCTCAATCGCGCGGCTCCGCACCGCAGGTCGCAAGTCGTCCAGCAGTCTTGCCAAATCCGATGGCTTCATTCCCACCCAGTCGAGCTTCAGTCCTCGCGGGTCATCGACTTCAGGCGCATTCTTTTTGCGGATGCGGTAGATGGCCCCCAGCACGTCGGGCTTCGCTAGCTGCGACGTTGGGCAGCAGAGCTTGTACCAGGCGCCGGTATCGATCACCAGCAGACTACCGTCGGCATCTTCCAGCACATCGGTCGGATGAAAGTCCGGGTCGGTGGAAACGAGAAAGTCGCTGTCCTGGGTGGTGAAGCTGGAACCGTTCGCCACAAGCTCATGACGCGTTACCTTGTGCAGGTTAAAAAGACAAGCGAAGAAATTGTCGCGATAACCCTCACCAAACGCGGCTGATGTGTAGCGTGTCAGCCCGCAAGGCACGGCTGGCCCCAAATGTGTCATCACCGGCATCAGGTCACCCGTCTGCGGATGAGAATTCACAACATCATTCACCTTGCCATAAACGCCGCCGTAGATCGCATGAATCAGGCCATCGCGCCGGCCCGCTTCAGGATGCTGCAGGTAGGTGGCCGTTAGAATGCGCTCCCCGCCAGGAGTGAAGGCCACATCGACCGGATTGTCCATGCCGCCCGTCATGACCGGTTCGACAAAGGCACTGCCCGGCTTGCGGCGAAAGATGTGCGACGCGCGGGTAACCAGCGGCCCCTTGCCTTCGCGGGCGTGCGTTTGCTCGCCGAACGCACCTTTGCACCAGTAGATCCATCCATCCGGCCCGAGGTACGGCCCGTGCAGATCGTTGGCACAGCCGGTAAGGGTCTTGCCTTGAAACCATTCCTCGCGCTGGTCGGCAACGCCGTCACCGTCAGTGTCTGTCAGCCTCCAGATGCTGGGCGGCGCAGAGACGTAGAGCGAGCCGTCAAACCACATCGCGCCTTCCGGAAACATCATCCGATCGGCGAACACGACACTCCTATCAAATCGGCCATCGCCGTTCGTGTCTTCCAGACGCACGATCCGATGAGGTCTTTCCGCCAGTTGCTTTTCAACTTTGTCATTCGATCCGGAGGAATCAGTAACGTACAGCCGACCCTGTTCGTCAAAGTCGGCAAGGATTGGACGGTCTACGAGGGGCGGACCGGCGACACGCTCGACTTCAAAACCTTCGGCCACTGTCAAGGTCTGGCTCGAAGGACGTTGGCGGGTGGCGAGAAACCAAAAGGCGAGGCAGACTACGACTAGCGCGACGGCAACCAAGGCATAAGCTAATCTGGATTTCATAAGTTTTCGGAAGATGGCTGGAGATTGGACATTTTTGCCCCGGACGGGGCAATGGACGGTAGCCTGGGGCAGAGCGAGGGACAGCGGTCCCGCGCGGCGCCCCAGGAATCAGGGCCCTCGTGAATCTTTCCGCCCCGGCAGGGGCGCGGGATCAGCCTCCAGCGGGCGTCCCGGCGCCCCTGCCGGGGCGCAACCGAATTGGATGGACGGCCACCCTGGGGCGTCGCCAGGGACCGCTGTCCCTCGCTTTGCCCCAGGCTACTCTCCAGCGCCCCTCCAGGCCGCCTGGAGCTCTGGCACCCGCTTCGTTGCAACCCTTGGGCGCATGACACACGAAATATTGATTCGCTCTCCGGGTGGGCTGAAACCCGCATTCTGCACGCTTGGAACACACCGAAAAACGTCCAATCTCCAGGAGATGGATCCATAATCAGACTTTCTTCTCAACGGGGCACTAAACGTAAGGCGTTCCCGCCGAGAATCTTCGCCAGGACCGCTTCGGGCAGGCTCAGCGAGATGAGAAGGTCGTAAAGCTCATTGCTGAATTGATCACGACCGAAGAACATTCGGTCCTGGTAATCGATAAGAAACTTGCGACTGAATTCCAGATCACGCGCCAAAGCCGTATGTCCAGAGCTGGCAGAAAGATCACAGTGCAGGTTGGGAAACTTGTCCAAAAACTGCAAGAGGCGGCCTCGACCTACGATGGGTTTTCCTTTGGGATAGGCCAGAGGCTCCTGGTCAGCATCGGCTGAAATCTCCCGCCAGAAGCCGGGAGCGTGACCTAGAAAGTGCGTGTTTGGACAAAGGCGCAGAGGAGCCTCCATGTTTTCCAGTCCGCCCCCATACCACCACTGTCGTGTGCTAGGGACGCCCTGCCGCGGAGAGGTAACGTCTAGATGAAAAATGACTGGCAGACCGAGTTCGCCACAGTAATGAAAGAGCCGGATCGCGTCAGGATCATCGTACCGCATACGAAGCTTGAACTCGCCGAAGACCCGAACTCGGTGAATGTCGACCGCAGCCTTCAGCCGTGCGTGGGCATGGGGATCACGCGGATCAACCGTCGTTCCGGGGATGAACCGGTCAGGATACCGTTCGGCCACGTCGAGCACGTCACGGAAGGTAATCCCCACGCCGGTGGGGTTCAAGGTGGAGTAATACGATGTATCCATCTCGCGTTCTGGGATTTCCCAACTCAGCAACCAAGCTCGTTCAATACCGGCTGCATCCATATTCTCGATGACGCGTGCGCCATTGTACCCAATCCAGCGGGGATGACAGTGAATGTCGATGACACGATGTTTCGGCTTTCTGATTTCCTCCTTCGGCCTTTCGTCACTAAGAGAGCTCTTGTTGCCCGATAACCCGCCCAATACGGATACAGCCCCGACCGCGCCGACCTTCAAAAGCTCGCGGCGCCCAAATCTAGAACGGTGTCTTCTCTCAGAATCAAAACGCATCAGATCCCCTATGACGTTTGGGTTAGTGCTTGGGCAAAAATAGGTTGGAATTTTGGACTCGTCCTCGTCGTCGTCCTCGTCCTTGCATGGCCGAGAAGTAACCGTCGGTTGACATTCAATGCTGAAGGCCGAGGACGAGGACGACGACGAGGACGAGTAAAGGCTTCCAGCATTCTGTTACCATCAGGTACAAGACTACCAACGTAATCTTGCGCACGCCCTTAGTGCGTCCGTAGATGGCGTGCTCGTATGAGCACTGTGTTCTAATGCTGTGTATCTCGATTTAGTCTTATTCATCATACTTGGTGGAACTACTGGAAACTATTACGGGCCGGTTCCACTCCCGTCGCTGTTTCTTCTCGCCGGTTGCCGCAGTCTACCAACCAGCGGCCACATCAGGGACCTGCACCTCATGTCTGGTTCCCTTCAGACCCGCTCCAACTCGGTGGCATGCACCTGGATCTTACGCACTGCCTCTGCGATCTGCTCCATGTCATGCCGCGAGCCGAGCAGCATGTTTTGCGTTAACCAGACTGCCTCCTCACAGAGCCTGTCGTTTTCAGGACAATCGTTCGTCTGTTCCCAACGTTTGATTCGTTCCTTCCCATAGATAGATTGATAGCCACGGGAATCCAAAGTGTTCCTGATGAACGGCTCTTTGTTGAGCGAGGCATATCCCCCGGAAGCTGGAATACCCTCGGCGCGAAGCGCCTTCAGAAAAGCGGCTCTCGGTAGGTTGGCAAACTGTTCTTTCTGGTAACGAAACATATAAAGGTGATAGGCATTGCGTGTGCAGCCGTCATACATGCGTGCCGACAGGATGCCGGGAATCTCTCGTAACAGGCTGGTCAGGTACCGCGCATTCTGCTCGCGAGTCCTGGACTGTTCCTCCAGGCGAGTCATCTGTGCCATCAGCAGAGCTGCCTGGAACTCCGTCATGCGGAGGTTCGCGCCACGCGCTCTATAAGAGAAGTCATAGCTGTCCACTTTCCTTCCGCGGCTGTTGTTATGGAACGTGTAGCACTTCGCGATCAGTTCTTCGTTCTCGCTGAGGATGGCGCCGCCTTCCCCAGAGCTCAGGTTCTTGCTGGCCTGGAAACTGAAGCAGCCGGTGTCGCCAAAGGTGCCCACCTTACGGCTTCGCCATTCGGCCAGAGGAGCCTGGCAGGCGTCTTCAACCACCGGCAACTTATGTTTCCGGGCAATAGCCAGGATTGCGTCCACATCCACTGCCGACCCGCCAAGGTGCACGGGCATAATCGCCCTCGTGTGCTCGGAGATGGCGGCTTCGACCTTCTGCGCGTCCATCTGGAAGGTCTCCGGATCCGTATCCACAAACACGGGCAGGGCATGCAACAACAAGATAACGTTGACACAGGCCACGAAAGTGTACGGCGGAAGAATGACCTCATCGCCCGGCCCAACGCCTAACGCACTCAAAGAAGTCAACAAAGCGCTGGTGCCGTTGGCCGTAGCCAAGCAGTGCCTGGCGCCCATCAGCTCGGCATAGGCTTTTTCAAAGCGATTTACGTTCTCCCCCCAACCGCGGAACCACTTGCCGCTCCGAAGCGTGTTCAATATCGCCTCCTCTTCCCGGCTGTCGAATTTCGGCCAGGACGGGAAAGGCTCCGAGCGAACTGCTTTGCCCCCAAGGATTGCCGGCTTCTGACCCGCAGCCGGGACGGCAGCGGGCCTGACCACCAGCCCGGCCGCTGAAGCGACTAATAAGAAACGCCGACGGTTCATCTTTTTGTTCCTTTCCAGCCTGCTTCGGCCAGAATACATCATCCTCACAATCGTTTCCTGGATCGAAGGTGCGAAAGGCGGCAAGCGGCTACCCACCATGGCGCCTCCCCCTTCGTAGCTTCCCTCCTGAAGCACCCGCAATGAAGGGATGTAGGCGAACACACCATTGCAATAACCGGCCAACCACAGCTCGCCCCCTCCATGCTGGGACTAAGTTAGCTCTTACCTAGAGCATCCCGATGTGCCCATATCTTTTCGAAAGCCTTGGTGTATTGATCGATCAAGTCAGATGCGGACTCCGTAAAAAGAGGCAGCCGAACGCTGGACTTATTCACTTGCTTGCAACCAGGCAAGCTGGGTATCTGTGGCGGATGATGCCACCACTTGGCTTCGGAATAGAGACGGTACTGATGCTGTTCGTCGTACGGAGCGCCGCTGGCACGTACACCTTCGGCTTTCAGCGCTTTGAGTAGTATTTCTTTAGAAAAACCGGCTGCGGCTTCGTCAAAGAAAAGCAGATTGGCTGCCCAATGGACCCGTCGCATCTCTGGCGCAGCCTGTTGCTCCGACAATCCGGGCAGTTGTGTGAGGCGGTCGTTCAACTTGCGCACCTCGGCTGCGATTAGGGCGTTCCGCTGGTCGAGCCCTCTGAGCTGCGTGCGGGCCAGAGCCGCTGCAATCGGATGGATGCGGAACTTAGACCCGAATCCCGTGCCTTGGTACCCTCGGTAGGGACTCTCCGCAGGAAATTTGCCCGGCAAGTCATAGTTTCCGAACGTTGTGGCACGCTCGAAATATTCGGGAGTTTGATAAACCCCCATGCCACCCTCGACAGCCGGAAGCACTTTGCTTGCCTGGAAGCTGAAAACGCCTATCGCGCCCCAGCTACCCATCTGTTTTCCGCGCAGCGTGGCCCCCTGCGCCTGTGCAGCATCTTCAAGCACGATCAATCCGTGTTTTCTGCCAAAGTCGCAGATCTGCTCCATCTCGCACGGAAGCCCCCAGGCATGCATCACCACGAGAGCGCGACATTGCCGGGTAAGTTGACGCTCAGCAGATGCCAGATCGAAGCATGCCGTGCGGGGATTGATATCCACAAATACCGGCACATAGCCAAAGAGCCACATGGGAGCCACGGTGGCCCAGGCGGTGTAGGAGGGCACGAGAATCTCGCTGCCCTTTGGCAGATCGAGTGCGAAGAACATGGATACAAGCGCGCTCGTTCCATTACAGTGCGCCTTGACATGGCTAACTCCGAGATACTCCCTCGTGGCCTGTTCGAGTTGAGGGATCTCGTCGTAGAAACGGTTGTTGTCAAGGAGTTCCAGTACTCGCCGCTTTTCCTCCTCCCCATATCGTGGCCACTTGATGGCAGCCGCATGCCGGTCATCGGGTAACGTGATGGCCTTGAGCCCTCCATTGACAGCAAGGAATTCAACGCGCCGCGGCTTCGCGGCTGCTCCCTTTGCAGCTACTGCAGCCGCGGCGACGACGCCGCTTCGAACGAAGTCTCTTCTGGAGAGTCGCATGAACACTGACAATGCTAGACGCCTTTCTCGATTTCTCGAGGGCTACAGGCTCAAAAACTGCGCGGCGTTTCGCCACGCGATTGCTTCGTATTCTGCCGGCCGGAATTTCTCGAAGTTCGCCAGTTTTACGAGCGACCCGCCGACGTAGTCGAAGGGCATGTGCGACCCAAACGTGAGCGCCGCGACCCCGAGCGTGTCGATCAATTTCGGCACGTCTTTCCGGTATATCACCTGCATTCGCGCGAAATCCACGAGACACCGCCCCTTCAAGCCTGCTTCTACCATGCGCGTCCCGTCGAGGTGGAGCCAGTTCACGAGGATGAACCGAAGTTTGGGAAATGCCCGTGCCGCCTCGAACAGCGCGTCAAATTGCAAGTCCTCCGCCCGGTCGAATGCGTGCCGCTGTCGGCGATCCTCGAAACGTTGCGTGAGTAGGAGCGGCACGCCGTAATCTGCGATTCGGCCCAGCGCCGCGCGACCATACTCGTCGCCCAACGTGTAGCCGTGATAATCGGGCGTGAGCGTCACGACCTTCATCTTCCAGCGCTCGACGGCTTCCGCGAGATCGTGCTCCCAGCCGGCATATTTCGGATTCACTGTCGCCGCCGGAATGAAGCGCTCGCCATGTGGCCGCGTTTCGACGCGCAATTCTTCGTTCCCCCGATGCGCGTCGCGATAGAAGACTGCGTGCAGTGATGAAACCACCGCGCGATCGATTCCGTTCCGATCCATGAGCAGAATCATCTCTGCCGCGGTGCGATGACGCAGGCAGCGGAAGGGATAGTGCCCAAGGTAGGCATTCACGTCGATAATCAGGGCGCCCTCCTATCCAGGATGCGTTGAAAATTTCGCCAGCAGATATCCTCGCGCTGGCTCTCGGTCAGATCGGCGGAGAGGATCTTGCCGACGCAGCCTTCCATCGCGCCGTCCGTGCCGAATACGATTCGCTGGTGCCCGAGGTGCCGAACACAACATTCGATCGTCTGGTCCTCGAGCACCGTGCCACTTGTGTCCACAAACACATTCACGCACTCGCGCAGGCCCTTGATCGCCCACTCCCAATCGCCGCCGCCGTTGATGTGGCCGAGGATCAACATCAACTCCGGATAGCGCCGCGACAAGGCGCAGAAATCGAGCGCGTGGGATGTCTTTGGCTGCAGCGCCAGCGTGCGCGCGTCCGTAAGAAACGCCGAGTGCCCAAGAAACGGAATGCGCCGGTCGATGCACTTTTCCGCGACTGGAAAAACTACAGGATCATTATATTTGAACTGATTGTAGAGTTTCACCCCCATCATACCCGCATCAAGGCAGCGGTCCATTTCCTCCAGCGCGGCGCGGCCATTCCCTGGTTGCACGAAACAGTAGCCCGCGATCCGCGCAGGATAGCGCTTCATTGCGGCGAGCACTGCGTTGTTCGACTCACGGACGACCTCGATGTCCGCCATCACTCCACCCGACACCGGTCGCGAGCAAAATAGCCGCTCGATCCCCAACGCATCCGCCGCCTCGATCAAATTCTCCACTTCGTTCCCTTCCGAACTCGATTCTGCTCGCAGCCCGACATGGTGATGCGCATCGAGCTTGCGGAGCGCCCGCCAGCCCTCCGGCAGACCTTTTCCGCCACGTTTGCGGCTCGACGCATGACCTTCACCTCCGCGCCCGGACGACTGCGCTTGGCTCACAGCAGGCGCACCGATGGCCGCTATTCCGACGCTCATCTGCTTGAGAAACGTTCTCCGTGTGTCGCGCTCCATGAGTTGCCACATAATTACTTTCTTACTTTCAATGAGCGCTCACTGCGGACACGCGCCGCTTCAGATTGAACGGAGAATTTTCCGCGCCCGGTACTCAAGCGCGCCGAAGGCCCGCGATGACCTCGTCGGAAGCAACCGAATACTGACCAAACATTTCGAGAAGGAGGATCGCGCCGCGCGTCTGGCTCAGTGTCGGCTGCGTCTCGCGCGATTCCATGCCCGTGGTGCAGTCGCGAACGAGGATGATCTCATAGCCGCGCTCGCTCATCTTGAGCGTGCCATAATCGCGGCTAAGGATACAGGCATTGGTGTTAAAGCCGGCAAAAAAGAGAAAAAGCACACCTTTTTGTTTGCAGTATCGATGGAGTTCTTCGCCGGTGGCGATGACCGGCTCGCGGGCAAGCGGTTCGGCTTTCGGATGGATCCGATGCGGCGGCAGCGCTTGTCTCTCCGGTTCGCGCGGTTCCGATGGCCGTTTGTATCGCTGATAGGGTCCGCTCCGACTACGGAATTGCCGTGGCGGCCAATCGTCATATTCCGGCTTCATCTCGGTTTCACCTACAAGCTTCAGCCAATTGGGATGCACTTTAGCCACCGGCGGGGAGGGGGCGTGGACGATCTTCATGCCGGCGTCTCGGCACGCCGCCAGCAGCGGCACAAGTTTGTCCCCGATGATCTCTTCACCCCGTAACTCGGTGTCCTTGAGGTAATGACGTTGCCAGACATCGACCAGCACGAGCGCAGCCTGCGACAACGGAATCGACCAGTCGAGCGACGCGTAGCCGGTATTCGTCTCGAGCCAATCGACGCCGGGATCCACGTGCCAGCGATGATAACGCGGCCTGGTGCGCAAGTTCGCACGGCCTGGGGCGGTATCGGCGCCTTCCGGCGCGGCCTGCGCAGGCATCCTCGGCACGCCAGAAGACGTCATCATCGCCCCGGCCACAAGCGATCCCGTCATGAATTGACGACGGGATATCTCAAGTTTCATCACGATTTCCATTAGAATCTCAACGTGGTGCCTATGATGTAGCCGACGCCAGGATTCTGCTCCCAGAGCTGTAAACCGAAGGGGGTGACATCGGTGCGGCTCGGCTCGTTCGTCAAATTATTGATCAAAACGCGGAGACCCTCGAAATGGCGGCTTCGACCTTGTACGCGTCCATCCGCTCCCGGTCAGCACGCACGCCCCGCGCGCACGGCACGCTCGCAGAGGCACTTTACTTAAAAGGAGTATTTCAACGCGAACTGGACGATGCGGGGATCGCCCGCCGAGTTGATGGTCCCGAATGCGGGCGATTGGATCGACCCATTCACGAAACCAAGGTTGACGTGGTTGAACACGTTAAATAACTCCGCTCGAAACTCAAACAGGTGGCGCTCCGCGATCCGAAACATCCTATGGACGGTGAAGTCAACGGTGTTGGTCCCCGGCTGATGAAAGACGTTTCGCGCCGCATTGCCAAAACGGCCAGCGGGAGGAGCAACGAAAGCGGCCGTGTTCAGCCACCGCCGGCTCGACCTCTCGCTTCTCGACAGCGTGGGTTTGGCGATCTGATCGGGACGTGATCCGAGTCCCGTGTTCGTTGTATCCAAGCCGTAGGAAACCCCACCCGCGTTACCCGTCTGCTCGGTGATAATGGCTCCGACGCGCCAGTTCCCGAACACGTGGCGAAACGCGGGTCTGGCATTGTTCAACTGGGGAAGATCATAGAGCAACGACAGCGAGAGCCTGTGCGGAACATCGTAAATGAGGTAGGATCGCTCGCCTTTGAGGTTGAAGATATCCTGAATCCCACCACCCCCGGCGCCACCGCCGAAGCTGTTGCCATCGATATTGCCGAGAGCTTTCGACCAGGTGTACGCACCA
>JAKEER010000903.1 GCA_022616615.1 Acidobacteriota bacterium
ACGAAGCTCTAATGACGAATCAATGACGAAAGCCGAATGTGTAAGTCCAGCTCTTTGTCATTCGGATTTCGGACTTCTTTAGTCATTCGTGCTTAGTCATTGCATGGTGCCTACTGTCTGTTGTCTTGGTTTTGGCTTTCCGAACTAGATCCTGGTTCACCGTCCGTCCTCGGCCGCGGCAGTCTGGATTCCGCCCCATCATCATGAAGAAATCCCCCCTGGTTGTCCTCTTCGTCACCGTCTTTATTGATCTCATCGGGTTCGGCATCGTTCTCCCGCTGCTGCCATTTTACGCCGAGAGTTTTGGCGCCAACGCCTTACTCGTCGGGCTACTGTCAACCTCGTTCTCGTTGATGCAACTCTTGTTTGCGCCAGTGTGGGGTCGGCTGTCCGACCAGGTGGGACGGCGCCCGGTAATTCTACTGGGGCTGCTGGGTTCGTCGGTTTCTTACCTGACCTTCGGGTTGGCACAGTCTCTCCCGATCTTGTTTCTGTCAAGAGTTTTCGCCGGCATTGCGGGCGCTAACATCTCCACTGCGCAAGCTTACATTGCCGATTCCACAGCTCCGGAACAACGTGCCAAAAGCATGGGCCTGATTGGCGCAGCTTACGGGCTTGGCTTTACCATTGGACCGGCCATCGGCGGCCTCCTCAGCCAGTACGGTTATGCCACTCCGGCCTTCTTCGCCTCCGCGCTGGCACTGGTGAACCTTGGAGCGGCGTGGTGGCTGCTGCCCGAATCGCTGAATCGCTCAGGCCAGCCGCGTTTGGCAGAGCGCGGATTGAACTGGCAGCGCCTCCGGAAGGGCTTGCAGCACCCCGAGCTCGGCGTTTTCCTCATCCTGTTTTTCATTTCCACATTTGCCTTTGCCAACCTGGAAGCCACCTTTGCGCTGATGACCGCGCGCAAGTTTGGCTTCGATGCCCGCGCCAACGGTTATCTCTTCGCTTATATTGGAGTGCTGATCACCATCGTTCAAGGCGGGCTCACGGGCAGGCTGGCCAGGCGATTCGGTGAGAAGCGTCTGATCTCGGCCGGCCTTTTCTGTATGATTTTCGGGCTTGGCTTGTTACCTTATTCCTACGGATTGCACTCTCTGCTGTTGGTGCTGGTGGTGCTGATCATGGGTCACGGCGCTACCAATCCCTCCATCTCCAGCTTGATTTCTCAGGCTGCCAGTGCTGAGAATCAGGGAGGCATTCTGGGTGTAGCACAGTCACTGGCGAGCCTGGCCAGGATTGTGGGCCCCGTTTGGGGCGGCTTCACCTTCGATGCATTCGGCTTTCAATATCCCTATCTGACCGGAAGCCTATTCATGGCTGCAGCCTTCAGCCTGAGTGTTCTGGCAGTGAAAGGAAAGCTCAGCGTGCCTCGAGCGGCGTGAAACCCTGGGCGAGGAGCCTGCAGCCGCCACCCTCGCGCTGAGGAAGAATGATGAGCGAGAGCGATTCATCGATGAGTCTTCCAGTTGCCTGTACGCTGACAGCAGCCGAGCTGGCCGCTCGGCGCAACCGGCTCCTGCCGGCTTTGCTAACCAGGGCCGACGGGCAAGAGCCTGTCCCTGGAGGCTTCCGCTGGCGATTCTGCCCCGCCAGTGACCTACTGAAACAGGCCGTCGCTGTGATCGATGCCGAGCGCCGGTGCTGTCGTTTCTTTCGCTTCCTTCTGATAGTTGAACCCGGTGAAGGGCCGGTGTGGCTGGAAGTGACTGGGCCCGAGCGTACTCAGGAATTTCTTTCGATGCTGCTCAACACGGCGCCGTCGCCCGTCGATATCGCGTGAAACGACACAGGGAGCCAAGTGCGGAAACAAGTATGCACGTGCGTATCGTAGGTTTCTTCTGGCTGGCTGCTCTCTTCGAGATCGCGGGCTGTTTTGCGTTCTGGGCCTGGCTCCGCCTAGGACGTACGGCCTGGTGAACTCTCGCCGGGACCGGCAGTCTTGCGCTCTTCGCTCTGTGTTCGACTCGCATCGACTCCATCTATGCGGGCAGGGCATTTGCCGCCTACGGTGGCGTCTACATTGTTAGTTCGCTCGTGTGGCTCTGGACGGTTGAAGGCATTGGGCCCCGATCGATGGGACAGTGCTGGAGCTCTCATCTGCCTCCTCGGAGCAGGCGTGATTCTTTGGGGCCCTCGAGCATAAGACCGGAGTGCAAGCAGAAGGATGCCGTTTGTCCCCTTGGCAACCTTTCCCACAAGTTTTCCCCGGAGGCAGCCCCTCCTAGACTGAGGAGGAGAACTGACGGCACAGGCCCTCTTAACGGCTCAAGGAAGACTCCATGACACTCAACCTCATGTTCCACGACAACTGCTTTGACGGTGCCTCTTCCGCCGCAGTGTTCCTGCGCTTTTACCAGGACAAGATCAGCCCCACGGCCAGTGTCGCACTCATTGGTCTAGCGCATCAGCCCGGCCAGCAGTTCCATGATGGGCTGTTTGCGGCCGAAGAAAATGCCATTGTCGACTTCAAATATGCCAGCTCAGACCGGCTGACTTGGTGGTTTGATCATCACCACAGCGCTTTCCTCACGCCGGAGGACGAAAGACACTTCCGTCAGGACCGGAGCGGCAAAAGGTTTTATGATCCCTCGTTCAAGTCTTGCACCAAACTCATCGCCACCGTTACTAGGCAGCAGTTTGGGTTCGAATGTCCCATACTGTCCGAACTCGTGCATTGGGCCGACATTATTGACGGCGCGATGTACCCTGACGCAAAGACTGCCGTCGAGGTTGGCGAACCCGCGCAAAAACTAGCCGCCGTCATCGAAGCCAATCAGGAACCTGAATTTCTTCACGGCATCATCCGCCAACTTTCCTGGCAAACTCTAAGCGAAGTCGCTACACAGCAGGAAGTCCTCAGCCGCTACGCACCTCTTGCCAGTCGCCATGCAGATAACATCCGAGCTATTCGCGAAGCTTCTCACTGTTCCAAAGGCGTGCTGTTTTTTGATCTCACGGGCACTGGCCTCGAAGGCTACAATAAGTTCATCCCCTACTATCTGCACCCCGAGGCCAACTATACCGTCAGCCTGATGCGCACCCCCAAGCGCATGAAAGTCAGCGTCGGCTGGAACCCGTGGAGTCGCGCGGACCGCAAGCACAATCTGGCGGCCATCTGTGAGCGCTACGGGGGAGGCGGGCATCCTGTTGTCGCAGCCATTTCATTCCAGCCGAAGGCTGGTGAGGAAGCTCGAAAAGCAGCGGAGGAGATTATGGAGGAGTTGCGGAAAGGGTAAGCAAGAGAAATCTACCGCGGAGACGCGGAGACGCAGAGAGGTAAGGCTTAACGCCATGAGACCAGCATGGGAACGGCTTCAGACGACTCTGTGCGTCATTCCCGCGAAAGCGGGAATCTGGCGAGGGAGCGCAGACATCGCAGAAGACGCGATGTCTGCTCCACCCAATTCGAATTGTAACGGTATTTTGGAATCGCTCTACGACTGAGGATCGCAGAATATAGTGACGATACTCTGCGTCCCTCGAAAAACTTAATAGAGTTCGGTTCCCCTCTCCCCAACGCGGGAGAGGGGCCAGGGGAGCTGTGAAAAAATTAAAGAAAGTGCTTGACTAGCTATATAGCTATGATATACTGCCTCCATCCTAGAGTTCATACCGGAGGAGGCCGCCATGGGCCACCAGTCGAAGGTGCAGGTGATCGAACGCGGAGGCATCCAGCGCCAGTTTTATTTGATTTGTCCGGCCCCGTTGGCCCAAGCCTTGGAGATCGAAAAGGGCGAGACCATCGAGTGGGTGGTCCAAGACAGGTGGACCTTGACGGTGAAACGGCTAACGGCCCGCGCGGCGAAGTCGAAAAAGGGAGGGGCGCATGGACAACGCTAACCCTTTGGTGCTGGCCAGTGCCCCGGCGTCGGAAGCTCCCAAGCCGCGATTGAAAGCGATTGACCGCCAGCAGATACGGACCAGCCGACATGCCGACAGGCATCAGCACCATGACCGTTAGGGAGTGACGCCCATATCTGAGGCGTTACTCAATCACACAAAATGCCTGGACCCGCCCGCTACCGCAGGCGGTATCTGACGAACTGCTAGCTAATTCTCGCTGCAAAAATCCCGCCTGAAACCCGCATGGAATGGCTTCGGGTTGTTGAGGCTCGTGGCAAATCGTATTTGGTTCGGGCCGAAACTGCAAAAAGTTCTTGACAGAAAGCTGTATATGTGTATAATAATATATACACATCATGAAACGAAAGAACGAGAAAACCGAAGACGTGAAGCGCTGGTTCCTCAAGGAGGCCGAGCGGCTCTGGCCTCTGGCCTTGGGGTCGGTGTCGTTGCGGCGGGGGCCGTGCATG
>JAKEER010000184.1 GCA_022616615.1 Acidobacteriota bacterium
AACGAGTACAAATGTGGAGGTAGGGGAACCGCAGGTGCGGACAAACTGAAGTAAGTCTATGACCAAAAAGGCTTTAAACTTGGAGGCGGGGGGAGTCGGAATTCTGAGCCTCATTGATAGAACGTAAGTTACTGATTCCACTTAACGCGCAAAACGATGAAAACATCGAATTCGCCCAAGTGAGGTACACGCCGGGTACACGGACCAGAGGGACAGGCAAGGCCCCGTCTATTTCTCTGCTTCTGCGTAGTCAACGACCTCACCGAGGCGCTCCTTAAGTTCTTTCAACCATGCTCGTGGGTTCACCCCGTGGATAAGGCGGCCCAGAAACCCCAGCCTCTCAGCAACGTTTTCTCGATTCTGCCGGATGTCCTCCTTTGTGACGCTGGAATAGACTGCCAGGAATTGGCCCATGTTAGCCGGCTTCGTGAACAGGTAAGTTGCGTGTCCGAGTTGCGGCGTTTCGACGACGGTCACGTTCTCCAGGTCGAAGATGTACTCAGATCGGAACAGATAGAGTCGGCGGGCGCGTCGGCAGAGCTGGCGATAGAAGAAGGCATCGTAGTCTGGCTTCCAGGTGATCTGGGCGACATCGAAATCTCCGGGGATGCCAAGGTCGCCGCACATCTTCTTCAACGTGGCGCTCTCCACAGGTCCGGCTTCAATGCGTGTGCGGAGACATTCGAGGGCATCGGCGAATTGGCCAAAACGATGATGGTCGTTTCGCGCCTTGCCGATCTGGTTGGCAATGTCTGCCGGAAGTTTGACCTCGATGCGGCTGGGAAGCGCCGTTTCCCACTGAACAAGCTCCCACTCGTCCCGGCGACGCCGGTACTTGCCGCTCTGGATGAAGGTGCATCGGACAGCGACCTTCGCTCCCAGAAGGTGCTTCCATTGGTTCCACGTCGCATCCCACGTCAGAGGAAGCAAGGCGGAGTCGAAGACCACCTCAAGGTGGCGGCGGGTATCCCGGTAAATTGCGTGGTCGCTGTAGAACGTCAATTTGCGCAGCGGTACCCGAAGGTATCGGTGCCTGCGCTCTGGAAGGAAGGAAAGTATTCGAGTCGCGTAGAACGTGGCGCCGTCGCGTGAGAGGTTACCGGCAACCAGAAGGGAGCCAAAGCCGCCATGCGGAAACAGCGTGAGGGATTCCGGATCACCCGATAGTGCGTCGTAGCAGCTGCGCAGTTCGGGTTGGGCAAGTATGTTGAATGCCCGCTCGAGTGTGGAGAGGTCTTTTGGCGATGCGCGGGCGGCGCGGAGTTCAAGTGTCCGGAGTTTGAAGGCGACCCTGATCTCGGCCGGAGACGCGTTGGGGCTGACCCGGAGCAGCTCATAGAAGGTGGGTTGCCGGTTCCAGGCACGCCGACGATTGCCCGTGTAGAAGTAATCCCGCAGTGTCTCGCAGCGAATGTGAATCGCAGAAATGCCCAGGTGCTGGCTCAAGACTTGTGCGGAAACGAAGAGATTCCCGCGTTTGTCTTTCTTGGGATGTGCTGCGTAACCGATCGAGGCCTGATAAATGTCGCGTCTTCCTTGCTGTGACCTTGCATTGCCGATATGAATCTCGGTGCCGGCATCTGCGCTTTCGAAGACCAGCGGAAAACGAACCTCGTCTCCGGCACTGATGAAAGAAGCGAGAAAGCTTGATAGCCGGATAGAACTCCCATCGCCGAAAATGCACTCCACCTTTTCGTCTGCGTGTGCCGTGCTGACTACTTTGCGCTGACAAACTTCCGCGCGCGTGCCTTCGACGATGACTGTTCCTGTCGCCATTGCAATGGCAGACCGTACCACCGGAGTGAGGATTCGCTCAAATAAGTGGCCCATACAACCCGTAACCGATAGTTCTGCAATGGCTTACGTGGTTGCCACTGTATAGACAAGGAGGCGTGCCGTGCGTCTTGCTGGGCGTGAGCGGCTGGGGTTTTATCCGCTTCCAGTTGCGGAAGCTAAACGCATCCGAGGGTTCCTGAGCTTCCCGAGTACTCTGTGCACGTCCCTTGACCCCTGCATCGGTGACGGCGTTGCGTTTCAGGCGGTGACATCAGACGCGCAAGTGCGGGGCTACGGAATCGAACTCGACGCTTACCGCGCTGAGCAGGCCCGAGCGGCAGTGGACGAACTGATCCACGGCAATTGCTTCGACGTGCAGTGCCCGGTCGAGTCGTTCTCTCTGGTCTACCTGAACCCTCCGTACGACTTCGAGGTCGGCGAGGGGAAATCGCAGCGCATGGAACGCCTTTTTCTGGAGCATGTGTACCGCTGGCTGAAGCCGGGAGGCGTCCTCGTTTTCGTGATTCCAGGGCCACGCATCGAGGAATGCATTGCTACGCTCTCCGTCCACTTCCGCGACGTGCGCGTCTACCGGCTCACCGAACCTGAGAGCATACGCTACAAACAGATCGTCGTGTTTGGTGTTCGCCGCACGCGGAGCGAAAGGGAGCGGCTCCAGGACACCGACATCACGCGCGCGCGGCAATGGTACGCAACGCTGTCGAGACAACCTGACCGACTTTCGCCCCTTCCGGCGCAGCCGGATCATCAATACGCGATTCCCCCGGCAGAACCAGTTCGACTAGTTTATCGTGGGCTTCCGTTAGACCAGATTGAGGACTTGCTTCCGAAATCTGCCGCATATCGTCAGGCCGCGCCCATCCTGTTCGCACAAGAGGCAGACATCAGCGGTCGGCCGTTGACGCCACTGCACGGGGGTCACGTGGGACTTCTTTGCACAGCAGGCATGTTGAACGGGATCTTCGGCGAGGGAGACGCCCGGCACATCGCTCACTGGCAATCCATCAAGGTTGTGGACCGCACGGAGGAGGAAGAAGACGGAGCAACTGTCATTCGAGAGAAGGAGCGCTTTTCGAACGAACTGACCCTAGTCTTTGCCTCAGGGGAGATTGCGGTCCTAAAGTGATGAGCCGCGTGAGTGCCGGTCCCCACTAATCTTCTACGGAGCTCAGGAGATCCGATGGGTTCTCAACGAAGATGACAGGTCTTTCTCTGTTTGCGGCGTCCAAGACGTAGACTGGAGGCCCGTTTCTGCTAGCGATTGCGCGGGCCATTTCATGGATGAAGTCAAATGGCATTCCAAGAGGAACGAACGAGTACTTTGAGAACGGATGCCGCGCTTTCACACAAGCGAAGAATCTGTGTGCTGTCAAATCGATTCCCTGAGCGGACAAGTCCTGCCCGATTTGCTCGGCAACTCTATACCAGTTATTCGGGTCGCTCATATTCTCCCTCACGCACTTCACTCTACCACAGCTGTACGCCGTTACTTGTGGGGTTTTGGGCGCAGAGTACAGAAGGAGTATCGACGATGAAGAACGCGCATGAGCGCTTTGGATTCCTTGAATTCACCAAGCGCGTAAAGGAAACAACCACACGGATTCGCGTTCACATGGACCGGCTGATTGCAGAACCGACGAAGGAAAATCGCGGGCCAGCCGCCGCTCACCTTCTCTCGGTGTTGGGCAGCGACGCGGAGATCGCCGCCGTGTGGGCGGCCGTGACCGAGGGAGCGTTCTTCCAGATTCTTCTTCCAGACCGCCCTGCATTCGCGGCCTCTCTAGGCCAAGAGGCCCAGTGCTTTCGCGGAAGTGTGGCCATTCAGGGACGGAATCGCCCGGTCCGCCATTTGGTGGCGTTGTCGGCCGAATTGCTAAAAACGAGGCCCGGAGCTGACCGAGATGGCAAGCGCACTATTCTGTTTGACGGCGATCCGACATTCGTGCTCTATCGTCTGTCGCGGCGCTTCGGCCTGCCCGTGGTTCCCGACTGGGCTTCGTGGTTCATGCGAGAGCTCGAAAAGCGCAAGGCGATCCAGCCGCTCTTCGGGCTCGGATGCTCACCGGTCTTGGTGAAGGGAGCCAAGGAACGCTTTCTCGGTTGGATCGGCAAGGCCTTGAAGCAGGACGTGATCAGGATTCCGGGGAGCAAAGGAGCGCATTCGTGGAAGCTGCCGAGGGGTTTTATCGAGCCCGGCATTACGGATGATGCGAGTTCTGCCGTGACTCCGCGTGAGACGGTCCTGATGCGGCCAGCGGTTTCCGCATGAACACGCATGCGATCGGCCGTCCGGACATTAGTCGAGTTTCCCCTCGCGCGACCTCCTCAAAACCGTTGGCCTTGTAGAACTCGACGCCTGCAAGTGAAGCCTCTACGTGGATGCTCGTGGCTCCTTTGGCGATGGCGTCCGCTTCAGCCAACCGCAAGAGAGCGGAGCCAATCCCACGGCGCGCCGCAGCGCCCCTCACGTAAACCGAGGTTCCATACCGCGCGTCCTCAATCAGGTAGTCTGAAGCGAAGCCCAGCA
Organism: Acidobacteriota bacterium; assembly: GCA_022616615.1. Taxonomy (GTDB): domain Bacteria; phylum Acidobacteriota; class Terriglobia; order Versatilivoradales; family Versatilivoraceae; genus VFZK01. Next base: position 4,325 of record JAKEER010000184.1, read on the forward strand.
CCGCTGGCGTGCGGTCAATCGCCCCGATTGCAATGAAGAAAACCTCTCCACCTTCCATAGCCTTCACGTACACGTCACCCGTGAGGCCGGCGGCCCAAGCGCCAACAACCTCCGGTGGATAGAACCCGGGCCCAATCGAGCGGATCGAATCACGATGCGCCACGGCGATGTCGTCGGCGTCCGATGGCCTTGCGCAGCGGAGCTCGAAATCGGGGACCGAACCCTTCTCTGGCATCGACATTCTTTGCTCCGCCCAATTCTGCTTTTCACGAAACGGGTGAGTCAAGAAACCTGTCGACGAAAGGCACTTTCAAGCCGATGGAACACATAACCGACATCCCAACATATTTGCGCGGGTGGGCCTCTGACTTGGGTGAGAGGATTCTTGAAACTTACCCGCCGCTGCACGCTGTCGAAGATCCAGTTTCGCCGCTGCTTGGCCAATTGGTGCGGAAACCTTTTCCGGCACAGACGCTCGCCATTATGGGTGTCGTCAAGCGCTGGACCGAGGCCCGGGCCGCAGCGGTGATCGCCGAATGTGGCACGGGCAAGACGCTGATCTCCCTTGCTGCGATTCATGCGCACTGTGAAGGAAAGCCATTCACTGCCTTGGCGATGGTTCCGCCTCAGTTGGTTGAGAAGTGGGCACGAGAAGCGTTTCGAACTCTGCCCCGGATCCGCGTGTTCTTTATCGACGGTCTGCGCACGCCGACGAGTTCGAACGGGCATGTTGGGGTCAACGAGGTGAGGCTGCGAAATGGCCGAATCGTGCGCGAAGGGTTGCGCACCACCTTGACGGAAATGCGACTGCGAAGGAGCGCGCGGACAGCTCGGGAGCGATGGGATTCCATCTGCTGCGGTCCGGTGCTCTTCATCGTGGGGCGCGACCGGGGAAAGCTGAGTTACTTCTGGCGCCATGCCTACGCAATTGCTCAGTGCGGGCGCTACCAGGGCAGCGTAATCAACACGGACACCGGCTGTCCGATCTACCTGGGAGAGGATGGCGAGAGACTTCTCTCCATCGACTTCAAGAAAGCCAAGCTGAGCGAACTCCTCGGCAGCCCGAACGGCGACGAAACCAAGAAGGTGCGGAGAGCTCTGTATAGCGCCTTGTGGCAGGCAGATGGAACCAAGGTACGCCGCTTTGCGCCGGTTGACTTCATCGGGCGCTACATGCCGGACTTCTTCGACTATGCGATTGCCGATGAGGTCCACGAGCTGAA
>JAKEER010000185.1 GCA_022616615.1 Acidobacteriota bacterium
AGCAGCCGCAGCACCACCTCGGCCGGGTGCCCTTTCCGCCCTCGCGTCCCGCTCTGCCGATGCCGCTGCTGCAAAGCTTTCTGCACGATCTCCACCAGCGCGTCGTCCTTCCGCACGTCCTGCTCCAGCACCTCATCCGCCTTCAGCATCCACGGTTCCCACAGCCACTTCTTGTCATCGGGCATGAAACCCACCAGCGCCTGTTCCTACAGCGTCTGCTGCCGGTAGCGCGGTTCGATCATCGCTTCCCTGCCTTTCGTCCAAACTCTCGGCCCAGGCCTCCGGCTCGCTTCAAACTCGCCAGGTAGCGCTGGCCCGCTTCCCGCATCAGCTCCTGCGTGAAGGGGTGAAGGGTGAAGGGGTGAAGGGTGAAAGGGTGAAGGGGTGAAGGGGTGAAGGGGTGAAGAGTGAAAGGGTGAAGGGTGAAGGGGTGAAGGGGTGAAGGGGTGAAGGGGTGAAGGGTGAAAGGGTGAAGGGGTGAAGGACTTCACCTTCTTCCGGAGGGAAGTACCCAACATTCGGGGTGATTGATCATCCCTACAAGAGTGCCGATGATCTCGTCATAGGTTTGGTGCAAGCTGCTTGAATCGTCGCTTCCTAGATAGCCGCAGGCCACTGAAAACTCCAGCCAGTTCTGAGTTTCAGCGGCTTCTCCTTCCGCCTCGTTTAGCTTGCTTATAAATGCAGCCTCATAACGCCTTCTTCGCCACGCCTCAGATATTGCGCCACACACTGAACGTGAAGATCGTCTGATCTGGTCGGTGAGTGAATAAAGCTCCTCTTTGGGAAATCTCTTGGTGAGTTCGAAAATCCGCATCGCCGATGCAAACGCCTTCTTGTAAACATCCAAGTCGTGGTGGGAAAGAATCTTCTGAGTCATCAAGCCTCCTTCACCCTTTCACCCTTTCACCCTTTCACCCTTTCACCCCTTCACCCCTTCACCCCTTCACCCCTTCAGCTTTTCCAGTGCCTCAAAAAAACCAGGAAACGATACCGCCGCGCACTCGGCGCCCTCGATTACTGTGTCGCCGCGGGCCACCAGGCCGGCAACAGCGAACGCCATGGCTATGCGATGGTCGTTGTAAGTCTTGATGACCGTACCTTGCAGGCGCTGCCGTCCGGCCACTGCCAGCCCGTCCTCAAACTCTTCGACGTCGGCGCCCATGGCGCGCAGGTTTTCGACGATGCTGCGGATGCGGTCACTTTCCTTTACGCGCAACTCGCCTGCATCACGGATCTCGATGCCTTCCTCGCTTTGCGTGGCCATCACCGCCAGGATTGGGATCTCGTCGATGACCTGCGGGATCTGCGCTCCAAAGATCCTTCCACCGCGCAGACCAGCCGTTCGCACGCGAAGGTCGGCCACGGGCTCGCCTCCATGCAGCCGGGTATCTAGAATCTCGATCGAAGCTCCCATCCCGGCCAGCAGGTCTACAATGCCTCGCCGGCCCGGATTGAGCCCCACCTCCTCGAGGATCACTTCAGATCCGGCTGCCAAAGTGGCTGCCCCGATGAAAAAGGCTGCCGAGGACAAGTCTCCCGGCACTGTGGTTTCAATGCCGCGGAGTTTCTGGCCGCCACGCACGGAAACGGTATTCCGGTCCGCTTTCACTTCGGCGCCAAAACCCCGCAGAGCCAGCTCAGTATGGTTGCGCGTCAGGACTGGCTCGACAACGGTTGTCTCGCCTTCCGCGTAAAGTCCCGCCAGCAGCACCGCCGACTTCACTTGGGCGCTGGCCACGGGGAGTTCGTAGCAAATGGGCCGGAGCCTGCCGCCGTGAATGGTGAGCGGCGGATAGTTTCCCTGGATGGCCTCGATGTGCGCGCCCATCTGGGTCAATGGCGCCATGATTCGGTTCATCGGCCTCTTCTGCAGCGATTCATCGCCGGAGATCCGCGTGGCGAACTTCTGTCCTGCAAGAATCCCGGACAACATGCGGATCGTCGAGCCGGAATTCTGCGCGTCCAGAGTTTCAGACGAAGGCTTGAGGCCCAAGAGTCCCCGACCCTGAATCGTCACTTGATGGTTTGACTCAACAGCGATGGGAACGCTCATGAGGCTAAGACAAGCCAGCGTGCTGTGGCAATCGTGGCTGGTTGCGAAGTTGGCAATGCGGGTGACGCCTTCCGCAATGGCTCCCAGCATGGCAAGGCGATGTGAGACTGACTTGTCGCCGGGCAGTTGTACACGTCCCGAGAGTCTGGGGGAGGGTCGAATAGTGACTTTCATGAATGGTTGATTTGTTCCACCATACGTCCTAGTCTCTGCAAAGACGCGGAACGCGAACAAGATATCACACTACTTGTTAACCTCTTTACCTCTTGGCTTCCCGGCTTACTAGGGTTCCGTCAGAGTCAGAATCAGATCGTTCAGCCAACCGCTGGCGTAAAGCTAGTGGTAGAGGTACTGGAACTGGAACAACGGCGCTCCCAGTTGGCAGGACCGCATTGGGAGCGGAAAATTGGCAATTCCGGATCCCTTCCTCTGGTTTAATCCGGCCGACTTCGTGGCGCCTGCGCCCAACTCCTAAGGCAACGTCGCGCGTGGCGTGCTGTACTCGCCAGGCCATGTCAACTTTGACGCGTCTTTCGTTAAGAAACACGCCGATCCGCGAAGGGTTGAATGTTCAGTCCCGTTCGAGATGTACAACATGTTCAACGCCCCAGCCTTCGGGATTTCCCAATGCTGCCATTGGGGTCTCCAACCGTCGGACGGATTACCAGTACTGTGGCTGACAATCGCAGCCTCCAGATGGCTCTGAGGGTTGAATTTTAGAAGGGGGTTCCTCAGCCGTTCGGCAGTCACGGCAATCAGCCGAACTCACATCCATATGCGCGAGCTGCTTCTAGGTTTGGTTTATCCTCGTTTTCTGTTTAGATCAGGGCCACTTTCGTGGCCCTTTTGTTTGTGCCTCCGATTGCGCCTCGGGAAGAAACAGTCCACTGCGGAACACAAAGCCGAATCCTTCAGCCGCCTTTTAGTAGCGAGACCTTAACCGAGTGCCTTACGATCAGTTCTGGCCAGAGGGCATGATATACTCCGCCCATGGATGCAAGGACGCATGAGAGCCTGTCAGAGGTGTTTGCGAGCCTTCCTGAGGTGAAGCTGGCCTACTTCTTTGGCTCCCGGAGTCGAGGCACGGAAGGGCCGCTAAGTGACCACGATTTTGCTGTCTATGTGGATGAGCAGAATCCGTTGAGGGTTCATGACATCAGGCTTAGCCTAATGGAGCGGATCTGCCAAGTCGTGGCATCCGACCGGGTGGACGTGGTTATGCTTAACACCGCTGTGAGCCCTGAGCTCAAGTACCACGCAATTGCAACAGGGATCTTGCTGTTCGAGCGGGAACCTTTCAAGGTGCTGGTGGAACCCCGCCTCTTGAACGAGTACTTTGACTACCATACTCTCCTTCGCCTGAACCACCTCACCCAGGCATGAGTGCGCCTCGCCGATGACTTCGCGCGACGTCATTGAAAACAAGATCAGCTCGACGCGGAAGTTTCTCAGGCTCCTGGATCGCTATCGAGGCTACCGCAAGGACGAAATTCAGGAAGACATCGACCTCAAGGGAGCAGTTGAGCGCTACCTCTATTTGGCTGCGCAATCGACGATCGATCTGGCTGAAGCCCTTATCGCTTTCAGGAATCTGCGAAAGCCGGCTACCATGGCCGAGAGTTTTCGCATTCTTCAGGAGGAAGGACTGCTCTCAGCCGAACTGGCTGGGAAGCTCGCAAAAATGGCTGGATACCGGAATATCCTTGCCCACGCTTATGAGGATATTGACGGCGATATCGTTTACGACGTCCTGCAACATCGATTGAAAGACCTCGCGGAATTTCTGGACAGGATCTCCCTCAACTACTGACGGCATCTGATGAGGATTGGGTCGAGTATCAGCCACTCCACAGGATTTCCTGCCTTGTCCGAATTTCGACCGTAGGCCTACATTCGGCTGGCAATTCTTGGCGTGGCCGCGCTGCCGGTGCCAGTTGGATGCCACGCTCTCAGATTCAGCTCAGAAATCTCTCCAGCCGCTTCTTCACCTCAGGCCACTCGTTGTCTAGAATGCTGTAATAGACGGTATCCCGCACATAGCCGTCCCACATCACCATGTGCTTTCGCAAGACGCCCTCTCGGACGGCGCCCAGCCGTTCAATGGCGCGCTGCGACTGCTCGTTGCGCCCGTCGGTTTTCAAGGTGACACGCAGGGCACCCAGTTCCTCAAAAGCGTGGCGCAGCAGCAGGTACTTGCATTCGCTGTTGATGGCGGTGCGCTGAAATTCGCGCCCGAGCCAGGTGGAGCCAATCTCAAGCGCCCGGTCGCTGGGACGGATATCCAGATATCGGGTTGAACCGGCGACCCGGTTGCTTTTCTGGTCAATGATCGCAAAGGGAAGCTGTGAGCCGGTGGCGGCCACGCGGAGGGCTTCTTCAACAAATCCCAGAGCGTCGGGCACACTCTCCAGCTTTGGGCGCAACAGGTAGCGCCAGACCTTCTCGTCCTGGCCGATTGCGAACAGCCCTTCGGCGTGCTTCGCGTCCAGCGGCTCGAGACGCGCGTACTGACCCTCTAGAGTAATAGGTGCGGGATTCATTGCCGGTTTGGTTGTCATCTCCACTCTCTGGTCTTCCTTGCCGCGGCTTTCGCGGGACGGCACTATGCTCTCGGCGTCTCCGCGTCTCAGCGGTGACAACTTGTCTGATGGTTTCCATTCCGAACCAATCAATGAAAACACCACAGCGTCATGCGCCTGCCCGTGAATGACCAGCCGGTTTCGCAGCACCCCTTCCCTCAGGGCACCGAGCTTCTGGGCCACACGCTGGCTGCGCTTGTTCCCAAGGGCTGCCAGGATTTCAATCCGGTCGAGCAAGAGTTCCTCGAACCCGAACTGGGCGGCCAGATGAGCTGCGGCTGTGGCCACGCCACGACCAGCCCAGGCCGACCGGACCCAATAGCCTAAATTCGCCAACCGGTGTTCGGGCTTCAGCTCATTCAATCCGACACCACCAACAAACGTCCCGCTGGGAGAATGGAAGATCCCAAAGTGAAACTCGCGCCCGTCATCCCATTGCTTTCCGGATCTCAGAACCCATTCCAGACTCTCTTCCATGGAATAGTCACGATGGCACCAGGGAAGCCAGACCGAGACCTCCGCCGAAGACTCGCGAGCAGCCTCGAACAGCAAAGGCACATCGACGGCGTCATAGCGACGGATTGTGACCTGCTGATTGGAAAGCGCGGTTCGCATGCGCTCGTATCAATGCTGAGGTTACAAGAATCCTTGCTGTGCGGCGAAGACTAGCAACAGCACTGAAGCCATCCAGGCCGCCCCGACCGATGAAGATGTGGGAGCCGCTCGTGCGTCCGCTGACGCCCGAGCGGTGATTGGCTCCTTCAGCTGGGGACTTGACATCGCCGCTGGGGGACAGCGGCTCCCACATCCAATCGCATTTTGAGAGTAGGATGCGCTGGTTTTCAAGCGCACCGTCTAGCCAACCGATGTGAAAATGCACCTTATCTCTACTACGTGTGTCAGCGGTCGACAATAGCGATGCTAATTTGGCCTCGAAGCAGCGCCACGAACGCCAATTCGGGCCTTAACACGGCATCCCTTCCGCATATAATACGCGGCAAAGCCTGAAATATTTGCGTCTGAATTTAGCACGTCTCCGTTGGGAGATGTTCAATGCGTTCAATCGAGTTCGTTGGGGTCTTCCTTCTACCTCCGATGTTACGAACCCCAATTTTGGACTGGTCAACAAGCCAAGGCAACACACCGCGTCAGATGCAGTTTGGTTTGAAGGTTGAGTTCTGAACTGAGCAGGTCCGCAGCTCTTCAGGCCGGGAGACATCCCGTCCTTTTTTGTGCCAACGAGTAGCACTGAACAAGAGGGAAACTTGGATTCGCAAGCCTGACAGTATCGGATCACGATGTATGAGAATTGCAGGGTCCGGAATTTGAGGAAAGCAGATTGGCTCAGGAGATTGAGGATTGAAGCAGAGGCTGGAAGAAGGGTATCGAGCCGCAACCTGAACTTCTCAGCTCCGAGAATTCTTCTATGTTTCTCATGGTACCGAAGCTTTGAGGACAAGCTATCTCCCAAGCGAATGCACCACGACGGATGAAAGGTCGAACGATTCCCCTCTCGGGAGGGGCAAGGGCCGTCAGGCCCTAGGGTGGGTTGTGGATTAGGAAACGAACCCACCCTGGCGCTAACGCGCCACCCCTCTCAGGGGGGATTTTCGGAGGAGTCACCCGGAGGGTGCGCCTAAGCAATCCGCGCTACCAGACTTCGCGCAGGTCTAAGACAAAACCTTCCAATAGAGGATCACCCGAAACGGTGGCAGGATCCTTCAAAATCGTGACGGGTTGGCTGGGGAGATAGAGGTGTACTGTTCGAGTTGATGGATCAATGAGCCAGCCGAGCTGAGCGCCATTTTCCAGATACTCGTTCAGACGACTCTGCAATCTTGGCAGGCGGTCTTGAGGAGAACGAAGCTCGATCACGAAATCGGGGCACAACGGCGCAAACTCTCTCTTCTGTTCAAGACTCAGTGCTTCGTAGCGCTCGCGCCGGACCCAGGCAGCATCGGGAGCGACCTGAGCTCCGTTCCGTAGTTTGAATCCCGCGGATGAGTCAAAAACAACGCCGCGCCCATCTCTCTTAGCCCAGTGACTTAGCTGATAATTGATCTCACTGTTTTGCCGGCCCGTTTCGGAACCTGTCGGAGTCATGATAATGATTTCTCCATTCGCAGTCATTTCCAGCCTCAGATGCCGGTTGTCTTGGCAAAGGAGGAAGAACTGCTCCTCGGTCAGTCTCAGTGCTCTGGCATCGAGCACAATAGCATCTGTATCTTGCGAAGAAACTTTGGTTTCCAACATAAGTTTTCCTCAAATCAGCATGTTTGATCGGTGGAAAATTGCCTGGTGCATCGTATGACTTACACTGCATAGCGGGCGCTCCTGCGTACGGCTGCAGATGAGCAACTCCTCGTCTGAGAGCCTAATCGCCCGGACATCGGGAACCGAAGCCGCCGAATCGAGCTGCAAGCCATTCTGAGCCAGCAGCAGAGCTCCTTGAACTTAGTAAGCCATACTGTAACATTTCTTGCCAAAGTCCTCCATCTTCCTCGCTGCGGATCCCGCTCAGGCGCCTATTTCCATGGTTTTAGCTCAAGTTGCTAACGACGAAGGGCTTTAGAGTCGATAGATTCTTTGCAGGCTCATTCGTGAGCGGAAAACTCCATGTCGTAACCGCCATGAAACTGAGCCGGTTTTCCAAAATTTCGACTTTACAGCGCGACGAGCTTATGACTAATATTGCGCACCTGTTATTAGGAGTCTAGTTTCTGAGAGACCTGCGAAAATTATCTGATTCGACTGCCTGGCGCGGGAGTGTGTAATGAAGGGGAAGTTCTTTTTTCTGATGTTAATGGCTTCCTTTTGGCCGGTTCGTGCCAACGAGCTGAGCGGTGGCAGTCACCGCCTGACAGTGACGCCAGCACCGACTCGGGTAGAGAGCGCTGCCCTAGAACGGTCGCTGGCCAACCTGCAGCGCAGGCGGTACAACCGCGAAAACCAAGGCATCCTGGTTGAATCGCTCGACGGCACCAAAGTGCTGGCTGAGTTCAATGCCGATGTCACCTTCAACCCCGCATCCGTTATGAAGCTGGCTACTTCGTTTGCCGCACTGACGCAGCTTGGCCCAGACTACCGCTTCCAGACTTCGGTCTACGGGGACTCGCAACTGGATACGAAAAAGAAGAGTCTGCCGGGCAGTCTGTATGTGCACAGCGACGGCAATCCGGTTTTTGGCAAGAAGGAGGCCGCGGCTTTGTCCCGGTCGTTGGTGCGGCGTGGGCTGCGTCGCGTGGAAGGCGACCTAGTGGTGGTTGGGCCGCTCTGTCTCGACGAGCGGTACACAGGGCTGAAATCGGCGGAGCAACTTCGCCGGGCATTAACTCGCAGCGGCATCGCCATCAAGGGCAAGCTTCGGCTGTATCCTACGAACACTCTAAGCTTGGATTCCAAGGTCCTCTATTTGAGACACACCTCCGACAGACTGCGCGATATCCTCTGGGAGCAGAACGCCCATAGCGTGAATGAAATTGCCGACAGGCTGGGCGATCTGCTGGGAGGCGCTGCCGGAGTTCAGCAGTTCCTCATCGAAAATTGCCGCCTCGAATCGCACGAGATTTACGTAGACCGTCCTTCCGGTCTCGAACACAACCGGATGAGCGCCCGTGCGGCGGTCAGGATACTCAGACAGCTTTACTCCTGGCTGAGCGAACACCAGATGAAGCTGCAGGACATCATGCCCGTGGCTGGCCTGGACGAAGGCACGCTGTACGGGCGTTTCCGCGATCCTGATTTTCGCGGCGGCGTCTTGGGAAAGACCGGCACGAACCCCTCCAAAGACGGGGGCGTCTGCGCGCTGGCGGGCCTGGTCTACACTCGCGATCATGGCCCCGTCCTGTATGCCATTCTGAACTCTCACGGCAGCGTTAACGCCTACCGGCGCTGGCAAGATAATTTCCTCAAAGACCTCATAGAAGAAAACGGGGGACTCGGAGAATACCTGCCAGCTCACGAAGATCTTGACGGTATGGCTTCTGCCTGGATGCCTTCCGAGTATTGGGGTAGCCTGGCTCAAGCGCCCGAACGTCGCGCCGCTATCAAGAAAGCCAGATCCTCTTCAACACGCAAGTACGGTCGGAGTCGCCGTGGCAGTTCCCGCTCTCGCACCTGAGCCGGACAAGCGGGAACCAAAGATGGAACGCGGGGACCACAGGGAAACAATGGCCGCGGATGAACGCAAATGGACGCGGGTTTCTCGGAAACTTGAACTTTGGGTTGAATGGTTGTTAAGCCGCTGTTCGTAAGGATCTCCAGCCAGACTGAGACGGCCCCCCAAAAGCTCCAGATCAACGGTTCCGGCATTCGAGCGTGCCTCGCCTTTTTTGATCTGCGTTAATCTGCGGAATCTGCGTCCTAGTCAAGTTTCTCCTTCGCTGTGAAACTGCCGCAACTCAGGAGCCAGTTCCTCGTTTTGGTTCCGGCTCCGCTAGGTCAGGAAAATTGCTACTATTCTTTCCCGCTTGAAGATCGCTCGTCCTATTGTGTTTCGCCCAGCCAGGAGATTGTAAGTTCTGTTAGCAACCCGGTCCGACCTTGGTTCATCAAGTGCCTCAGGGCGCTGCGAGCAGAGTTTCATGTTTGCAAATCCGCAGTTTGCGCGCTAATTTATCTGCTGGAAAAGCAAGGGCGGCGCAGGTTCCGGCGGCTCTTTGACTCCTGAGGAGACCTTTATGAGACGGCATCTCAACCCAGTTGTAGCCACCCTGATCCTACTACTTGCCGGCCAAACCGGACTCGCGCAGGAATTACCTTCGGGCTCAGTCAATCGCGTTCCTGCCGATGTCTTCATCAATCGCATTCCGTTCGCCGGTGAACTTTCTGTCGTGGGTTCTGATGGCATCTTCTATCGTGTGCGCCATAACTTCGGACTGCTCTCATTGCCAGTAAGCCCAGCCGTCGTGCCGCCGCCCCCGTCTTCGATTCTTGAAGCCATTGATCTGAACCCAAACTCGAAACGGCCCGTTGATTCTATTTCCTTCTCTGGCCTAGCGTCACAACTCGCCATCGGAAAAGACAACCGTCTGTTTCTGGTGATCAATGTCACACCCCCGGTTTCCATTGCCACAGCAAACACGAACAGGCTGGTGCCTGTGCCTGCTCCGCAAACGCGCCTTTATGTGATTCCGACGCCGTTTCCGCCACGGGCGCTCGGAGCCACGCTGGAGTCTGTGGCCGCCGCAGCCAACCCGGAAGCAGCAGCTGCGGATGCAGCCAACGAAGTGACACAGGGCCTGGATAGCATTGTGCGGGCCGATTTCGAGGGCCACGTTTATTCTTTGAAAGTGAAGGCAGTGGGCGATCAGGAATATCTTTATCTGTCTGCATTCATTCCGACCTATCGTTTTCCCACGCTCACCGCCAGCGAGGATGCGAGCGCCCGCCTCGCTCCGATCAAGCAGGTTGTGAAGCTTCTGATTTTCAACAACAACGCAAGGAAGATCAAAGAAGTCGATACGGAGTAGACGGCTTGCTTTCATGACACTTCTAGCCATTCTTTCCGGCATGCTCGGCGCCTTTCTTTTCGTTTGGACGCTGAGTATTCGCCGCCTCTCCGTGGCCCAGCAGCCGGCCTTCTCTAAGGCCGGCTGGTTTGTTTGGGGAGTTCCTCTGCTCGGGATGATTCTGTTCATGGGCGGGTTCGGGTTGACGCTCGGCGAGGGCTCAGCCTGGGGACTCGCGGGTTTAGCGATCACCGTGGCCCTCGGCATTCTGCTGCTGCGGCACGACTCGTATTCAGCTATGGCGCGGATTCTCTTTGACGACTACCTGAGCTTGAAGAAGGAGAATCCGGGATCGAGCGACTTTGATCTGTTTTATTCCATCGTCAAGTCGCGGCGGCCTCGATGGAATGAAGACCGCATCATGGAATTCTGTGCGGGGAAAGACGTCCAACAACTCGTGCTGCTGCTGCTCCTCACCGAGTATGAGATTCACCCACTGAATGACATGCGGCTCTACGAAAGGCTGAAGACCAAGGTCGAGGCCTTGGCGCCTCGCCTGTGAATTGCACTGCCGCTGCTGGTTCCGGATCAAATGCGGATGCTGGCGACGACCCGAAGCGCGCGGCCATTAACCGCTACAACCCGGATGGCAGCGGGCACGAGATTGTCACGGCATTTGATTCTCAGGCGAAGGCATTCCTAGTCGAGGTTCGGGAAGCGATTCCGCTGATGGGTGATGGTGGTAGGATCTTCGCGATCACGTACGCCGAGGGAAGCCGGACCGGCTATTCCAGGAACGAGCTGATAGGCCGGATTGGCTATGAGATCCTCTCCCCACCCAGCAATTGGCCGAGGATGAGACGGGGAATTCGAGACCGCCTCTCAGGCAAAGAGGAAAACTACGAACACGAGCTGATTTCCAAGGGTGGAAAGGTGCGGTGGGTGTCCGTCAGGGCGACTCCATACCGTAACGCCCATGGCCAGATTGTGGGAACCGTCGGCGCCGTCAGTTGCCTCGATCGCCAAAAAGAGCTCGAGACCCAGAATGCGTATCTCTGGAGTGAGCTTCAAACCGAAGGCAAGTTCGGGAATATCGTGGGCCGCAGCGCCACGCAGCGCCGCGCTGGCAAAAGTCCTGGAACAGATTCAGATGGTGGCGCCGACACAGGCCAGCGTCTTCATCTGTGGGGAGTCCGGCACAGGCAAGGAGCTAGTGGCACGCGCCATTCATGATCTCAGTTCCCGCAAAGCAAGACCTTTGGTCCGTGTCAACTGCGCCGCTGTTCCAAAAGAGCTGTTTGAGAGCGAGTTCTTCGGTCACATCCGAGGTGCGTTTACCGGAGCCATTCAGGACCGCGTGGGCCGGTTTGAACTCGCGAACGGCGGCACAATCTTCCTGGACGAGATCGGCGAGATCCCTTTGGAGCTGCAAGCCAAGCTTCTTCGGGTGATTCAGGAAGGGCAGTTTGAGCGCGTGGGAGAAGGCCGCACGCGGACGGTGGACGTCCGATTGATATCCACCTCCAACCGGAACCTGGCGGTCGAAGCCAAAGCAGGACGATTCCGCCAGGATCTGTACTACCGCCTCACGGTGTTCCCCATTGAGATGCCGCCGCTGCGGGATCGCCGCGAAGACATTGCTCCTTTGGCTGAGCACTTGTTGCGGCAGGCGGCGCGCCGGTTAGGTGTGCCTGCGCCCCAGCTTGCAAAGCCTCAACTGAAACAATTTGAGGCCTATGATTGGCCGGGTAATGTCAGGGAGCTGCAAAACGTGCTGGAGCGAACCGTGAATTCTGGCCACTCGCGGCGGCTTTCACCTGGACTTGGGAGCTGTACAGCCTCGCGTGTCGAAGGTGCCAGCAGAGGCCGGCGGCATGGCTGGCAACAACCCGGAGGAAAACAGGTGGTTGTCTGCGCTGCGACAGCAAGAAGTGGAAATCATCAAAGCCGCTCTGAAGAAAACCCGAGGAAAGATCTATGGCCCAAACGGCGCGGCAGAGCTTCTTGGCGTGAAGCCGACCACTCTTTCAACCAAACTGACTCGCTTGGGCATCCATCGCTTGGACTTCATGAATGGCTGAGCCAGGGCTTCCCCTCGCTACCAGCACGAGCAGGTAAACGCTCGTGGGAAGTCACTGAGGACTTCCTTGACCTGCTTCATCGTGATCTTGGGTGCTCCCTTAGGCGGACTGAATACTATTAAACTGTCGACTTCCCGCCGGGATCCCGACCGGCAGGCGCATGAGCTTCATGGTTGCGAAGTTTGTCAAGTAGAATTGCAGGCGCCCTCGGTTACAAGGATCGGACAAGCGCCTCGATCTTGGGGCCGAGATGACCGGAAGTCGCTACCGGAAACTGCAGGCAGCTGACATCTCAGCGAGTTCCAAGTGGGTTTCGTTTTCGAGATTCTTCACGATGCAGGCCGAGCGGGTCTGATGAGCGGGACCCCGTCAATGCGTCAGTGCCTCTGTCGGCCTGGCCGATGAAATCCCTTTCTCGGTCTCCAAAAGGGCCTCTCCATCGATTCTGTTGCGGCGAATCTCGAAGGAACTGGCAACTCCAAAATTGCCTTGACTCGTCTGAGCTAGCCTCACTATAATCCACCCACTTTTGATCGACGCGGGGTGGAGCAGCCTGGTAGCTCGTTGGGCTCATAACCCAAAGGTCGCGGGTTCAAATCCCGCCCCCGCAACCAACCTTTCTGAGTTCTTCATCTCTTCTAACTTTCCATTCATCAGCGCATTGTGATTCAGTTGATGTACTTCGAGGACTCCTCCTTTTGATTGATTTCGTCGTCGTCCGCTAGCATTCCGCTAGCAATAGCTTCTCTGCGACCTTTCCTGATCGCCTCTTCGAGCTTCGCCGAGGCTTCTTCCCTGGCCCTAGGGAACAAGTGACCGTACGTGTCGAAGGTCATCTGGATACTTGAGTGTCCCAGCTGATCACAGACATATTTAGGGCTGAATCCCTGGGAAATCAGCAACGAAGCAAAGAAGTGCCGTAGGTCATGGAAGCGGATCTCGTTCAGCCCGGCACTTTTTTTGATCTTGGCAAAGAGCGAATCGAAAAAATCGGGGTCAAGCGGTTTTCCGTTCTTGTCTGGAAAAAGCAGTCCAATCGGATTCGGGGCACTCTTCCGCATCCGGGTCAGGTAGAGAAGAATATCGTCAGAAAGCACCACTCTGCGAACCGATCGCTTGGTCTTCGGAGGACCGATCTCCCATCTCCAGCGGTGCACGCCGTCTTTGGCTGGAAACCTCGTCAGGGCCTTGGTCACGATGATTTCCTTGTTCGACCAATCAACATCCGTGAACTGGAGAGCCAACAGTTCGCCTCGCCGAAGTCCCGTGAATGCCCCGAGATGAATCATGGCATCGGTATTCTGTCCGAAGAACGTGGCAACGTTAATGAGTTTCCAAACGAGATCCTGAGTCGGTGGAACAATTGTACGATCCTCTATGGGTGGGAGTTCCAGTCCCTGCGTGGGATCGTGGTGAATGTAGCCCTGCTTGATTGCGCTGCTCCCTTTTTTGCCAACAAGCATTACTTTGAGCAGAGTCACAATATTGTGGAGCGTCTTGCTCGAAAGGGTTCCTTCGAACTCCCTGACGAAGCTCTCGACCACCTTTAAGCGGATGTCGCGGAGCTTCATCTTCCCAAAATACGGGACCAAATGATGCTGAATCACTGAGCCATACGAAGACGAAGTCGATCCTCGAATACTCAAACGTTTGGCGAGGTAGGTTTCCGCAAACTCTGCGAAGGTGATTTCTTTCTCATCGAGAAATTCGCCTCGGTATATTTCGGACATGATTTCATTGAGGCGAGTGATCGCCGCCGCTTCAGATGGGAAGCCCCTCTTGTAGATCTGCTTCCCGCTGGGGGTGCGGTAATAAATAAACCAGGACCCGTTTCTAAATCCAACGGTGCCCCGTTGCCTCCTCGGCATAAATCATCTCCACGGGTTTCTGCCTTCTATCGTTAGTTCCCCGCTCAGTTGAATTGCTGCCAGATGTACAAGTATTTTCATTGCGGCGCGAAAGCCTCTCTTCGTGGCCTCCAAGAGAGTTCCTTCTTTCCGGATCGCCCCTGCGTAATTCCCCAGTCATGATTCCCTTTACTGTGTGATGGCCGCGTCATTCTTCGGCCCTCGTGAGCATTTGGCCAAAATGGCTGCCAGGTCGGAAGGTGTGAACCGAATGTATTTCCCCAGCTTGTGGAAAGGGATCGCGTCCTTTCGGGTTCGTTCATAGATCCAGGTTGTCGGCAAGCCCAGAATCTTCGAAGCCTGGGCAACCGAGTACAAGCGGCTTTCCAGATTACCCATTACCGCGACAGCTTCAGGATCCAGTGGAATGAGGAGATTGTTGTCCATGAATTCAGCCCTCTTTGTAACTGCAAGAGCGAAGTCCATGACCAAAATCATTCCGCTGCCCGACCCGTTGCGTATCTCGAGTCTCGCGATTTTTGCACAGCAAAGTTTTCTAGGGCAACGAAACGATTCATTCATGGTTTTCGCAACAACAACAATGTTGTTGTCTAAGATTGAATCTAAAGAAACATTAAAAGCTATCTAAGGTTCGACAAGTCACTGATTCAGAAGATCTTAATTGGAATTCATTTCCTTTCAAGTACAACGCTTTTCCCTTTCAGGTACAACGACGTTTCCTTCGAAGTACAATGATTCTTCCCTCGCAGTACAATCATTTTCCCTCCAGGTACAACCGTTTTTCCTTCGAAGTATAATGGCTTAGGGCACGCATTCCCACCAAACTTTCCTTTGAAGTACAACGCTAGCTTTCCTTCGAAGTACAATCCCGGTGAGCCTGCTGGACCTAGGATCCCACTTGATTGCCTGTTTGATCGCTGCGAAATAGGCCAGCGTCGAGCTCAGCCGATGGGATCACGGGGGTGGGCGAGGAGAGAGTCGAAAGCTGTGCCTCAATGGCCAAGAACCATTCAAGTCCCTCACGGGTCCACCGATGGAAGAAAAGCTCTTCGGGGTGGTTTCTGCAGAACTCATACAGGTCGCGGTCAGAGATTCGGAATGAATCATCCGAACGACGCCTACCTTCGTAGCGTCCCTTAAGCCAACCGAGATCGATCCAAGCCTGAACAGTTCGTCGGCTGCGTCCCATCATCTTGGCCAGTTCGGATTTGGTGGTTGCTTCGCGAACTCTCGTGCTCGATCCACCGATTCTGCGCAATCTACTCCTGACTGCGGCAGCAGACCGATTCAGCTTGTGCGAAATAACCCAGATGTTGCGCGCTCCTGCGAGATTCTTGAGGCATTGGTCTTCCTCGGTTGACCACGGTCTCAAAGGAAAGCCGCGGCGCACAGTCAAGCCCAACTTGCGGGCACGATCCCAGCAGGCTTGCCTGGGCCATCCGGTAAGTCTCTGAATCCGGCTAACGGCAACTCGCCGGCAAGCAGGCCCGGCTCGGTATCCGTGCTCAAGCAGCGCATCTAGCGGTGGCGTCCATAAGTACTGTCGGCGTTCCTCTCGATTTAGGGTTGGCTTGGATGACTCCATGCAGCGCTCGACCTCTAGCTTGCTACTTCTCCTTCTCCAGTTCTCGCCCTCTACTACTTACTGTAAGAGGCTTTTTAGAGATACAATCTTAATAAAATATTTGCGAGCCGATCACTTGCCCGGCAATGGTCTTGAAAAGGTCGCTCACCTAAAGGAGTGTTCTGAAGGCGAAAAGTGCCAGGGTAATTGGCGGCCTATCGTTCGTCGGCAGCCAACACCCAAAGGTTGGGTTCCAAAAGTCTGGTTCTTTCGAGAGTCTCTCTTTCGGCTACCGGCAGGGCGGCCGACCAAAAGACGCACCCAGCTCCAAGCTACTGAGGAGACCACAAACACCGGCAGCAGCCCGAACGACTGGGCATTGACCTGAGCTTTCTTCCCCCTACACCAATAACAGAGGAGAAAAATGGCAAATACTCAGAAAAAATTTACGTATGCACCTTGAAGCCTGAGAAATTTGGTTTTGATCAGTGCTGCAAGAGCTATAAGAAAGGCAAAGCGTGCAAGAAGCGCCCACGCTTCAAGGAGTCGAAACACCTGGCTTCCTGGCGGAGGAACGATTCCGATTTCCAGAGTCCGCAGTATGGAGACTGGCCAGGTTGCCTCTTCTGGACCGCAAGTGACGTAGCGGGACGCGCCGCTTTGCTGTTCGCACGACTTTCGACATCTTAATTCGCTAGCCCACACATGTGATTGGCGACGTAAGCCTGTTGACCGTTGGCGGAAGTTTGGATGATTGCCGGTATCGAGAACGTCACCCGCGCAGCTACCTTTTAGGTGCTCATACCAACCGGCGTTGTTCGCCAGTGCGCCCGGGAATGCATCGCTGGCAGGGACGGCGGGAGGGTTTCTCCTGCTGCTCAGCATCACCGGCTCGGTGCTGGTCTTTGCGGACCAGATAGCACGTTTGGCGTCGGCGTGGCGAACTTGCTGAACAGGTTTTACTTTCCGCCTGCCAATCAGGCTTTCAACATCGACTCCTTATACATCGCCGGTCGGGGCGCAACCGTGACCATCAACTACTCTATCGGTTGGCGGCGTCAAAACTGAGCGGGATCTGGCCGAGCCACGCGGGCGGAAGCGTGAGTTCTTTTTATGAGCACGCCGGAGGCTGACGATTCTCTTTTCGTCCATGCACCTCCAGCTTCTTGACTGATCCGCTCAGACCCCCGGATTTTGGAACCGGCTCCCGTCGTGTAGAAGCGTCCGCTGATCGACCCCTCTGCAATCCTCACAGGCTGCAAGCAGACTGTGCAACTGGGACTTTACCCACCTCAGGCGCGGTCAGACGCAGACTCTTCGCCTTCTGACGAATTCGACCTGGCGGACGAACGAAAGCAGCAGGACCGACAGAATCAAGTGCCCCGCATCAAAAAAAGTTCTTGACCCTGTACCTGGGTACGGACTGTAGAGTGTATTTCGAGAGTGAGACTATGGACCGACTGAGCAGTGGAGAGCTGGCAAAGAATTGTCGAGTGAATCTGGAAACCATTCGCTATTACGAGCGGCGTGGGCTGTTGCCCAAGCCGCCGCGAACCCAATCAGGCTACCGTTTGTTTTCCCGAGACGCCGTACGACGAGTGCGCTTTATCAAACGATCTCAGGAGCTGGGATTTTCCCTAAGAGAGATCAAAGAACTCCTGGGCCTTCGAATCAGGCCCAATACCACCTGCGCCGATGTCCGGAAACAGGCAGAAACCAAGATAGCCGATATCAAGGCAAAGATTCAGGGGCTGCGATCCATGCAACAGGCTCTGGAGCGTCTGACAGCTGCTTGCTCGGGTGGCAGTCCTGTGAGTGAATGCCCGATTCTTGAGAGCCTCGATCCTGAGGAGGGTTGATTCAGTATGAACGTGGAGCTCATCTATGACCGGAATTGCCCCAATGTCAGCGGAGCCCGCTCCAGCCTGTTGCGCGCCTTTGTGCAAGCCGACTTGCCGGCCAGGTGGAGAGAATGGGACAGCTCGTCTGAAGAAACCCCTGCGCACGCACTAGCAGGCTGCTGAAAAACGCAGATTTTTAGGAGAAGATCATCTCCTCCAGGGTTTTTGGAACCTTTCAATGAGTTGTTTGGATAGGTTCACTTCGATTTTACCCTGTCGGGCTGGGCATTTTCGGGTTCCAGTGTGGCTGGAACCTGATCTTGCCTGCGCCTTACGACACGACTGCCCCGAGGTTTCGAATCCGCACCAGGTTGTAGACGGCAGCCGTGAAGGTGAACATCCAGCCCACCCTTTCTCGCCCTCGATGTCGCGTCTTGCTCATCAAACCCACGGTCTTGATCCAACCGAAGATCTCTTCCACCCGTTTGCGCTTCCGTTGGCTGGTGTCGTAACCGGCGTGTCGCGTCGTGCGGCCGTCAATCGCGCTGCAGCGGTTGGTCGTGTTTTGGGCCACATGTGGCGTGACGTTCAGCTCGCGCAGGTCTCGAACAAAATCGCGCGTGTCGTAAGCCTTATCCGCACCCAGAGTCACACGATGGCGATCCCGTCCATCCCTCTGCTGGGCCATCTGCAGGGCGGCTTCCCGTTCGGCCGTCCCCGTCGCTGGAGTCAGTCGGGTGGCGGTCACCAGTCCGTTCCGGTTCTCCATCAACACGTGTCCCTGATAGCTCAGCTTGGCTTCCTTGCCCGGTCCCTTCTTGTAAAGCCGCGCGTCCGGATCGGTCTTGGACTGGTGCGTCTGGTTGCTGCGCTTCTCGCCGTGGAAGTCCACCGTCGGGTTGCCCGGATCCTCCGGCCGATCCCCGGATGGCGTGTCTTTCTTCTGAAAGCTCTTCTGCCCGGCCCAGGCTTCAATCAGCGTCCCGTCCACGGTGAAGTGCTCATCACTGAGCAGATCCTGTTGTCGGGCCAGTTTCAGCACCTGCTCGAAGAAGGCTTGCGCCACTTCGCCCTTCAGCAGCCGCTCCCGGTTTTTGGAAAACACCGTTGCATCCCAAACCGGGTCGTCCATGTTCAAACCCACAAACCAGCGAAACAGCAGGTTGTAGTCCAGTTGCTCCAACAGCAGCCGCTCGCTGCGCACCGTGTAGAGGACTTGCAGCAACAGCGTCCGCAGCAGTTTCTCGGGAGCCACCGAGGGACGGCCCGTGCTCGAGTACAAGGTGTCGAACCGACGCGACAAACCCTTCAACACTTCGTCCACCATCCGCCGTATGGGCCGCAGTGGATGATCGGCCGGCACGCGTTGCTCGGGCGAAACGTAGCTGAACATGGCATCTTGTTGAAGATCGTCTCCTCGCATTGGGCGGCTCCTCGCACGAGATTTCCTGATGCCATTAAGACGTTCTTGCGCGATGACCGGTTTCTATTCCCCCATCGATTCGCGATGGGTTTTTCAGCAACCTGCTAGGCTGGGGGTCACCAAGTATTCTCGTAAATGGACGCGACGTGGCAGGCGGACAACCGATCGAAGGCCTAGAGGCTTGCCGTCTCTATAAGGCAGCAGGAAAGCCGGCTGGCGTGCCTGCCGTCGAGTCCATCGTCGATGCTCTTATCCATGCAAAGAAAAGAGACGCGGTACAGGCAGGCAGCACAGTTCCGGGTTCACCTGAGGGCTGGAGGCGAAGCTGGCTCGTGTTCCCAAGTCTGGGAGTGGCCTTGCTTCCCACGGCTTGCCCAGCCTGTTGGCCGGCCTACGCCGCGCTGGTTTCCGGCCTAGGATTGAGTTTCCTGCTGTCTGAGGGCCATCTCTTCGTGCTGACGGCGGGATTGGTGGGCTTGGCCATTGGCGCGCTGGGCATTCGAGTCAGCCGACGCCGGGGATATCTTCGCTTCTTTATTGGGTTGTTCGCAGGAGTGCTCATTCTGGTAGGCAAGTTCGTTATGGCGTCAGATGCGATACTCTTCGCGGGCATGACGCTGTTGGCCGGGGCCTCAGTGTGGAAAGCGTTGCCTCTCCCCAGGCTTGCTGGCGGCTGCGCCGCCTGCACGGGTCGTGGTGAGGCAGCAAAGGAAAAAACAACAGGGAGATAACCATGAACAAGAAACGCAAAATCGAGGTGTTCAGTGCGGGCTGCGCGGCCTGTGAGGAGACGATCGTTTTGGTCAACCGGATTGGATGCCCGTCGTGTGAGATCGAAGTACTGGACATGCATCAGGCACAAGTAGCCCTCAGGGCGAGGACCTACGGCATTCGGAGTGTACCTGCGGTTGTCATCGATGGGAAACTGGCAGATTGCTGTGCCGGGCGGGGCCCGGACGAGTCAACCCTGAGAGCCGCTGGGTTGGGCGTTCAATGAGAAGATCCGAACGCTCAAAGCCCGGAAGAAGGCTGTGTGAGGCGTAGGGCTGTGCTCCGGCAAGCTAGTGCCCGATCCTCCAGGAGGTGGTGGACGGCACCTAGAGAAGTCCGGCCTCTCTCTCTGTTGGGGTCACCACGCCCGGAATGGGAGCCGCACCCGCAGTGGAAACGGGAGGGGAACGCGATCACATGCAACATGGCTTTCAAGAGTGGGGTGATGCTATCGGGGAGAGCCGCCATGGAACCAGACGGGATTCGATTGAACCACACAGATTTGCTGCGCTTGGGTTGTTCGCTTGCCTTCGACTACTCTTTCTTTCCAGATTCGTTCAGTTGCCGATTTTCGTTCTTTCGGGCCGCGTTAGCCTGCCTGATTTCTTCCTTGGCTTGATGCTCGGCTTTCTTCACTTCGCTCTTAGCGTCCGCCTCCGGCCGCAGATCCTGGACAGCCTTCCCCAGTGAGACAGGATCGTCTCCAGTCATTTTCGATTTCAATTGATCAAATGGAATTCCCAAGTTCTTGGAGACCTGCGCTGCAGCCACGAACTGGCCAAGGTTCTTAAAGCCGCTGGAGGCCTGCTTTAGATCCGTTCCGGCAGGGAACATTCCTTGGAGTCGAGTAGCCAGTTGGGTGTTTTTGTCCAACTGGTCGCTCACGGTCATCTTCGACTGCATCTGATGCTCGCGATTGACTGAGCCCGGATCGCGGGGCTCCCTGGCTGGTCTGTTGGAACGATCCGACATCTGGCCTCGTTCAGACATCGGCGGCGGACCAGCAGGATTCCCTGATCCACGACCGCGCTGAGCTGTTGCGAGTTCGCTCCTCAGGATCAAAACTGCAAACGCAAACGCCACTGTTAAATTAAGTCGCTTCATAGATTCATCCTCCCAAAGTTAAGTAGACACGCCCTAGTTGGAAAGCTACGGACGTGTGATGCGTTTATAGACCGAGTCGAGTTGTAACCCGACTCCAAAAAAGAAACTATTCAGTGAATAAGGCACGCTGCGATGATAGCCGGTCTGCAGATACACGGTGGAGCTAGGATAGATGGTCAGCCAGCTCGAAAACCCGTGATCGCGAGCCAAAGCTGCATCATCCACAATCACAGCAGTCGTTTCGAAAGCACGGCCTCTGCCTTGACCAGGCGTGCCACTGGCTGGCTGCGGGAGGTCGTCACTCTGTCGGTTGACGACTCGGCTGTAAATCTTCTGGTCGCCGGAGGGGACCACACTGTAGGCTGATGCCCCGACGCTCAAGGATCGATTCAGACGATAGCTGGTTCCGCCCTCAAAATGTCCCACCACTCCCAACGAGCTGAACGGTCTGGAGAAAAAGCTTGTGTCCCAAATGGTATTGGCAACCCCCACGTTGGCGAAGGGCGTGAAGCGGGAGAGAGATCGACTCACAAAGTTGTTCCAATCGAACGTCGCCCTTCCCGTGCTGAAGCCGCGATCCCGGTCCCCGGTCGGCGATTGAAGGTGCTGCCGCTGAACCGGCCTGCCGCGGCGCTACTGGGCACAGTGCTGATGGTTGCATGCGGCATTATGACTCCCGAGCAGGCTTATCGCGCCGTGGATTACGATACGCTGGTGTTGCTACTCGGCATGAGTCTTATCTCGGCATACTTGAGCCTCGCCGGGTTCTTCGAATGGACGGCGGACTGGGTGCTCAAGATCGCGCGAACGCCGCAACGGTTGCTGCTCTATCTCATCTTCCCCTCCGGGGTGCTCTCGGCGCTGCTCGTGAACGACACGATTTGCCTCATGCTCACACCGCTGGTTGTGACTGTGGTTGTGCGCGGGCAACTGCCGCTATTGCCCTATCTCCTGGCGCTGGCCATGAGCGCCAACGTCGGCAGCGTCAGCACTCTGGTGGGCAATCCGCAGAACATGATCATCGGACGCCTCTCGGGCATTCCGTTCGCCAAGTTCTCCCTGTCGCTACTACCGGTCGCCGTCGCGGGGCTGGGCATCCAGTTCGCCATGCTGAGCTACGGTTTCCGCAAGCAGCTCGCCTTGGCGACGATCAGACCCGGTGACCGCCTAAGGAGCCATATTGACCGCAGTCTTTTGCGGCTGACATGCGGTGTGGTGACACTGGTGTTCGCGGGCTTCGTTGCCGGACTGAACATCGCTTGGACCGCACTGGCCGGGGCCACGCTCGTGATGGTGCTGGCGCGCCGCGACACGCATCAGGTGCTCAAGCTTGTGGACTGGCACCTGTTGCTCTTCTTCGCGGCGCTGTTTGTCGTCGTCGAAGGACTCAACAGCACGGGCCTGCCTGACCAGATCTACTCAAGCCTGCGTGGGCTCTTTGGTATTACGTCGACAGCCCAGGCGTGGAATCTCGCTTGGTTCTCTGCCGTCGGCTCAAATGTTTTTTCCAACGTCCCCTTCGTGCTCGTCGCCGGGAAATGGATCCCGGGCTTCGCCAATCCGGAGTTGATGTGGAAGGTGATGGCGCTGGCGACGACGTTTGCGGGCAACCTGACGCTTCTCGGCTCGGTGGCCAACATTATCGTGGTCGAATCCGCCCGCGGCCACATCGAAGTCGGCTTTTGGGACTACGGGAGGTTTGGCATCCCGGTCACGATACTGACGACGGTTCTAGGGATGCTTATCTTGCTGGCGATCGACTAGCCGGGCCCGCCTCTGCTGCGGTCGAAGATGAGTCCTCGGTTTCCTCAAGCACCGGCATTTTGGGAAAGGGGTTCATCGAGAGTCTGCCGGACCTTCTGGAGCAGGGCCTCCATACTGAAGGGCTTCTGCAGGAAAGTGATTTTGAGTTCAGAATGCCATGCCGCACGATCGCATTCTCCGTGTACCTGGATAGATAGAGCACCTTCATTTGAGGTCTCGAAGCGACCAGACTTGCGGCCAACTGCTGTCCCCCCATTTCGGGCATCACCACGTCAGCCACCATCAGTTGAATTTCTCCTGGATGCTGCTGTGGAAGCCCATGTCGGGGTTAAGCGACACTACCTTCTTACTTTTTTTGGCTTGATTGAACAAGAGATCCCGGTCTCTTTTCGCTCGCCAGGTAATCTCTACTATTGACAGTAGTAGAGGGCCAGGAGTAAGGTCGCCGCATGAAGCCCCCCAGATTTACCCTGAGAGGATTTAGACGCCCTCGTGAGGTGGTTGGGCTCGCCCTCGGAAGGCTCGAGCGCGAGGTAATGGAAGAGATTTGGAAGCGCGGCGAGGCGAATGTGCGCGACGTCCATGCTGCCTTCGGCGAGCGAGCGGCCTACACCACATTGATGACGACACTCGATCGGCTCTACAAGAAAGGTTTGTTGGAACGCCGCAAGGAAGGTCGAGCCTTTCTTTACGGCCCACGCGTTTCACGGGAAGAGTTTGAGAAGGGCTTCGCGAAAGACATGATCGATGGGTTGCTCGGTCATCGCGCTGAACCGGTGCTGGCCTGTATTGTTGAGGCGGTCAGTGAGCGTGACCGCGCTCTGCTGGACGAGCTTGACCGGCTAATCAAACGAAAGCGCAAAGAAATACGGGAGGAGTGAGAAAGGATGGACTACTTGCTCGTCACCTGCCTTGCACTTGCAGTGCTGCTCGCCATTAACCTGCTGACTTCACTGTTTACAGCCGCCTTGTGGCTTTGCCTTTCAAGGCGAGCAAGCAGGTGGCCGGCTGCCGTGCGCACCAAGGTGCTGTTCATGCTGCGTCTTTTGCCCGCGGCGGCTGCGTTGGTGAGTGTTGCTGTCTTTTTTATCCCCTCTTACGTTCTGTACGAACCCAACCCCGCAGACGAGGTTGTTGGGCCAAAGCTCTTGATCATTGCCTCAGTCTCGGCCATTGGCATTGCTATGGCGGCCTGGAAAGGGTTTGCCTCCGCACGTGCCACGAGGCACCTTGCTGCTGATTGGATTCGGCATGCCGAGCCTATCGCCATTGCGGGCAGAGGCATGCGTGCCTTCTGCCTGCGCCACCCTTTTCCGCTCATGGCGATTGTGGGTGTCTTCCGTCCGCGGTTATTTGTCTCCCAGTGTGTTATTGAATCGCTCGGTCCGAAAGAACTCCTAGCTGCACTGGAACACGAAGCCGGCCACCTGGCTGCGCGCGATAACCTGAAGCGCGTTTTCATGCGCGCCTGCCGGGACTTGCTGCCGATATTGCCGTGGGGTCGGTCGCTTGACCGTGCTTGGGGAAGAGCGGCCGAAGCAGCGGCAGACGAATATGCTGCACGGAAAGGTGGGCCAGCTGCACTCGATCTGGCCTCGACACTTGTCAAAGTCGCTCGCATGGTGCCGGACGGCGTGAGACCTACCATGCCTGCCGGTGCATTGCTGATGGGTGAAGATGTTGACGGGATATCGTGGCGGGTGCTTCGCCTGACGCAAATGGCCGAGCAGGGCCAGGCTTTCGATAAGCACGTCGATTTGATTTTCAGTGCCGCCACCTGGGGCTCCCTCTTCTTCCTTCTCATCACCGTAGCCTACGCTGCAGTCAATCCGCATTTGCTGAAAAGGCTCCACGCTGCAATGGAGCAAGTCTTCCCACTACTAAGCTAGGCAAGATCGATGGCTGTCCAACTTCTTGTCGCGGGTGATTTTTGGTTCATAAATACTATCGCTGATAGTACGCCAGTCCGGGAGGTCGTGATTGCGACACGGAACTTTCAGTCAGGTGCTGTTGATTGGTCTTTTGAGTTTGCCGATGGCAGGCTGCGAGTCTGAAGCTGAGCGCCAACGCGAGGCCAGTCGCAGCGTGACCGCCAAAACGGTCCTGTCAGCGGATGGCTTTATCCATCTCACGCCAGAACAGGTGCAAGCCAACGGGATACAGATGGTCCCGGTCATCGAGCAGCAGATAGCCCAGGCTCTCTCCGCTATTGGGCGCGTGACGGCTCGAGCGGGTGGCGAGTCCGAGGTGTTTTCTCCTTTTGCCGGCCGGCTGATTGCCGATCCGGTCAGACTGCCACGGATCGGGACTAGGGTGAGAAAAGACCAGGTACTGGCGGAAGTGGAGCAACTGGTCACAGCTTCCGACCAAGTGCAGTTTGCCGCGACGGCCGCGCAGCTTCAGTCTGGATCAGGCAAAGCAAGAGGTCCAGCTTCGCCAGACTGAGCTCGAACGTGCCAAACAACTCTATGAAGGAGGAGCGATTCCTCTCAAGCAGCTACAGACAGCAGAGTTCCAACTCAAGCAGGCCCAAGCGCAGCTTGAAGGAGCCACGCGAGCGAGGCTGCAGTACGAGGGGATCCTATCGCAGCAGAATGGCGGCCCGCGACGAGCGGCCATCCGTGCCCCGATTTCAGGAACCGTGGTGGCTGCGGATCTGACCGCTGGTCAGCAGATCGACGTGGCCAAGAGCTTATTGACCATTGTGGATATGGCCACGGTTTGGGTGGAGGTGGGCTTGCACGAGAGCGACCTTCTCTCAGTGCGCCGTGCGCAGCAGGTCGAGTTCACGACGCCCGCCAATCCAGCAAAGACATACATTGGGAAACTCGTCACCATCGGGGACGTGGTTGATCCGGCCAATCGCACGCTCAAGGTGATCTTTGCTACCAGCAACCCAGACAGCAGCCTCAAGATCGGGATGACGGCCGACGTGCGGATTCCGACCGGCCCGAGCGAGAAGGCACTGCTCATCCCTGACTCGGCGCTGTTCTCCACTGAGGGACAGTCGACGGTGTTCGTAGAGACAGCGCCGGGCGTTTTCCAACAGCGTGCGATTTCTACTGGCGAGCGGCGAGGCCAGAGCATTGTGGTCAGCTCGGGCCTTAAGGCGGGTGAAAAGGTCGTGGCAACCGGTGCGGGATTGCTACGCAGCGAGACGCTCAGAGGCCAGATTCCAACTGAACTCGAAGGTGAGAAAAGGTAATGCTGAACCGTGTCATCCTCTGGTCGCTGCACAACCGGCTGGTCATGCTGGCGCTCGGGATACTGCTGATGATTCTTGGAATACGGGCCGCACGCCAGGCCCCGCTGGATGTCTTTCCAGATTTTGCGCCGCCGCAAGTCATCATTCAAACAGAGGCTCCAGGCCTTTCGGCCGAGGAGGTTGAACCCCTGGTTTCCCAACCGATTGAAATGGTCCTGAACGGCACGAGCGGTCTGGAGACGATCCGCTCTTCGTCGGCGGCGGGTCTCTCCGTGGTGACTTGTGTCTTCGAAGCGGGAACCGACATCTTTCGCGCCCGCCAAATGGTCAGCGAGAAACTGCAACTCGCCCGCTCCCGGCTGCCGCCCGGCGCCAATGAGCCGCAGATGATGCCTATTAGTCCACCCGTGGGAACCTTGTTGCGCATCAGTCTGACTGCGGAAAAAAACGTGGATGATGGACTTGCGGACACTGGCCGATTGGACCCTGCGGCCGCGCTTGCTGGCCGTGCCGGGCGTGTCGCAAGTCACCATTTTTGGCGGTGAACAAAAGCAGTACCAGGTGATCGCCGATCCGGCAAAACTCAAAGACTACGGCGTGACGCTCGGGGAAGTCATGAGCGCCGCGCAACGGGCGAATCAAAACGCCGGCGCCGGGTTTCTGGATACAGCCGGCCAGACCATGGTCATTCAAGGGGAAGGTCGAGTCCGATCGTTGTCAGATCTCGAGAATGCGGTGGTTTCGGTGAAGGGGAATCTTCCTATCCATATCAAGCAGGTTGCCGTGGTGCGCTTCGGCCCTGGCTACAAAGTCGGCGATGCTTCAACTTGCGGAAAGCCGAGCGTGATCCTCATTGTGCTCAAGCAGCCCTCGGCCAACACTCTGACAACCACCCGAGACGTGGAAGCTGCGTTGGATGGACTTCGCCAGTCCTTGCCGCCTGACGTCGTGCTTGACAGGCAGATTTTCCGGCAAGCAAGTTTCATCGAGCAGGCCATCTCCAACATCAATTGGGCCATGCTGCAAGGCGGGCTATTGGTCGTGTTGGTGCTGGTGTTCTTCCTCTTCAGCTGGCGCACCGGGCTCATCAGCTTGACAGCCATTCCGCTCTCCTTGCTGGCAGCCATTGTCGTCCTGCGCTGGCTGGGCGGCACCATCAATACTATGACGCTGGGCGGATTGGCGCTCGCCATCGGGGAGGTCGTGGACGATGCCATTGTTGACGTTGAAAACGTTTACCGCCGGTTGCGCGAGAACGCTCTGAAAGGGCATCCGGAGTCAGCACTTTCTGTCATCTATCGCGCCTCCAGCGAAGTGCGTGGCTCAGTGGTCTACGCGACTTTGATCGTCACGCTGGTCTTTCTGCCAATCCTGTCGCTGTCAGGCTTGGCCGGACGCATCTTCACGCCGTTGGCCTACGCCTATATCCTGGCGATGCTGGCCTCTCTGGTGGTGGCGCTCACTCTCACCCCGGCGCTCTGTTACTTCTTGCTGCCTCAGGCCGTAGAGAAGCCGGAAGAAACCTTTACAGTGCGTCTCCTAAAACGCGGTTATGACCGGGTGATTCATCCAATCCTCGATCATCCCCGTACGGTGATGCTGGTGTCAGTGTCTCTACTCGCATTGGCCCTGGCGACGGTGCCCTTCATCGGAGGCGAGTTCCTGCCGGAATTCAATGAAGGCAATCTGATCATACACATGATCGGCGCACCGGGCACCTCGCTGGAGGAATCCTTGCGGACTGGGGCGATCGCCCAACAGCGACTGACAGGGGTGCCGGAGGTGCTAAGAGTGGCCCAACAGGCGGGTCGAGCGGAGCTTGGCGAAGACACCTTCGGGACAAACTTCAACGAACTGCACGTGAACTTGAAAGAGAGTGGCCGACGGCGCGATGAGGTGGTCGCCGACGTGCGCCGCAGGTTGGAAGACATTCACGGCTTTGCCTTCAGCATCAAGCAGTTCATCTCCGAACGCATCGAAGAAGTTCTTTCCGGTACCACGGCCACCATCGTGGTCAAGCTCTTCGGTCCGGACCTGGAGGTCCTGCAGCAAAAGGGAAAGGAGATTCAGACGGCTGTGGCGGACGTGCCGAGCGTGGCCGACCTGAACCTCGAACAGCAAACTGGTGTTCCCAAAGTGCTGGTTCGATTCAACCGGGAGGCCCTGGCTCTCTATGGCCTCAATAGCGCAGACCTGGCCGAGAGAATTCGAGCGGCATTTTTCGGCACGAAAGTCTCGGATGTCTTCGAGCAGCAGAGGTCATTCCCGATCGTGGTGCGTTATCCGCCCGCGGTAGCTAAAGACCTGCAGACAATGCGGCAGACGCTAGTGGATACCCCGACAGGTGCCAAGGTTCCTCTGGGTGCACTCGCGGAAATCCAGATCGTTAACGGGCCGGACACGATCAACCGTGAGAATGCCCAGCGGCGCACGGTGGTCTCTTGCAATGTCAGCAGTGGCAGCCTGAGCGCTATCGTCGTAGCCATCAAGCAACGAATCGGCGAAAGGGTTCGCCTGCCCGTGGGCTACTACTTGGAATACGGTGGCGCTTACCAGGCCCAATCCGAGGCGCTGCGCCAAATCCTATGGCTGAGTGGCGCGGCTGCTCTGGGAATCTTCCTGTTGCTGTTTCTGGCGTTCCGCTCCATCAGGCAGGCCCTGCTGGTGATGGCGAACCTGCCTCTGGCATTGATTGGCGGCATCGCAGCTGTGTTCATAGCCAGTGACGGAGAGGCGTCCGTGGCCTCTCTGGTCGGTTTCATCACGCTCTTTGGCATCGCCACACGCAACGGGATCATGCTCATCACGCACTACAACCACCTGATGAAGGAAGAAGGCATGATGTTTGGCCGCGAGCTGGCAGCTCGCGGAGCCATGGAACGCCTTTCCCCCATCCTGATGACGGCTCTGACCGCCGGCTTGGGCTTGCTACCGTTGGCGTTAAGCGCCGGCAAGCCAGGACGCGAGCTGGAACAGCCCATGGCGGTTGTGATTTTAGGTGGGCTCTTTACTTCAACCCTTCTCAACATGGTGGTCTTGCCGGCTCTCTACCTGAAGTATGGACGGCCTGTCTCGACTGAAGACGCTGTTGTCTTATAGCTTGAACGCCGAAAGAGAACCCCCATTCAGGAAATACAACATGATTAGACAGGTACTTGTCTTCGCACTCGTTTGGCTAAGTTCCGAACTTCCCCTGCGAGCTCAAGCCGCCGCGCAGACTGGCAGCGCAATCAACGATGGACGAGACAGTCAGGAACGCCAGATAGGCGGCTCAGAATCATTGGTGGCTCTGGCTGTCAGCGACACTGACGGAATCACGATCGAGGAGCTCGTTAACTTAACTCTTTCGCAAAACAAACAGCTGGAGGTGGTGCGAGCGCAGCTCCGCCAAGCCGAGGCGCGCATGACCCAGGCTCGGCTGAGACCTAATCCGTCCTTGGACGTGGAGCATGGCTCGGACGTTTTCTTTGCCAATGAAGGTGAACGCGGTTATAACGTCGCACTCTCGCAGCCTTTCGAGCTCGGCGGCAAACGAGCCAAACGCATTCAGGTCGCCACAGCCTACGGTGAGATGATCAAAGCGCAAATTGCCGATGTCGAGAGGCAATTCGCCACACGGGTGCGCCTGCTCTTTGGAGAAGCCCTCGGAGCCGCTGCTCAGTTGGATCAGCTCGAACAAGTCGCCAAGCTGAATCAGGAGATGGTGCGCATCATGAAGGTGCGGCTGGACTCCGGCGACGCTGCCCGGCTCGATCAGCATCTGCTCCTAGCCACGACTAATCAATTGGAAGCTCAGCGGCTTCAGGTACAAAGTCAACTGGCTGGACTTGTCCTGGAGATCAAGACACTGGCAGGACTTCCTCCTGAAGATCGCTTCGTCCTCAAGAGAGCTCTACTCCCTCAAGAAATCGGCACCTCTCAAGAAGCTGCGGTGGCCATGGCGCTCGAATCCCGCCCGGATTGGCGACGATGGCTTCCAACCAATCGTTCTCGATGATCCAGCGGCGGATTTCACTTTCGCCGCCGCCAGCGTCGCCGGTAAAGAGAGGCGAGCCATTAAAGACGATGGCGAGCCGGCTGCCACCGTCTTGCGGGGCGCGCATCTTGGCCAGCATGTGCTGGAGGAACAGGAGTGCCCCGTCGTTCACCCGGGTGTGCCGGCGCCGAAACGTCCGCTGTAGCCGAGCGTGTCGCGCTCTTGTTCGATGTACCGTTGCTGCTGCTTCCACTCCACGCCGAAAGGTGGATTTGCGAGCATATAATCGAAGGCCAACTTTTTTCCATCGGCGCGATCAAAGCCGTCCTTGGTAAACGTATCGCCGAGGATGATGTTGTCAGCGTCCTCGCCCTTGATCAACATGTCCGACTTGCAAACGGCCCAGGCTTCGTCATTCCAGTCCTGGCCAAAGAGCTTGGGCTGCGCGTCGGCGTTGAGCTCTCGGATGTACTTCTCTGAGACAGACAACATTCCCCCAGTGCCACAGGCGGGGTCGTAGATGGTTTTCACAACATGGCTGCGAGCAAGGTCTTTCTCGGGTGAGAGGAGGAGATTCACCATGAGCTTGATGACCTCGCGAGGGGTGAAATGCTCCCCGGCCTCCTCGTTCGATTGCTCTGCACCGATCCGGATCAGTTCCTCGAAGGCATAACCCATTTTTGCACGTTGTACACGCGAGCTGGAGACAGATTCGGCGGCGAAGCGCTTGATGACGAGGTAGAGCAGATCCTTCTCAGCATCCTGGCTACTTGCGTGCCGAAGTCAAACCGTTCCATGATGGCTCGGACGTTGGGCGAGAAAGCGTTGATATAGCTGTTGAGGTTTGGCGCCAGTTGGTTGGGGTCGTCGAGCAGCCGCGGTAGGTCGAGCTTGGAGAGGTTGTAGAACGCGCGACCGGTAATTGAGCATAGCTTGTGGCGAATTATGTTTTCGGGTTTCGCTTTGATGGCGGCGTGTTCCTTGAGCACCTGCGCCTTCGTTGGCGCGAGGATGCAATCGAAACGGCGCAAGACGGTAAGCGGTAGGATGACCTTCCGGTATTCGTTCCGCTTATACGGTCCACGAAACAGGTTGCAAATACCCCAGATAAAGTTTGCGAGTTGGGAATGAGTTTCAGGGGTAATGAGCTAGATGGCTATTGCACCGTTGAGTGCCCTCTCGTGGGCATCGACGCAGCAGGTTATGCGGGAAGATGTACCGTGGAGTTGTCTATTTTGATTCAGTGGAGTGAGCGCGAACCCGCGCAGAGTCCTGCAAACCATAGTGAACTTTGAAGTGCGTGTCAATCGTGAGCTCGATGTCGGCGAAGAGTTTGGCATCGTCAACCCGCTTGGGCGTTACAATGCTTACAGAGAAACCAAATGTTGGCTGAATGCTGAGGATCGCGATGTGACGCTTGGCGACCTGGTGCGCACCAGCCTTTGCAGGTTCCTCAAATCGGTGTTGGGCTTTCGACAGTTTTCACGTGCGCGGACTTCAAGCGGTTTCGGGCGAATAGACCCTGGTCAGCAAGGCCCGGAATCTGAAGCGGATGTTCGCCCTCCAACAACAGAAACTGCGACCCCAAACCCCTTCAAGGTGGTTCCAGTTCAGGCAGGCCGTATTGAAGCAGTCTGGCAGAAACGTCCATCGTCGGCATGATGTTGGGTCCCTTTTGATTCGGTGGTCAAAATCTGCCGCCTCATTCGCAGCTGCCGTGCTTAAGTCCGACAGGGTGCTAGAGCCGCGGAAGTGTATCGTCAAGAGGGTTCTCCATGTTCTGAGACTACAATCTGTAGTTGAAACTGGCGCCACATCGGAACTCGCACATGAGCAATTTCGTCTTCGGTTGGGGGTGACAGTCAGCGTAGAATGAGAGGAATGCGGTAATGGAGCCCTCTATGATTCAGTGGAGAGATTACCTGGCAAGTAATCCAGCAGTGTGCGGCGGCCAGCTTTGTGCCACGGGAACCCGCGTCATGGTGACGAATATCCTGGACAGCCTGGCCGAACGGGCAACCCGTGAGGAAATCCTGAGGAGCTATCCTTCTTTGCAGCCCGAGCATATTGACGCTGCAATTGCTTATGCAGCCGAACTGGCTCATGAAGAGATATTGCATCCGTTGCGTAGCCAGTGAAAGTCAAGGTCGACGAAAACCTGCCAATTGAAGTCGTCCATGCCCTACACTCTCAAGGTCATGAGGCCGATGGCGTCTACGACGAAGGACTGGCCGGAAGTGCGGATTCATTTGTTTTGGAGCGAGCGCGCGCCGAGAGCCGTATTTTGTTGACCCTCGACAAGGGTGTCGGAAAGGTTGTGGCCTACCCTCCAGACCAATATCCTGGCATTGTCCTTTTTCGACCGCCCAGAAGCGGTAGGGGAGCAGTCCTTGCCTTCTTCGTGCGCCATCTTCCGGCGCTGCTCAGCCTCGGCCTAGCGAAGCGTCTGACCGTAGTTTCCGAGACTGGTATTCGCCAGCGCTGACCCGCTTGCCTGCTCTCGATCCGACTATGGAGGTCTATCTGAACGATGTTCAACGTTCAGCTTTCCGGCCTACGGAAGGAGTACAGGCACTTCAACTTCACAAGGATGTGAATTAGCGCTCCTTAAGAGTTTAGGTGATTTTGTATCTTGCCGCTTTTCCAGACCGGGCGAAGCGCGCGATTCTAGGCCAACATCCACGGCCATGCTCACCCCCGGATTTTCCCGGAATTCTTGGCGCTCATGAATTTCTCATAGTAGGTGCTGATGTCGCCCTTGGAGTACTGCACACCCAGCACGGTAAAGTCTTTTAGAGCAGACTTTACGACATACACCATGCGGTTGTTGCTGTTGGAATCAGGAGGCCTCAGGTAGAACCCATCGTCGGCCAGAAACTGCGTGGAGTTGGGGACGATCCCCTCAATTGTCTCCATGTCATAGAAGGTCAGCCGGACCCAAAGGCCGTCGATCCTGGGCTGGCTGTCAAAAACCTTGATCTCGCTGTACTCTTTGTTTCCGGAAAACCTCTTCACGAAGAAGAGCGCCTTCATTTCACTTTTCGGAATGACCAGTGTTTGCTCGGTCAAGGAAGTGACAATGATGTTCGATTCCCCCGAGAACTCCGGTATGGACTCTATGTATCCCTTGATGATCTGGCCATTCCTTTTTCTGGCAATCACTTTGCGCCGATCCATAAACCTCCAAGATGCCTTTCAGGGCAGTGCCGGTCAGTCTATCCCTCTTTCCAGCAGCTAGGCAGTGGAACGCTGAGTGGCCTGGGTGCCATCGTGAACGCAGTACTTTCCGCCCTTGTAGATGGCTGCTGCCGCGATCTCCCGCTTTTTGTCGAGAGCGTAAAAACTCAAATTCGGCGGCTTTCCCCGGTAAAGGTCCACTACGCGCTGCAGGGCCTCCAGGCAAGCCTGCTGGGGCGACCGGCCCTGACGCATCAGCTCCACGACTGTGTGCGTCCCTACCACTTGCAGATTGGCTTCTCCGTGGCCTGTGGACCCGCAGCTCCCACGTTATTATCGACATAAAGGCCGGCGCCAATAATAGGAGAATCGC